>JAAYJN010000123.1 GCA_012522935.1 Candidatus Cloacimonadota bacterium | reverse complement strand
GATGTGTATCCACGTGATACCTTCGAACATCTGGGCTTCCATATCTTCGCTCCCGGTGGAGACCCTGTGGCAGAAACTCCGCAGATCAGCCCCGCAGGCGGACTCAAGACAGACCCCATCTATGTGACGATGAGCACCACCACAGACGGTGCCACCATCTATTACACCACAGACGGCAACGAACCCACAGAAGCCAGCAGCGTCTATCAAGGCCAATTCCTGGTAAATGAGACCACTACAGTCAAAGCCAAAGCCTTTGCCGCCGGCTACATCCCCAGCGCCACTGCCACCGTGAGTTATCAATTCCCCGTGGTGGTCAACAGCATTGCCGAGCTGAGAGCTAAACCCACTGGCGATACTTATGCCTTCAAGCTGGCTACAGAAGCAATCATTACCTATCAAAACGATAACCGCCATACCAAGTATATCCAGGATAGCACCGCCGCCATCGTGATCGATGACTATAACGGCATTATCACCACCACATACCAGCTCTATGATGGCATCACCGGCGTGACGGGATACCTGAACAAGTATAACGAACTGTTGCAATTTGTGCCTCTCGCCAATGCCCCTGCCGCCACTTCCAGTGGCAACGTGGTAACCCCCGTAGAACGCACCTTGGAAAACATCACCTCTGATGACCAGGCAAAGCTGATCAAGGTGATGAACGTGACCTTGGATGCCACAGGCGATTTCACCGCAACTGCACAAAATATCAATATCGTGGGTTCCAGCGTTGTGATGCGTACCTTCGTTAATACTGATTATGCCGATACGCCGATCCCGCAGACTCCTGTCAACATCATTGCTCTGGGAGGACAATTCAACCAGGCCATGCAATTCTCCCCGCGCTTCCTGTCTGATTTTGAAGATGCCCCTCTCGCTCTGGAAGCTCCGGAATTGGAGATTACAGAAGCCAGCGGACAGATCACCGTTTCCTGGACAGCCATCACCGGCGCCACAAACTACAAGGTTTATGGCTCTGATGATCCCTACACCGGCTTCACCCTGTTGCAATCATCCAGCGCTCTCAGCTATAGCGAGACCGCAGGCAGCAAGAGATTCTATTATGTGATTGCCGAATAAACCTCAAACAATAAACCATAATACACCGCGGATCAGCTTATGGCCGGTCCGCGGTTTTTTCGTCCCTGTTCCCCGTCCCCTCTTGATACAATATATCTTGACTGATTATCCCACCTTCTGCAAAGGTGTTCTCAGTACCAAAATCAGTTGATTTCAAAAACACAGGAGTCCACGATTTGCAAGACGACTTTATGATGTCCTTCGGCTTTTTTGAGCTGGATGCCGAAAACCAGAGCCAAAAGCGCAAGCTGCAACTGCGCGAGGGCGAGCTGCGTGAAGTGACCGTACTCTTTGCTGATATCAAGGGCTTCACCAGCCTTTCCACCCGCCTGCAGCCGGAGGTGATCCACTCCCGCATGGATGAACTCTTGAAAGTATTCTCCCGCTGCATCACATTCTATGGCGGCTTTGTGGATAAATATATTGGCGATGCCATCATGGCGCTCTTTGGAGCCAAAAAAGCCAGCGAACAAGATACGGAGCGTGCCATCCGGGCAGGCTTTAAGATGCTGGAACAGCTGCAGATTTACAATTCTGCCCTCAGGCAAAAGCCCGGCTATGAAGACGTGGAGCTGAGTGTGAGAATAGGCATCAATACCGGCATGGTGAGCGTGGGCAAGGTGGGCGAATCCCGCGCCGGAGATTTCACCGTGTATGGTCCGGAGGTAAACCTGGCTTCCCGCATGGAATCCAACGCCCCCATCGGGCGCATCATGCTGCCCCTTGCCACCAAAAACTTAGTGGAACACATCTTTGAATTAGAACATCTGGGCTTGCGCGAATTGAAAGGAATAGCCCAGCCGGTGGATTGCTGGAGCCCCACCCACCTCAGAGCCACAGACCAAGGCCGCTCCCATCGTTATGGCAATATCTTTGTGGGCAGAGCCCGGGAGCTGGCACTCTTGAACGAGGCTCTGGATGAGGTAATCCCCCAGGCGGCAGAATCTGCCACTCAGTCCCAAACCTCCTGCCCCCGTCCTCTGATAATTGGCATCAATGCCGAGGCAGGCTTGGGCAAAAGCCGGCTGGTGTATGAATTCATCCGCAAGCGCCAGCAAGATGCGGAGTATATCCAGGCAGGCTGCGACGGCGTGAGCCCCACTCCCCTGCATCTCTTTGCCCGGCTCTTGGAGCGGCGTTTTGGCATGAGGCTCTCCGAAGCATATCAGGATAAACTTGCCAAACTTGAAACCGCCTTTGCCAGCCTGAAGCAGGATGCCGATGCTGATTTGCAAGAATCTTTGGCAAGCGCCTTCCCCCTCATCGCCTGGCTCTTGGAAATCCCCATCAAAGATGATAGATTGCGGCTGGATGGCAAAGAGCTGCTGCAACACCTGCAACTTGCCGTAAACGTGGTGCTGGAAGCCATCAAACAAGAGTGCGCCCGCTCCGGCAAGCCCTTGGTGATGGTTTTGGACGATCTGCACTGGATGGACGAAAGCAGCGCCCTGGCTTTGGAGCATCTCATCGACCGCTTTGCCCACAGCCAATTCCCCAGCCTGTTGGTGCTGATGTACCGTCCGGAATTTACCCCGCCCGTTTATATGCAAAGGATGCGCGGCTGGCAGGAAGTAACATTAAAGCCCATGGATGAAAAAGATATCACGGAGCTGGTACTGAGCCACACTCGTCATCTGAATCTCTCCGAGCGCAGCATAGAACAGGTTTTGGCGCGCTCTGCCGGCAATCCCTTCTATCTGGAAGAGTGGAGTAACTTTATTAGCAGCCTGCCCGATGAGGATTGGCAGGATATGCCTGTGCCGGCAAACCTGAACGCCCTCATCCTCTCCCGCTTGGACGCCCTGCCTCAGGCGCTGAAAAACATCCTGCAAAAAGCCGCGGTGATTGGTCAGGAATTCTTTGTGGAAATCTTGAAAGAGATTGAGCGCAACCTGCAGGAGCCGGTGGATATAGATTCCGGTTTGGACAGCCTGGAAGAGCGCTCCCTCATCCTGAAGCAGAGCGGCTTTGAATTTTCCAGCTACCTCTTCAAACATATCAGCACCCGCGAGGTGGCATATCAAACACTACTGATAGCCAACCGCAAGCTTTTGCACCAGCTCACAGCCGAGGCCATCGAAACCCTCTTTGCAGGCAGGTTGGATGAATTCTCTTTTGCCTTGGGAAACCACTATCTGAAGGCGGATATGCCTGTGCCGGCAAACCTGAACGCCCTCATCCTCTCCCGCT
>JAAYJN010000122.1 GCA_012522935.1 Candidatus Cloacimonadota bacterium | reverse complement strand
GCCAATCCCGCAAGCCTCACAATCCCCGTCGGTTACCAAATCCCACAGATCATCAATGGCTTGCGCCTGCACCAGTTTTGCCAAGAGCAGGTCTTTTCCCTCTGCCGTGGAAGCATCGTAATAATGGGAAAGATCAGTGGAGGCAATTACGCCGATTCGGCGAATGCTCTGGCGTTGCAGCTCCACTATTTTATCTGCCAAACGCTTGGAATTGTTCAGGTTTTGCCTGCCCAACATCACCGGGCAGATCTTGGCATCCGGATAGAAGTGTTTGATCATGGGCAGCTGGATTTCCATGGAGTGTTCCGCCTCATGATAGCGCAGCCACAGCTCTTTGGGCTCTTCACCCCCTGTGAGCGCGGCATAACATTCCGTATCCAAATGCAGGTTTCCCAAAGGCGTTTCATACTCCTGAAATGCGCTCACGCTATAATCGAAACTGATGGAATGGTGGGACGGATGCACGATGATGAAGGCGTCAAATTCATCCACGGAAATGTGGTGCCAGGCGCGTGCTGCAGCGGCTCCGGAATACATATATCCCGCATGAGGAACGATGAGCCCCAGGCTGTGCTCTGTATTGGGAGCCTTGCGGTTTTCCCGGGTCCATCCCTCAAATTGGCGTGTCAGCTCGTCAGCAAAGCGGGGATAAAACTTACCGGCATGGATGGCTTTGCGAATCATGTCTATTCTCCCTCTTCCACGGCATCATCGGGCAGCATAATTATATAGTTTGCGATTGTTTTCAGCTTTTTGGGCAGGGGATCTGATGCAAATTGGGGGCTGATGACGGCAATCTTGGTCTTGGGCATCCTGCTTTTGAGGCGTTCCACAGTGCCCAAAAACTCCCGTGAATGAAAGTCGCCATTAAAGTGGATAATCTTATGCTTGGGATACACTTCCCTATATTGGGCAATGCTTTCCGCCATCGTGTCGTCCTTCATGCATTGCGCAAAAAAGAGGCGCTCATTCATCTCGTTATCGCCACCATTGCCGTGCATCCCATTAGCCTGCATGGTGGCGATGAATTTATCCTTGTATGCCCCTTCAGGAGCGGAAACCGATACTGCCATCAGCACCTGATCATCGTTGCTGAGCCCTCTGAGGGCATCAATGCCGTTGCGTGCCACCAGCCCTGCCAAACGCCGCGGGATATTGGCAGCGATGGCTGGCAAATCATGGGCTTTGGCAAATTCCACCAGCGAGCGGTAATCCGTGGGGTAATTGGGCCAGGGACGGGAACGCTCCAAGAATTCATCTTCATCGATGCAATCGCCCAAATAGGAATTCAAGTCCGCCTGCACATCGCGCTCAAACATCTCAAAAGAGAGGATGAGCCGCGGATTGGCAGCGTACATCAGGGGCAAAATCCTGCTTTGCAGATCGTGAATGGTGGCGTTATCGTGATATTCTCCAAAGAAGATAACGTCATATTTACCTAACTCTTTGGCAAGGCGCTCCAAGGTGATTCCCTTACCGTTTTTGCTGGTGATGATGGTGGCAGACTGGGCATTTAGCATTCCCAGCATCAGGATCAGGGGTATTATTAATAATGTTCTCATCAATTTTTATTCCTCCAAACGATATAATAAGCCACCTTGGTGCCTCCGTCCATCCAGATTTTCGCGCAAGGCGAGCAGCTGGCTTTCCGGCAGGCAAAAGGTGGTCTCCACTTGCTCGTGAAACACTTTGTCCACCACGCTTCCCCCCAAGCTGAGCACGAAGCCTTCCACGCTTTCGCTCTCGCCATAATCACATTTTACCCAGATGCGTGCCATGGGGATGGCGGGCGTGGTGCGGGCATCTTTCAGAGCTTCTTGTGTGCTTTCGAAGTAGGCAGCGATCAGGCCTCGCACGCCCAATTTCACCCCTCCATAATAGCGCGTCACCACCGCCACCACATTGGTGAGTCCAGCGCTCATGAGGGCATTGAAGATGGGCTTTCCGGCGGTGCCGGCGGGCTCTCCGGCGTCGTTGTAATGGGTGTTTTCCCTATCCCAACCTGTTATCCAAGCATAGCAATTGTGGGTGGCATCGGCAAATTGCTGGCTGCGCTCCTGCACCAGCCGGGCTGCCTCCGCTGCATCAGCTGCGGGTGCTATCCAGGCGATAAAGCGGGAGCGGCGGATATTCAGCTTCGCTTCGATGGGCTGGGAGAGGGTATTCCAGTGGCTCATTTTACCTTGGGCAAATCCTTCCAACGCGTGGTATAGGCGGGGGAGAGGCGGGCGCGGCGCATCTGCCAATCGCGTTGGATGCCGCTGGATGCATAAAAGAGGGTGTCGCGTCCGCTCTGGCGGTTGATTTTATCCATGATGTCCATCAAAATCTTGCGTTTAT
>JAAYJN010000121.1 GCA_012522935.1 Candidatus Cloacimonadota bacterium | reverse complement strand
CTTCCAGGTGACAACCGATCCCGAAGGTACCTGGGCAGACCAGATTCAAGTATCAGCCGCCTTTAACGGCTCCATTTACGTGCGCCTCACGGGAACCACTGCTGGCGAATTCAGCGGCAACATCACCCATAACAGTGACGGTGCAAGCGAAAAGACAATGGCTGTAAGCGGTACCGTTCTCAAGCAAGAGCCCACCAACCATCCCACAGGTTTTGCCGCAGAAGATGGTCCCAACTCCTATTCAGATATCAAGCTTACTTGGGTGGATGCTATAGGTGGCGTAGTGCCGGATGGCTATCTGATTAAAGGCAGTATTATTGGATTTAACGACATCGCAAACCCCGTGGATGGCGTAGCCGAAGAAAGTGGCGATTATATCCAAGACGTAGCCGCTGGCATGGAAACCTATACATACACCATCTTTAGTGGTGACACCACCTACTACTTTAAGATTTATCCCTACACCAATAGCGGTGACAATATCAACTACAAAACTGATGGTGTCATTCAAACTGTCAGCCACACAACCAAGAGTGGTCCCACTCTCGAAGAAGTGCTTTTCCCTCAATATATCCAAGGGCATATTGCAGATTCGGATTCGAATAGCGAACGTGTCGCCTGGGCAGGCAGATTGACTTTGAAAGACCTGAACCCCAATAGCACTTACCGTTATTATGGTAGATTTGTACGATCAAGCGACGGTCCCTCGTATAATGGAGCTGGAGTTTTTGTATTTGTAAACGCAGACGGGACATTTTCAAGATCTACAGCGGGTACTCCCAGTTTTAACACTGCTGGCACCTACAGCGAATTTACGACTGACTCAAACGGAAACTACACAGGCTGGTTTATGGGTGAGCCCACCGGCAACGAAAGATTTACTGCTGAACACGAAGTATATTATAGACTCATGCTTAATGATGGTGATGGCGGAACCACTGTGGCTCTCCGTTTAACAAGCCAAAGCAGCATCAAAGTGCTCAGATTTGGTATAGAAACGAGCTCAGCCCAAGGAACCCTCCTCTGGGGTGTTACTGATGCCCCTCCCAAACACTTTATGTTTGTGTATGATAATGAGGCAGGCACTGGTCGTCCCATCAATGGCAATGTGATCGAAAGCGATGGCATTGACCTCAGCAATGTGAGCGCAATCCCTGGCTTTTACAAAGCGAATATTGAAGGTATTGATGGTGCCTGGGGTATGATTATCCCCAATTGCCTAATTCCTACCGGCGGCCCCGGCTTCCCTGGTATCAAGAGGATAGAAATCCGTGATTTTGCCACCGGAGACATCTATTCCTGGTGCACTTCCCCTGATGCAATCTGGAATGGCGTGGACACATTTGCCCCTAAAGGTGGTCTTGTGAACCCGCTCAAAATAGGCTGTGAAGAAGGCGGCACCGTACCTGTGGAGCTCTCTTCCTTTACCGCCACCATCAGCGCCAACAATTTTGTGCAGCTGAACTGGGTAACCCAAACCGAGACCGGTGTGATGGGATATTATATCTATCGTGCTATGGATAGCGACCTGGCATCCGCCATCCTGGTGAGCCCCATGATTGCCGCTACAAACACCTCTCACGCTCAGAGCTATGCATTTGTGGATTCTGAAATCTACGAGCCTGGCATGTATTACTACTGGCTGCAAAACTCTGACTTTGATGGCAGCAGCAACTTCCACGGTCCCATCAGCATCCAGTTCAACATGGGTGGTCACGACGGCTCAGCTCCTGAGATTCCTCTCACCACACAGTTGATGGCTGCATTCCCGAACCCCTTCAACCCCAGCACCCGCATCCCCTACCAGTTGGCAAAAGCAGGCAACGTGGATATCCGTATCTACAACAACCGCGGTCAATTGGTAAGAAGCTACCCCATGGGTATGAAAGATGCCGGATATCATTCCGTCACCTGGGATGGCTTGGCTGAAGATGGCAGCGAATGTGGAACCGGTATTTACTATATCCGCATGCAGACTGGCGATAAGAGCTATGGCTCCAAAGCCGTGATGATTAAATAAACATACGTCTCTTTAAGATAGAAAAAGCCCCCTGCTTTTCCAAGCAGGGGCTTTTTTTTAGAGGCCAGAGGTCAGGGGGAGGCGGCTTCGCCGCAGGGGAGCGCAAGCGGAGCTTGCGCAGCAAGCCTTCAACAGTGCGAAGCACGCTCAAATGAGTGAAGCGAATCTCAACCGCAAGCAAAGTGAGCACTCAACTGGCGCTCTTAGCGCCTCTCAACGCTCGCACAGCGAGCCCTTCTGGTCTCTGGCCTCTGGCCTCTAACCCCTTAGCACGCAAGCGTGCCCAAAATATCCCTTGACCGATTCCCTAAAGAATAAAATCCTGTGTTAATGGTTTTAGCCACTACAAAAATAACATCTCCGGGAGCAAGGAAATGATAGTCGCGGCATTGGCACTACTGGCATTGGTGATAATGGCAAGTGTATTTCACAAGATAAATGTGCCTGTAATTCTGATGTCTCTTTTGATAGGCATCATCTTTGGCAGCGACGTGACCGGCATCATTCACCTGGATGATGCGGTGATGGTGAAAGAGGTGGCAAACGTAGCTTTGATGCTGATTCTATTTATTGGCGGATTTAGCACAAAGCTGGCCCATTTCAAGCTGGTGATGCGCCCCGTGGCTTTGTTGGCAACCGTGGGAGTAATCCTTACCGCCCTCATCACAGCGCTGATCTTCCACTGGGTGGTGGGCTGGGAATTTTTGACGGCGATGCTGATCTGTTCCATCATCTCTTCCACAGATGCCGCCGCTGTTTTTTCCATCCTCAAAGGCAAATCTTTGGAAAAGAGGATCAAGACCCTCAGCGAGCTGGAATCCGTCTCCAACGACCCCATGGCGGTGGTATTGACGCTCTTTATCATCAGCCTGATCACAGGTGCCGGGATGAGCACCACCCAGGCTTTCCTCTTGTTTTTGTGGAAGCTGATAGGCGGAGTGGGCATGGGCTTGGCAGTGGGCTATGTGGCGGTGTATGTCTTTCATAAGATCAGGCATCTGGAAGCCGAATTCTTTTATATCTATATGTTTTCCGTGGTCTTCCTCAGCTACAGTTTGGCAGAGGTGATCGGCGCCAGTGGGATGCTCTCCTCCTTTTTTGCCGGGCTTTATATTGGCAACAAAGCCATCCCCTACAAAAAGGGGCTCATCGCATTTAGCAATATCCTCTCCTTTATCACGAACGTGGCGCTCTTTATCCTCCTGGGGCTGTTGTCTTTCCCGCGCTCCTTTGTGAATATCTGGCAGCAGGGGCTCATCCTCTTTGCCATCATCACTCTGGTGGGCAGACCCATCACCGTGTTTCTCTTAACCCTCTTGGACAAGCTGAACCTCAAGGAAAAGGTGTTCCTCTCCGCAATCGGCATCAGAGGCGCCGTGCCCATCGTGTTGGCAACCTATCCCCTGGCGTTGGGCTTGGATCCGGATCACGAAATCTTCAACCTCGTCTTCTTTATCGTTACCCTTTCCATGATCTTGCAGGGCACCAGTATCGTGGCTTTGGCAAAGAAATTTAAGCTGATCGTGAAAGAGGATACCAAAGCGCCCAAAATCTTAGAACTAATCACGGTGCAGGATACCAATTACGAGATTATCGAGCTCTATATTGATGAGGAATATTATGAAGGCTCCTGCCTGATATCCGAGCTAAAGCTGCCTCCCGGCACCCTGATCACCCTCATCAAGAGAGATGGAGAGATTATAGCTCCCTCCGGCAGTGTGGAAATACTGCCACGCGATACCCTCACCGTGCTGGTGGATAAACACAATATCGATATGATTCCGGTGGAGATTCTGCGGAGTTTTGTGCTCAAGAATATACAGGAGCAGGATGAAGATTAGAGGCCAGAGACCAGATGCCAGAGGCCAGGGGAGCTCGCTGCGCGAGCAGTTGAGAGGCGCTAAGAGCGCCAGTTAAGCGCTCACTTGCGTTCGCTGTTGAGATTCGCTTCGCTCAAGTTGAGCGTGCTTCGCACTATTATGATGCAGCTGATGCCTCTTTTTAGTTTATCAGAAATTCATGCAATCAATGCTATTTGTTTTTCCTAATATCCCTATAGGTGCGTCAGTGTTTTTCAACAGCGAACGCAAGTGAGCGCTCAACCGTGAGCATAGCGAACACTCAACTGGCGCGTTGGCGCCTCTCAACTGCTTGCATAGCAAGCTCTCAACGGCAAGCTTCGCTTGCCTCGCTCATGAGCCTCCCTTGTACCACCCTTGTCTCACCCTTGTGTAGACAAAGGAGAGACAAGGGTGGTTAACAGGCAAGAAAGCCGTGGGCATTGACAAAATGACCGCCTCCAAAAGACTTGCACAAAACACCAGCAACAAGCAAGGTAAGAGATGAGAAAATATATTGTATCCATAGTTGGCAGACCAAATGTGGGCAAGTCAACCCTATTTAACCGCTTGAGCCGCAAGCGTTCAGCCATCGTTGATTTTGAAGCGGGGGTTACCCGCGACCGCAAATACGAAGAAGTGGAATGGACGGGCAAGGTATTCATCTTGGTGGATACCGGCGGCATCGTGTTTGACAGCGGTGAAGCCATGGACAAGATGATACGCCATCAGGCGATGCTTGCCATAGATGAATCCGATCTCATCCTCTTTATGGTGGATGCGATGACGGGATGCACTGATATGGATATGGCAATCGCCAAAATCCTTTTCCCACATAGGGATAAGGTGATGTTGGTGGCAAATAAAGCGGATAACGAAAAGTTTGAATGGGAGCTTTACGACTTTTTGCAGCTCGGCTTTGGAGACGCCTTCCCCATCTCTGCCTCTCAGGGGCGTAATACCGGCAACTTTTTGGATGAACTGCTGTCTCTAATCCCCGAAACCGCAGACGCTTATCTGGATGAACCGGTGGACGCCAATACGCGCATCGCCGTGGTGGGCAAGCCGAATGTGGGCAAAAGCTCCATCGTGAACCTCTTGATAGGGGATGACAAGCAGATTGTGACGGAGGTTCCCGGCACAACGCGGGATAGCATAGATACGCCCTTCCGCTATCATGGCAAGGATTATATCCTGGTGGACACCGCCGGCCTCAGGCGCAAAACCAAGGTGAATTATGGCGTGGAATACTTTAGCACGATGCGCACCATCGAGGCGGTGGATAGAAGCGACGTGGTGGTGCTGGTGGTGGCAGCAGACGAGCCTATCTCGGCGCAGGATGTGAAGATAGCATCCTATGCCAGGCGGCGCTTGAAAGAGATTATGATTGTCTTCAATAAATGGGATTTGGTGGAAAAAGATACACACAGCACCAGCAAGTTTATAGCCGAATTGCATCGTGAAATGCCTTTTTTGCAGTTTGCCCCCGTGCAATTTATCTCTGCCAAGACCTCCCAGCGCATCCATCGGGTGATGGAGACGGTGGCGATGATAGAGGAAGAAGCCCAAAAACGCATCCCCACCAGCGAGCTTAACCGCTTTGTGGAAAAGGTGATAGGGCGAAGGCCTCCCACCCATCCCAAGGGCAAATATGTGAAAATCTATTATGTGACCCAGGCTGCCATCAAGCCGCCCACCTTCATCTTTTTCTGCAATCAACCGCAATTGGTGACGGAAAACTACCGGCGCTTTTTGCATAACCAACTGAGAGAGATGTTTTCCTTTGAAGGGGTGAGCATTCGCCTCATCTTCAAGGGACGCAAAGGAGATGATCATGAATTACCTGAATAGCTGCAACAGCTTTTGGGCTTGTCCCTTGAGGATGATAGCCATCGCTTATCTGATTGGCAGCATACCCTTTGGCTGGCTGATGGGCAAGCTGTTTTATAAGGCGGATATCCGCCAAACCGGCAGTGGCAATATAGGCGCCACAAACGCCCTGCGCAGTTATGGCACGGTAGCTGGATTGATCGTATTGGCACTGGATGTGGGCAAAGGCGTGGCGGTGGCATGGCTGGCAAAGATGGTCTTTGTACCGGGTGATGTTTGGATCGCCCTGGCTGCCGGAGCCGCCTTCCTCGGTCATATCTTTCCCGTATGGCTCAATTTTAAGGGAGGTAAGGGGATAGCCACGGCAGCGGGATTGTTTATCCTGCTCAATCCCTGGGCTTTACTGGTGGCATTACTCGTGTTTTTGAGTGTGGTGATTATCAGCCGTTATGTATCCTTGGGCTCGGTTTTGGCAGCAGCGGGATTGGCATTGTTTAGTATTGGACAGTGCATCCTGCGCGCTTTGGATATCCCGCTCCTCATCCTCACCCTTGCCGTGGTGGCAATCGTGATCATCAAACATATTCCCAATCTCAAGAGGCTAAAGAACAAAGAGGAAAATAAGATTAGCTTTAGCAAGAAAGGAAGCCGCTAATGTGTGGCATCGTTGGTGTTTACGGTTCGCCCCATGCAGCCCGGATGGCGGCTTTGGGGATGTTTGCCGAACAGCATCGCGGCCAGGAAAGCTGTGGCATGGCGGTGAGCGATGGCAAATTGATCCGCCTGCGCAAGAAGATGGGTTTGGTGAAAGAGGTATTCAGGGAGGCAAAGCTTTCGGAGCTTCCCGGCAATATCGCCATCGGCCACGTGCGCTATCCCACCAAAGGCAGCGCCACCCAGTTCAACAGCCAGCCCCACCTCTTGGAGACCCTCTTTGGACCCTCCCATGCGCTGGCAAGCAATGGGGATGTGGTGAATTATGACGAGGTGCGTGGCAAATTGGAAGCGGAAGGGGTATATTTTAATAGTGATAATGACGGAGAGCTGCTTTTGCGCTATATCGCCTGGCAGATACAGAGCCAGCGGCAGGGCATCACGGAAGCCATCAAGGCGATGATGAAGGAAATCCGCGGGGCATATTCCGGATTGCTGTTGGTGCGCCACGCCATGTATATGTTTCGTGATCCGCTTAGCATGCGCCCCATGGTGTGGGGCAAGACGCCGGAAGGGGCAGTGGTGGTGGCATCCGAGAGCTGTGCGCTCTCCTCTTTGGGCATCAGTGAATTTTATGAAGTGCCTCCGGCGGGCATCATCAGAGTGAATAATGAGGGCATCCGCGTGGTGGAAAATGATCCCAATCTCTTCCGTGCAGGAGATACAGAAAAGCACTGCATCTTTGAGCACGTCTATTTTTCCCGCCCGGATAGCCATCACTTTGACGAAAACGTGTATGAGGTGAGGCACAAGATTGGCGCCCAGCTTGCTGTCTTGGATCAGGATTTGGAAGCTGACATGGTGGTGCCAGTGCCGGATTCCTCAAACTTTATCGCCATGGGCTATGCCGCGGCGCGGGGACTGCCGATGTCCATGGGGCTCATCCGCAATCACTATGTGGGGCGCACTTTCATCAATTCTCAAGAGACGATACGTGATGAGAGCGTGAGGCAAAAGTATAACGTGCTGCCCAATTTCTTTGAAGGCAAAAGGGTGGTATTGATAGATGATTCCATCGTGCGCGGCAGCACCATCGGCAAGATAGTGAGCCTGATCCGCGATGCCGGCGCCAAAGAGATTCATCTGCGCATTGGTTCGCCGCAGGTGCGCTATTCCTGTTATTATGGGATAGATACGCCCAATCCTGATGAATTGGTGGCAAACCGGATGTCTGTGGAGGAAATCACCAGATATTTTGGTGCAGATAGCCTGCGCCACCTGGATATACCCGGCATCAGCGCCTGCGTGGGGCATCCGGATCATTATTGTTATGCCTGCTTCAATGGCAAGTACCCTGTGGAGAACGGAAATGATGTATAAGGATATTTTTGCACAGTTTCCCCAGCGCAAAGTGATGGTATTGGGGGATTTGATGTTGGATCACTATATCTGGGGCAATGTGGAACGCATTTCCCAGGAAGCCCCGGTGCCCATCCTGGAAGCTGCCCGGGAGGAATATCGCCTGGGCGGAGCGGCAAACGTGGCACTGAATCTGCGCTCTTTGGGTGCCGAGGTGTGTTTGGTGGGCATATATGGCGAGGATGCGGCGGCAGAGGAGATGCGGGAGATACTGGCAAATGCCGGCATTCCCTCAGATTCACTGTTGACGGTTCCCACCCGGCGCAGCACCCTGAAAACACGGGTGATGGCAAGAAACCAGCAGATGGTGAGAATCGACTATGAGGATAGTTCCATTGTGAATTCCGCTGTGGAAGAGCAATTGATTGAGATTATCGAAAGGCAGCTGCCCGGCTGTGATGCGCTGATTATAGAGGATTATGACAAGGGTTTGATGACCCCGGCTCTGATCGCCTCCGCCATTGCCAGTGCCCAAAAGGCGGGCATCCCCGTGACGGTGGATCCGAAGTATCGCCACTTTTTTCACTATCGGGAGGTGGATCTCTTCAAGCCCAATTTCAGCGAGCTGCAAAACAGCATTGGCAAAATCCTGCCTGATGAAGAGAGCTTTTTGGCGGCAGCCAGTGAATTGCGTAAAGACTTGGCGGTTAATTATTTGGTGGTGACGCGCGGGGCATTGGGGATGTCCATCTTCTCCGATGGCGAGGTGAGGCATTTGCCCACGGTAGCCAGGGAGGTGTTTGATGTTTCCGGCGCCGGCGATACCGTGATCAGCGTGCTCACTTTGGCATGGATCAGCGGAGCCTCCATCGATCAGGCGGCAAAGATTGCCAATCATGCGGCAGGCGTGGTGTGTGGCAAACGCGGCACGGCTGTGGTTTCCATAGCAGAGATACTGGAATCCCTAAATGAGCAAGGATAAGATTTTCACGGCAGACCAGCTGGCTGCCATCCTGGATGATGAGCGGCAGGCAGGCAGGCGGGTGGTATTTACCAACGGCTGTTTTGACCTGTTGCATGCCGGGCATGCCCAGTATCTGGAAGAGGCGCGGGCTTTGGGCGATATTCTGGTATTGGGGCTTAATTCTGATGCCAGCGTGAGGAGGCTGAAGGGGCAGAGCCGTCCCATCGTCTCTGAAACGGATAGGGCACTGCTCTTGGCGGCCTTGACAAGCGTGGACTATGTGTGTATCTTTTCTGAAGATACGCCCTTTGAGCTGATCCGCAAATTGCAGCCGGATATCCTCGTGAAAGGAGGAGATTGGCAGGTGGCGGATATCGTGGGCGCTGATCTGGTGACAGCCCGCGGCGGCAGCGTGCATAGCCTGCCCTTCCGCGAGGGGCTTTCCACCACTGGGATTATCGCCAAGATAAAGGAGATAGAGTGAGCGGCTTTGACGATCATAAAGACGATCTGGGCAAGGTGTTGTCTGTGGATAAAGACAAGGTGCGCGTGGAGCTGATGCGCGGGCAGGGATGCAGCTCTTGCACGATGCGCGGCTTTTGCTTTAAGAAAGACGAGCCAGCCATCTTTGAGGTGCGCAGCACACTGCCTCTCAAAGAGGGGGATATCGTGCAACTGCTCATCAATCCGGGCGCAAGGGTGGGCTCTGCCCTGCTCATCTTTGGCTTGCCTCTGGCACTGCTCTTTGCGTCCTTCATGGTGGCACATCGCTACTTTTCAGAGCTGGTGAGCGTGGGGATAGCCTTCGCTGTGATGGCGCTCAGCTTTTTACTAATTGGATTGATAGACCGCAAATACGGCAAACGTATCGTGGTGAATATAGAGGAATTGGATGATAATAAAACTGAATGAGATGGTGTTTTATGGCTTTCATGGCACGCATGATGAGGAGCGGAGCTTGGGTCAGCGCTTCATTGTGAGTGCCCGCCTGCATACCGATCCCGCACTGGATAAATCCATCCGCCATCTGGAAGATACCATCGATTACACCAGCGTTTATGCAGATATCCGGGAGGTGATGGAGACCCAGCAATTTCACCTTCTGGAAGTGTGTGCCAACGTTTTGGCAGATCTTTTGATAGAAAAATACCCCTTGCTGTGCAGGGTGGAACTGTGCATCAAAAAGCCCTCTGTGCCCATTCAGGGAACCCTTGCCAGCGTGGAAGTGCAACTGTGCAAAGACCGCTGAATATAGCCTGGCTGGGCTTGGGTGCCAATCTGGGCAATCCATCTCAGCAATTGGCAGAGGCAAGGCAACTCCTACAGCATAGCGGCGTGGAGCTCCTCAGCCAATCCAGCCTCTATCATTCCCCGGCATGGGGCAGGGTAGAGCAGCCGGACTTTGTGAATCAGGTGATCAAGGTGCAGACCTCCCTGCTGCCTCTGGAGCTGTTGCAGCTGGCAAAGACGATAGAGACCCAAATGGGGCGCACGGATACAGGCAAGTGGGGACCCAGGCTGATCGATATCGATATTCTTTTTTATGGGCAACAGCATTTGGACTTGCCCAATCTGCAGATTCCGCATCCTTTTGTGCAAGACAGGATGTTCTGTTTGCAGCCTTTGTGTGAGCTGCAGCCGGATTTGGTTCATCCCACACTCAATAAAACTATGCAGGAGCTAAAAGACGCCCTGCACACTATGGAGGAATGCTCATGAGACCACTTTCAGCCATTATCTTAGCTGCCGGCAAAGGCACCAGGATGAAATCTTCCATGGCAAAAGTGATGTTTCCCATAGCGGGAAAGCCGATGATAGAACGCGTTGTGAATACTGCCCTGGCGGTGGATTGCCACAAAATAGCCGTGGTGGTCGGGCATCAGAAGGAAAGCGTGATCCAACTGCTGGAAGCTGATGAGCGCATAGAATTTGTGGAACAGGCAGAGCAATTGGGCACGGGACATGCCGTGATGTGTGCCGCTGATGCCTTCCAAGGCGATGAT
>JAAYJN010000120.1 GCA_012522935.1 Candidatus Cloacimonadota bacterium | reverse complement strand
TCCTCAATGTCAGGGTATCCAAAAACCAGGTCATTACAAAAGTAAGATTGTAAGAGTAGTGCCCAAAATTTTGACTTGGGTATATGTATCAATGAGTTAGAACTTTTTTTGCGCAAGTTCGGTTAAGCCTTCCTTATTAGATGTGGTTGCGATATGGTTGCGATACCCAGCAATCCGCAGGGAGGCGCAACCATATCGCAACCACATCTAATGGGCAAGGAGCAAAGTGCCTGCTGGATCAATTATTTGGATTACAAATATCAGAATTCAGTGATAGCCGCTTGCGTCACACAGTTTTTGTGCTCGCTGAGCGAGCGGTAACAGAGTACTTCAGCCACTCCTACCAACAGCTGGCGCCTCCTGTCCCTAACAAACCCTTGCCAAATTGAAAACAAGGCTGATTGCAAAAATGAGGGAATGCCAAACCCGATTTTAGATTGACAGATACTGATGGCTCGGGATTATGCTCTTATTGATCCAAAAAATCGAATCAAGATAGTAAAATGAAAGAAACCGACTATATCTCAATAAATGAAAAACGGTACGACGAGGTATTCGGATATATAAGCGAGCAGACTTCGCAGAGGTTTCGCCTAACCTCTTGATACCAAAGGATAAAGGAAGATCGTTGTGGAGCTACGCCAGAATAATTTCGCTTATAAACGAAAATAATCGCTAATCTACAACCCCCATTCCTGGCTTTTTGACACTATTGTAGTATAAGAAATTCAAAGGAATGTTAAAAGGAGATACCATTGCCTTATGTGGGTTTATACCCCTTCAGCTGAGCTTTTCGATCCAACTATCCAAGAGATCAGGCAGGATGGTTCCTGCCTTGCCCTGATGGATTTCATCAAAGAAAGCATCATTGTCTGGTGCATCCAGATTCACAGACACCGTGTGTGCACCCAGATATTTGGCTCTCATCACAAAGCCTGCCGCCGGATAAACCACGCCGCTGGTGCCAATCACCAAGAGCAGGTTGCTTTTGTTTAGCAAGGCATCAATCTCATCCATGCGGTATGGCATCTCTCCAAACCACACTATATCAGGACGCATCATCTTGTTGCAAGCCGGGCAGGTGGGCAATTCCATCTCCAGATCCAGCTCTCCCGTGGGATGATTCCCGCCACAAGCAGTGCAAAAGCTGCTGTGCAGACTGCCGTGCATTTCGATGAGGTTTTGATTGCCTGCCCTGTCATGCAGGCCGTCCACGTTTTGCGTTACCAGCCAAAACCTATCCCCCATCACGTCTTCCAGTTTCTTTAATGCCAAGTGCCCGGGGTTTGGCTGCACAGAAAGTGCCTGTTCGTAGCGCTGTTTATAAAAGTTCCATACCAGCTTGGGGTCTCTTCTAAAGCCACCTGGTGATGCCACATCATCCACGGGATGATTTTCCCACAGTCCGCCTGAATCGCGGAAGGTGCGAATGCCACTTTCGGCGCTGATACCGGCACCTGTCAAAACCATGATACGAGATTGGGGATTGAGAATATCAAACGCATTTTTCATCTGAACCTCCTTTTTCCAGATTGCAATAAGGGCGGATTCAATATATCAAACCCGCCCCGGTAATATGATTTGCCTGCACTTACCTGATCGGTAAGAACAGGTATGAATTAGATAACTTATTTCATCAGCATCATCTTGCGGGATAGTGCCTTGTCTTCAGAGCGCAGGATATACAGGTAGACGCCGCTGGATACGCTTCGTCCTTCCTCATCCTTTCCATCCCATATATAACGATGTTTTCCGGGTGTCAAGGGGCTTTTTACCAGGCTCTTGACTCGCTGCCCTTTCAGGTTATAGATAGCCAGTTCCACATTTTGGGCAGAAGGCAAAGAGAATGTGATGGTGGTGCTGGGGTTGAAGGGATTGGGGTGGTTTGCCTCCAGAGAGAGACTGGGAGCTGCCACCACATCATCGGGAGTATCCACGTATTCGCTTTCCACCCGCACGTCGTCTATATACCAGCCTTCACCGGTCACATAGGCATCCGAGCCAAAGAGGAAGCGGAATTGGGCAGTGCCGCTGTAGGCAGACAAATCAAAGGTGACATCCGTCCAGCCAAAAGAGCCAGACCAGCACTGGGTATTGGCAGCAAAGGGTGATGCAGGGTTGTTGTATATCATGCGGGGATATCCGCCCACCGGGGCAATCTGAATCCAATCTGCACCATTCAGCTTCATCTGTACCAAGCCACCATCCCAAGCGTATTGGGGATTGGTGTGTGCCTCGGCATCCATCCAGTGGGAAAACTTGAGCTCGCTATTAAGCCCCAATTCAAACTCCGGTGAATCCAATGCACCAAAAGCTCTGCTGGCATAATCTGAGGATCCCTGGCCGCCAAACTTCATTGAAAAGCTGCCGTCAACGGTGTTATTTCTATGTGAGGATACATGCCATTGGTTGGTATAGGATGGATTGAGGGCTTCAGTTACCCACTCCCCTATGCCATCTTCAAAATCAAAATTGAGCAAGCCCAGATGGATGACGATATTTCCTTCCTGGGTGCTGCCATTCTCCGCACTCAGGATATAGCCGATATTGATATTGGTATTCAGCGGCAGATAATCCGGGATATCAGCGCTGAAGATGGAAAGAGCTGTTTCCTCCTCAC
>JAAYJN010000158.1 GCA_012522935.1 Candidatus Cloacimonadota bacterium | reverse complement strand
GGTCAGAAACTAATCGAAAACACTCCCAATTCGGGGTATTATGAAATTGCCATTGAATCCGAAGCTCAATGCGGCTTCTATGAAATCTGGGATGATCTCGGAAACACAAACGGTCAGTTCAGCGGTAAGACCTGCACGATCGGAAAGCTTGATGCCCGAGGTCTGCAGAACAACTGCATCTATACTAATCACATCCTGGATGGAGTGGTGTCCGGCAACAAGATAGCCGCAGGGGCTATCAGTACGGAACACCTGCAAAGCGGCTTGCTGTCCTTAGCCAAACTCCGTTATGAACTCCAGGATCAGAACCAAGGCATCGGAGCAAGCAGCCTCCGCAGTCCTGCCGTCTTGGGTGAGGATAAGATTATCACTCATACTTTGGAAAGGGAATATACCGAATTACCTCAGCTCATTCTTAGCAGCCACTGCGATGCCGCCTTCTATATAGATGATGTCAAACTTGAAGGAAATCTGGTAACCGTAAAAATCGGGGTCAGTCAGGTCTATACTGCCTCCGACCCAGTTTATACCCTCCTTGCGCTTGCTATGTAATCCCAAAAGCGAAACCCGGCAGAACCGGGTTAGGTTCGATAATAAGCTTATTAACTCTTCTGCTCAAGGCGGCAGATCAACTCTGCCATCAGGTTGATCATTTCCTTGTAGTCACCGCATTCCCAGGCATCGTCGACCCGCTGCCTGATTTGCTCGTCACTCATGTTCTCCGACTTGAGCCAAGGTCCCCGGAACTGGTTCCACCAGCTATCATAGTAGAAGTCATTGGCAAAGGGATCATCCTCGGTGGCATCCTGATCCATGTCAGTGGCTTCCAGTGCAGCCTCTAATCTTAGCATCGCCTCCTGTTGAGCTTGCTCTGTGCGGTCTTTGTTTGAGTCTTTCATCTTGTCTCCTTCTCGGTTACCCGACTGTTGATTAATGGTTGCTACAACACAACGCTCGTAAACAAAGTCAAGTCCTTTCCGCACAATATGATATGGGGTTATGAGATTCTGTTGTTGACAGAAAGCCGGACAAAAAAGACAGTGCCTGCAGCCTACAGACCCTACATAGAATGCCCTCCGATACGTGGGAACGCCGCCCGGTGTTTCCCACGTTTTTCATTTGCTTGGAAAACCCATTTGAAGTTTTCAGTGATACTTTCTTGAAGTTTTCAGTGATCAAAACTCCGGCGTAACAGCTCAAAAATGCCCATTTTTCCCCATTTGAAGTTTTCAGTGATCAGATTTGAAGTTTTCAGTGATACATTACAAAGGGGAGGAATATCAACTCAATATTGTTGCACATCTTAGGAATATACAAATTAATCTGTCGAAATAGAATAAATATCTTGACTGAAGTTGGTCATCACATCACTATGAACTTATCACAATCAACATGATTATGTAAGAATATACTTAAGGAGTATATAATGAGTAAAGAGCCTGGGAGAAACTCTACAAACATTAGTTGGTTACATACTCTGTTATGCCGTATCTCAGTAATGGCTGCTATCTTTTTTTTACTATCATCTGCTACTCATTCTGGATTAAATGCCAGCTATCTTGTAAGCGACCCCAACGCCCAATTGAATGTCTTTCAGGAAGATTTTGTTTTTTTCTATCAAACCCTTCTCGACTCTCATCCCGGTTTTGATTCCGGACAGCCTGCCTTCTATCAGGAGGCTGTAACCTTGATGGAAGAGCTTGCCGCAGTGACCGACACTCTGCAATTCGAGACCAAGTTGCGAGCATTTACTCATTTACTGAAGGATGGTCATACCAAGATTGCATCATACTCCGGTGAAAGCCCAACAACTTATCCTATTGGATTGTGGTGGCATGAATCTGGCTGGTATGTGGATATCATTTCCAAAGAACACAAGGATCTGATAGGGTCCAAGGTAATCAGCATCAATGGCATGGATGCAGAAACATTTATGAACAGGCTTATGCAGATAGCGACTGGAGAAAACATCTACTTGTTCCGTGATCAAGTATCCTTTTACCTCCGGAATCCCGCTAACCTGATAGCCTTAAATCTTGCCAGCCCTGACGGTGCACTACATTTGACCCTCGAACGCAGTGGAATCCAGAGTGAGATCGTTTTATTAGCTGCGGAAAGACATTCTCTCTGGGGCAATATCAAAACCGGGATAACAGCCCAACATAACGAAAACTACTGGGGACAGGCTCTACCGGATGATAGTGTGTATTATCTGCAATTCAATGCTATGAGCGAAACGGAAGGAACACCAGATAATCCCTTTGCAGGATGGATATCGTTTCTCAATGATGCCTTTTCCACCATCGACAGCTTGGGGATTGAAAACCTGGTCATAGACTTGAGGAACAATGGGGGAGGCCATTCCACCATGGGAGACATCCTTCTGTCATTCTGCTCTTTACCAGATTCCATACGCTATTTCGGTGCGAGTATGAAGATAAGCGAATTGGTGTTGGATTTCTATCAAATGGATCTGAATACTATGAACGAGGCTTTGTCTTCTGATTTGGGTTATGAAGTCACTGAGACGGAACTGCCCTTTACCGTGAATTATAATATCGGTAGCCCTCCACTCATCAAACCTCGGACGTTGGAAGAATTGGCGCCCAATGCGGGATTGTCAGCCCTACCACGTAAGTTTGATGGCAAACTAATCCTGATTATTGGAAGTCAAACATACAGCTCGGCAACATATCTTGCGGTCCTCTGCCATGATAATGGACTTGCCACTTTGTATGGAAGCCCCACAGGAGGCAAACCATCCTCTTATGGCGAAAGTGTGGGCTTTAGATTGCCAAATACCGGTATAAGCTGCACAGTTTCTGTTAAGTATTTTCAGCGGCCTGATATACATAGAGATCCATCTGACAGCCTCTACCCGGACGTATATATCCCGGTTAGCCCGGATGAATACTTTTCATCAATAGATACACTCTGGGAAAGGCTTTTACAAGAAATAAAGAGCTAATCTCTGTCTGAAATTTTAGGCAGCACCCAATAGAGGTTTTGGAGGGAAAACCAAAAAGCCCCTACCTTTTGAGGGCAGGGGCTTTTAATTAGAGGTTGATGATTTACTTTGCAGGGGAGGAGGAGAGCCTTCTGATTTGAGGGGCGCTTCCCACTCCAGCTTCAACCTTTATAAATGCCTTGTTTTGTCCCAGTTGATCGGTAGGGATATTGAGCACACCAGCCTGTTCCACATAGCCAAATGCAGCATATTCCCCATAAGGATCGTCTGAAACATAGAGAATATACCAATCAGCTCCAGGAACAGCCGACCAATTTAAGGAAATATAGTCATTACCGCTCAAGCTGATGCTGAGATCAGTGACGGGTACGATATCTGCCTCAGTGCCTGTAACGATAAGGCTGACAGGGGTCTGTACGGGTTCAATATCCGCATTATGATAGATAACGAGGTTTCCGGAATACAAGCCCGGTTGTCTTCCTTGAGCGTTCAGTTGAATATTCACATCCACCCTGTCACCAGGCAAGACGACGCCTGCGCTGGGGCTGTAGTTCAGCCAAAAGTCTACGTCACTGAGTTCAAGTCCATAAAAGGACAATCCCTGTGCCACGCAGATAAGTGATGCTTTCCCTGGTACCAATCCAATCGCCAGATCCATGCCGCCGCCAGCAATATCGCTATCGTTTGCAATCTCAGGGATTACATCCACTGCGTTAAAGACTTGCAGGATAGCTCCGTTGGTGAGGCTGTATTGAGTGATATTGTTATAGTTGGGAGTGGTTTCTGCATTGCCCCACAGGGTGGGTTCAGTACCAGAAACATTGTCGTATGCCAAGCCACCGTTGGAGGCACCGCCTAAGGTCAGGCTTCTCACAATCTGTCCAGAACGATCGATCAGGGCACTTGTTGTTGACCATGCATTTGTAATCCAGAATCCATCGTTATCAGGATCATAGGCGATTCCTCGTGTATTTACAAATGGCGAGGTGATTGTTCCCATCAGGGTACCAGTATTGAAATCCATCTCATAAATCTGAGGGCTATTGGCGGCCCCATAGAAATATCTGCCATCATAGGT
>JAAYJN010000154.1 GCA_012522935.1 Candidatus Cloacimonadota bacterium | reverse complement strand
TCCCATGAAAAAGATATTGTTCTTTTTGGCAGCCGTGCTGCTGGTCTGCAGTGTTCTGCAGGCGGATATTATGGCCCCCGGAGTTATCAAGCCCACCCGGGAAATCCAGCAAGCGGGCAGAGCCATCCCACCCACCAGGAATGCGCCCGAATTTACCTTCACAGTAGATCCATATTCCATTATTGTAAACTATTATGACTACATGATTGGCTCTTACAGCAGCCTTCCGCTCAGGGTGATCCCTGCCGTTGGCGGAGGCGGATACTTTATGGTCTATCATGGCCGCCGTCAGGCAAACAGCCAACGTCGAGTGTTTTATACCTATCTGGATGAATCCGGAAACGTGATCAGCAACAACGAAATCACCAACGTGCAAAACCATGAGGGCTTCCCCACCATGATCGTGGACCCCGTCTCTGGCAAGCCTTTCTATGCCTGGCACGCCAATGTGGATGATGATGCCGATCTGGAAGTGGAATTTGTGAGTGATGCCTTCCTGGGCGGCTTTTCAGGCCTGTGGAATGATATCCAGCTCACTGCCGATAATCCCACCCCCATCACCGCTCCCAATGGCATCGTCACCGATGATAACGTCTTTATCTGGCCCACCGCCGCCCTCGGACCCTCCCCCATCGCCGGCAAACGCCGCATCTATATCTCACAAAGAAACAGCGAATCACACGCTGCCAATGGCGACCCCAGCGAAAACGTCTATCTGGCTTTTGCAGATTTTGACGGAGAGATGATTGAGGACGCTACTCCGCTTACCTGGAATTGGACCAGCGTGCCGGAATATAACGCCTGGAACGTGGATGATACCGCCCTGCGCCGCCCCTATACCACCATCGCTGCTGATAACGCCGGCAACGTATACTACGTGGGCTATCACATTGCCCTCACGGCGGATAGCGAAGATATAGACGAGCCCGATCTGGACGTGATGGTTTGCCCCAATTATGGCGAAGGCGAATGGACCAGAATCAGCCGCTTTAGCAAACTTCCCACCTGGAACCCACCCGAAACACCCACCGGCGGACCCGGATACTTTACCGGTGACAGCGGTCTGCCCTATGAAAACCACGAAATCGCCTTCAGCATCCTCAATTCCGGTCATATCAATGCCGTTGTGGATGATTATGGCAGAATCTTCTTTCCCGGCATCTGGGGCCTTACAAACAACGAAGGCAAATACTATCCCGCCATGCAAACCGTGAAGTATATGATCTTTGATACCAATAGCAACACTTTCGACATCCGCGAAGTGTATCCCCAAAAAGACCCCTCCAACGATGCAGATGAATACTGGCAACCCTGGGATAACGAACCTCCCTGGGGCGAAGCCGAATACATCGAATCGGGTGGTCAGTGGTATCTGGATATTGCCACCATCTGGCCCTTCCCCCACTGGGATACATCCGCCCACAGTGATGCCATGATGTTCCACTACAACAGCATCAAAGTGTCCAAGCCAAACGATCAAGGCATGATGGTGATGGTGTGGCAGGATAGCCAAAGAGCACGTTGGTACCACGAAAACAACATTGATGATTACAGCACCTTTGCCAATACCCCTGAGATTTACATCTCTGTGAGCTCGGACGTGGGCAATAGCTGGAGCGAACCCATTGTGCTAAACAACGTGGAAACACCCCAATTTAACGACATCAAACCCATGTATGTTTACCCCGCAGACCAAGTGATCTTCACCGGAATGCAGGGCAATCAGAAGGTGGGTAAGATTGGCTTTATGTTCTACAACGATTACACTTGGGGTTCAAACGTAAACGCCCCCGCCTACCACCCCAATCCTGATGGTGGAGAGGTGATGATTATGGAATTGCAGGTGACCTTCCCCGAAACCAGCAGCGACGATCCCGTGGCAACCCCCACTCCCAAGCTGTTGCATGCAAACTATCCCAACCCCTTCAACCCCAGCACCACCATCAATTTTGATATGCCCAAGGCTGGCAACGTGAAGCTGAACGTCTATAACGTAAAGGGACAATTGGTAAATAGCCTTATCAACGAAACCCGCGGCTTTGGCAGCCACAGCGTGGTTTGGAATGGAACCGATAACAAGGGTCAAAACGTACCCAGCGGCTTGTATTTCTACCGCCTGGAAACCGAAAACCACAGTGAAATCCGTAAAATGATGCTGATGAAGTGATATAATATCTGACGATATGTAAAAAAGCCCCCGACACTGCGTTGGGGGCTTTTTTTAGGGAACAGTGAACAGTGAACAGGGGGGCTTGCTTCGCAAGCGTTGAGAGGCGCCAAGGCGCCAGTTGAGTGCTCACGCGAGTTCGCGGTTGAGATTCGCTTCGCTCGCGATGAATGAGGAATGCCGGCAAGGACTGTAAACACTTGTACCCCCTGGCTTTAGCCGGGCGTTTCACCGACTTCAGTCGGTTTTTTGAAGCACGAAGATAAAGAAGTGTAACAACATGGTAACAAAGGTCTTACGTAAGGGTAAACCTATCGGTTTTAAATGGTTGATGAAACACCTGGACAGCTATTTATTTTAAGGAAAGTAAGGTGATAGTTTTGAGTGATATTATGACCGTGAGATATCGTAAATATAGAAATATTGTTATAATTTAATAACCGACTGAAGTCGGTGAAACGCCCGGCTAAAAGCCAGGGGGTACAATACACCTGAAACCTAAGCCAGCCGCCGGCTGACGTGCTTTTTTTAACCTCGAAAAACACGATAGCTCCCTAAAGAGTCTCGCGAGACGATATTTTAGGGCAAAACAGTCGGCTATAAGCCCGTAACCTCTTGGTAACATTGGCTTTAACCGGTGGTTTTGCTGACTTTAGTCGGCTTTTATTAAACTATCCAGCGAGTAAAGCGAGCTACCATCGAGCGCAGCGAACCCCCCTGTTCCCTGACCTCTGGAACCTGGTCCCAAAATACTGTAAGACCTACTTTAACAACCGGTTAAAACCGGTGAAACCACCGGCTGAAGCCTGTGTTAC
>JAAYJN010000119.1 GCA_012522935.1 Candidatus Cloacimonadota bacterium | reverse complement strand
GCTGGGGGAGCTTGATAAAGATCCTCATTGGCAGAGCTTTCCATGAATAACTCTCTAAAAACGTGTTGCACAAAATCCCGGGCTTGGTTTTGATACATATAATACAGGGGAATACTGAGCGTGATCGCTTCTCCCGCCTGATATGAATTGCGCAAGCCCACCGGCAAGCCATTCAGCACTCCAAAATTATGATCATCTTCATAATCCGAGCCGGCTACATAAAGGATTTGCGCACTATCAGTGGGATAAAGTGCAGTTATCCGACTGAGGTGCCCATCATATATACTGCTGTTTGTCTCAGAATCCACCTCCATATCTATAAACCCCTCAGTTGCGGAATTGGCATACTTCAGACGCCCCAAAGAAGGCGTATAAGTCTGCTGGATACCCAAGCACCGGGCGGCAAAATCATCCTGTCCCACACTCCGATCTATACCCATGACGCTGAAAAGCATCTTCCCTCCAGCCGCCAAATACCCTTCAATGACAGGCTTGACCCGTGCTATATAGTCCATTTCGATCATATCATTTCCGTGCCACAAAATGGAAGAGTAAACCCCGATATCTGCCAAACGCAACAGCTCATCATGTTCTTCACAATCAAATTGATCCGCCGCAAAACCTGTCAGGAGATCCTCATAAAAGGCATCCACCTGATCGTTTGAGATGAAGTAAGGGCTCTCAAGATTACTATGCTTGGTTTCGTCCACGATCAGGATTCCTCTATCAAAGGTAATCGGTCGGCTGGAAACAACATCCGAAAGCTCCGATGTATTACCGTCCAGGTCAATCGCTTGCAGGGTATAATAGTAAAAGCCATCTTGGGAATTGACCTCGGTATCCGTAAAGCTGGTAGCCGGTATCGGCAAAGTAGTAACGGGAGATCCCAAATGAGAAGCGGAATTGCTTTTATGCAAGATATAACCCGCCAAATCTGCTTCGATATTGGCATCCCAGGAAATCAAGATGGCATCGCGAATGGGCGTTTCACATAAGTTAAGCGGCGTTTGTGGGATTACTCTGGGAATGCCGCAGCCCTGCACCCAAAAGCTATGCTTGCCATCCGCATCCATGCTATAAAGCTTCACCGTATATTCTTCATCTTGAGCCAAATCAGAAATCGTGTGTGAGAAGCCTTCCACGATCTCTTCACCCAAGATGCTGCCATCGATATTGCTATGGCATACCTTGTATTGAGTGATGCTGTCATCATGGGAGTCTGCCCATTCTACTACCAGCGCGTTACCATTGCCGGCGTCTAATACCTTCATCTCCCGAGGCATGGCGGGCATCAGAGAATAACCTGCCAAAGACGCCATGATAGCCTTCACCATTTGCGAACAATACTGGGGATTGAGCTTGTCTATCGTATCCTCCACCGTGTGCATGTGTGGATTGAGATGAAGCTCTTGGATGTAAATGGTGGGAAACCCATTCCACCAAAAATACTGACTATCACCAAGAGCAGTATCCTGAACACCATCCACGGGGATGAGATCTCTATAAAGAGCTGCCTGCTCAAAGGCATATTGATGCTGCTGTTCAGAACCGGTATAAGGATGCAGCCTGATTTGCCAATCCTCCGGCTCAAGGCTGATAAACGCCACCATATCTAAATTGATATACACCCTCAGCCTGGTGCCATTTTCTCTAAGGTGATACGAACAATAAAATGCCCCCACCTTGCCGGGTTCTTCCATGGCAAAGGTGACAAAACGGATATTGCAGCGCGGCTGAAAGCCGGGCAGCATCATGATCCTGGCTATTTCCAAAATGGCGGCGCATCCGCTGGCATCATCATCCGCTCCGGGCGCATAGGTCATGGAAAGCGCAGTGT
>JAAYJN010000118.1 GCA_012522935.1 Candidatus Cloacimonadota bacterium | reverse complement strand
TGGGATGGCAAAGACCACAATGGCCATCGCCTGGCAAACAACACCTATTTCCTCAAAATAAAAGCCACCAGCGGCTCCCAAAGCGTGGAAGCCCGCGAGCGCATCGTGATATACAAGTAGGATATTTATGCAAATCTATAACACAGCCACTCACCGCAAAGAAGAATTCATCCCCATCACCCCCGGTCAGGTAAAGCTCTATGCCTGCGGCCCCACCGTTTATGATTATTTCCACATCGGCAATGCCCGCGCCTTCCTCTTTTTTGATGTGGTGCGTCGCTATCTGGAATACCGCGGCTATGACGTCACCTACGTGCAAAACATTACCGATATTGATGATAAGATCATCGCCCGCAGCCTGGAAGAAGGCATCCCCTTCGATGAATTTGCCGCCAAATACAGCCGTGCCTTTTTGGAAGATGCCGCTGCATTGGGCATCAAGCCTCCCCATCATCAACCCCGTGCCACAGAGGTGATGCCCGCCATCATCGATCTCATTTCCCAGCTGGTGGAGCTGGGCTATGCCTATGAAGCAGAGGGAGATGTATATTTTGACACCGCCCGCCTGCCGGAATATGGCAGCCTCAGCGGCAAACGCATTGAAGATCAAAAAGCCGGTGCCCGTGTGGCAGAAAACACCCTCAAGCGCAACCCCTCAGATTTTACCCTGTGGAAAAACAGCAAACCCGGAGAACCCGTCTGGGAAAGCCCCTGGGGATTGGGACGCCCCGGCTGGCACAGCGAATGTGTGGTGATGAGTCAAAGCATTTTGGGACAAACCTTTGACATTCATGGCGGAGGGGTGGACCTGGTATTCCCCCATCATGAAAACGAACAAGCCCAAGCCTATGCCATCTCCGGCAAACCCCTGGCAAATTACTGGCTGCACAATGGCTTCTTGAATATCGAAGGCGAAAAGATGAGCAAAAGCCTGGATAACTTCTTTACTACCAGAGATATCCTCACCCAACACAGCGCCGAGGCAATCCGCTTTTTCTTCCTCTCCAAACACTATCGCAGCCCCATCGATTTCAACCGTGAGATTATCGCCGAATCCGAACGCGCCATCGACAACTTTCGTAACAGCCTCAGCGATATAGATTATCTCAATCTCCCCGCCGATGAAGGCTATCTGCAGGAGCTGGAAAGCTTTGAGGCGGAATTCATCCGCGCCATGGATGATGATTTTAACAGCGCCAAAGCCATAGCCGTATTGTTTGATCTCAATGGCCGCATCCGCAATCAAGGCCTGGAGCCATCCCAAAGGCAAAATGCAGCCCGCATGCTGGTGCGTCTGGGCTCTGTATTGGGCTTTTTCCAAAACCTGGCTGCCGAGCTCTCCTCCAGCCTTCCTGATCTCAGCATCCAGCTCATCGAGCTGCTCATCGCCTATCGCGATCAAGCCAGAGCTGATAAAAACTGGGCTCTATCTGATAAAATCAGAGACGACCTCGCCGCACTGGGCATCACCCTCAAGGATACCCCCACCGGCTGTGTGTGGAGCCATAAGGAGTAATAATGCGCAATAATAAAACCCTACTGACCACCATCTTGATAATAATCATTCTGATTGCCGCCGGCATTGGCATCTGGCAGATATTTAAGGGACCCCGACTCAACCACCCGGAAAGCATTGCCTTCGACGCCGATAGCGGGAAATTCCTCATCTCCAACGTGGGCAATGGCAGCATCCTGGCGATGGATGATAATGGCAAGCTGGAAGTGATTATCGATAAAGGCTTGGATAAACCCCGCGGCATCAAAATGCTGAAAAAGACCCTGTGGGTAACCGATGATACCAAGATCCACGCCATTGATGTGGCAGCCAAAAGAATCAAGACCACCATCCCCATCCCCCAGGCAAAGATGCTCAATGATATCGAAGCGGACGAGCTGGGCATACTGTATATCAGCGATACCAAAGCAAATTGCCTGTGGATTGTGGACCCCTTTGACAGACAATTTGAATCCGTATCCCACAAGCTTTTGCAACAGCCCAACGGCATCTATTTTGATAAGCCGCGCCAGCAAATGCTGATCGTGAGCATGGGCGAAAGACAGCCCATCGTGGCTTTCAATACCAAGACCCGGGAATTTGACGTCTTCAAAGACACCCTATATTCAGGCTTGGATGGCATTCAGGCAGATGATCCGGGGCGCATCTTCTTCAGCTCTTGGGAGCAAAAGGCAATCATCATGATACCGCAGACCCAAAATAGATTCATCCATTTCCACGCAGATTTGGAATCCCCCGCAGATATCTATTGGCACGAACCCACAAACGAGCTCATCGTGCC
>JAAYJN010000155.1 GCA_012522935.1 Candidatus Cloacimonadota bacterium | reverse complement strand
CCGTCTCAACCCGGAAGATAATGCTAATGAAATAGAATCAAATGCAAAATTGAGCCCGGTCTGAAAAATCGGGCTCAATTTATTCTTGCAGAACCCGAGCTTGTAGTCCTACACTTCCAATGGAACGGCGGAAATGGCGTATGTGCTCCGGACATTCCTACCGGATTCATCTCTGAGTCGTATTCGATTTGATCGTCTTTGATCCAAGGTGCGAGAGCTTTGATGTAGTCTCTGGCATCATCCAGACTATTGAATCTAGTGTCCAGAGCCATCATATTATCCATTACCTCGATTGCACCATTTAAAGGATAGACCTTGTCTTGGGCAGCCAGAGCCCGGCAGATGTCACTGGTACGATCATCCAGGATCACCACGAGTTTGTAGTATTTGGCTTTGGCTTTCCTGTAGCCCTGCAGCCTTCCGAACTCTCTGATTCTGAGCGCAGTATGCTCTGCCAGCCCCTGCCAGTAGTGGGATGAGCGGTTGGCGAGGTCATTGAACTGGTCTTTGAGAGTATCGGCTAGCATCTCTTTGGTATATCCCTGCTCTATGGCTTTGGTGAGGGTATCTGCAAAGTTCTGCCGGACATCAGCTTCAAAGTGATTACCGATCCAGAACAACTGCTGCTTCTGGATGGTGGAGGAGAGATGCTGATCTTCAATGCCCCAGAGCCCGATGCTGGTCTTGGTAGGCGCTTGCACTTGCACGTCTCTCAGTCCGAGCCGCACACAGCGGTCTATGATCGCTTTGACGGGCTCATTTACCAAGGCTGCGAAGTCATCTCCCAACTGAGTGTTAATGATGCCCATAAGCCTGTCTATGGCGTCTTTATTAAGCTTCTCTGCTCTTGGCATATCACTCAGCATCTGGATTGCCAGCCTTGCCGCATCCTTGATTTCTGATTTCCAAGCATTGTTGAGGACCCGATAATATTCCAACATCAGCCTATCATAGTAGTTCATCAGAAGCTGAACCTCCTAACCTTCACTCTGTTCCTGCCGATATCGTATTCCGAGAACCGCTCCAGACATCCAGCCAGAGCGTCACAGCCATCGATATAACCATCAGGATAGGTGAGGAACTGGCTAATTAGAGTGGGGGTATCCTGCCCCTCCGGGAAAAGAACTTTTGCTGTCTCGATGATGGTCTCGGTTCTCTCAATGCGGAGATTCTTGTTCTCTTTGTTGTCGATGCGTTTGATTCTGTGACTGATAGGCGGCAGGTGGTTATCTGTTGCCCACCTGTCAAAGTCAGCCAGAATTCGTGCCTGACCGTAAGTGGTTTCACAGGCTGCTCTGGCTTTCACTCTGTAGATTCGATCCAACTCTTGATAGGCATCATAGTAGTATCTGAAAAACTTGGTGTTCTCGGTCTGGCGGACCCAGACATGAATCACGTAGAACCTATTGCCATCATAGCCAATGGAGATGATGGCTTTGTAACAGCCTTTCTCGCCCCAAGCAGGATCGGCATAAAGCCAGACTCGCTTCATCTGGGAAGGTTCCGGCAAGCTCCTGTATTTGGTAAACCAGTGGTTCTTGAAGATGTTGCCTTCGATCACAGGCTGTCCCAACATCTCTCTCTGATATCCCGTATGACCGAACTTGGCTCTGAGTCCGGGCAGAGAACTTGTAGGGTACTGTTCTTCCCAGGTGGACTTACCTCTCTCATCTTCCAAGGGAAAGCGCAGAATCGCTTTCTGGTGCGTTTTCAGAACCGGCTGGCGCCCCAAGTCCAAATCGGGATTATCTGCCCGTATTTCGCTTAATATTAGCTCCTGAAACTGACAGATGGAGTAATTGGGATGTACCAGGTTTCCGAGCCAGATGATCTTGCCGCCGCCCTCGGGTGCCAAGGCTCCGGCAAGCTCTTGAGAGATCTTCTCCATACGTCTCTTGCCGATGGACTGGTTGCCCATATTCTCTTCTTTATCGATATCATCGCAGACGATGAGCCCGGGCCGCTTAGCAGTCTTGGGATTGATGGTTCCCCGGTGGCTTTGTTTAATAGAGCGTGCTCTGATCCTGGCCTTGTTCTTGAGATAGAAGTCCAGATCAAAGCTGTCCATCGGCTGCAGTTCTGGGTAGTCGAGGGTGAGCCGCTTGTTGTTCTGCAGTTCATGCAGGGTAAAGGCAGTGCGCTCCTGTGCCAGATCAATGTCAGCGGCGGTATGGATCACGTAGCGTTCGCCTTTGATGATCATCCAGATCGGATAGACCACTCCCATGAGAACCGTTTTGCCCAGCCCACGAAAGCCGGTAATGCCGATGATGCCTGAGCCCTTATCAGT
>JAAYJN010000018.1 GCA_012522935.1 Candidatus Cloacimonadota bacterium | reverse complement strand
TTCCCCACACACGTGGGGGTGAACCGCCATGTTTATTTACTATTGCCATTGTGTGCCTGTATTCCCCACACACGTGGGGGTGAACCGTGGTCAACCACAATTAAATCAGGAGGTGTACCGTATTCCCCACACACGTGGGGGTGAATGCCATTATTGCTTCAACAATACGCGAGTCATCCCCCGTATTCCCCACACACGTGGGGGTGAACCGTTAAAGTGAAATTTGGAGTAGCGGGGTATAGAGTATTCCCCACACACGTGGGGGTGAACCGTATAGAAAATTTGATAATGGAGGTTATCATGGGTATTCCCCACACACGTGGGGGTGAACCGAGGCTCAGGGACTGGTGTTGGTGGAAGCGGAGGTATTCCCCACACACGTGGGGGTGAACCGTCATTCACGCGATAAGAGAGACCCGTGCCATCGTATTCCCCACACACGTGGGGGTGAACCGTGTTCGGCGATGACCTCGAAGCGGGATATGTGGTATTCCCCACACACGTGGGGGTGAACCGACGACCTTTTTGGCAAAGGTGCACGACATGGAGTATCCCCCACATAGATGGGGGTAGATCAGAAATATTCAAGGTTGATGCGGATGATGTCAAAAATAGCTTACTTTTTACATCCACATATATAGGTAGAAGATAGGTCGTGATAGATGAATGCCATTTCATAGCAAGCACACGCGTTTCCCTATGTAGGGTAGGGGATGTATGTACGTGGCTGTATTTCTAAAATAGATTTGGTGTGGCAGTTGGTCAAATGGAAGGCGGCTGATGTAGAATAGTGTTTGCTGTGAGAGTCTATGGAGATGCTGCCAAAAGCCCGTATTAGATTTGCTTGTAAGTATCACAAATGCGTCTTGACAAATGTGTGGGGTATCAGAATATGGCATTAGAAAATGCATAAAGGCGGGAAAATAAGACAGATGAGAGATAAGAGCATCCCCAAAGCTTTGCGTGGCAAGGCAAAAACCAGGGAGCCTATTGGCACGATTACTCCGCGTCCGGAGGGTAAATTCCGTTTGCGCAAGCCTTGGGCTCAGGATTGGATTGAGGCTATTCTTTTTGCCTTTGTGGTGGCGATGATTATCCGCAATTACACGTTCCAAAACTTTGTGATCCCATCGTCTTCCATGGAAAAGACGCTGTTGGTGGGCGATTATCTGGTGGCGGACAAGATGAAGTATTTCTTTAGTGATCCCAAGCGTGAGGATATCGTCACGTTCCGCTATCCCAAAATAGAGGAAGGCACGCCCGAGCATCCAGATTCTGTAAACGATTTTATCCGCATTCTGCATCCCCTGTATTTGAATAAAAAAGTGGCTTTCAGCAAGGCGCCGCTCACCTTTTTTCATATCACCTATTATGCCCGCAAGAATGTGGTGAAACGGGTGATTGGCATGCCCGGAGATGTGGTTGAAATACGCGATAAGATTGTGTATATCAATGGGGAAAAGTTTGAGAGAGGGTATGAGTGTTATGACGTAGCCGATCCCGCTCCTCCCTTGAGTCCATTTCGTGTGTTTGAGCATAGGTTTGAACCGGGAAACTTGGATTACGTGAGCCAAAGCCGCTGGTATGAAAAGCATATCGATTCCTCAGCCTTCACAGACAGCACCTCTGCCTGGATAAGGGGCGGAGTGTTTAACCGTGATTGGTTTGGTCCCATCAAGGTGCCGCCCGGCAAATACTTTGTTTTGGGCGATAATCGCGACGTGAGCGAAGACAGCCGGTATTGGGGCTTTTTGGATAGGAGTGATATCACGGGCACGCCGCGGGTTATATTCTTTTCCAAAGGTATAGAATACAACAAGATAGGGGATATTCCCCACGTTCGATGGGACAGGATTTTCCGGTTGACCCGATAGCGGTTTATTTTCACAACCCCTTTTGCCTCAGCCTTTGCCCTTATTGCTCGTTTTATCGGGTGCCGTGGACGCGTGACGCCCAAAAAGAGTATTATGAGCTGCTATTGAAGGAGTTGGAGCTGTGGGAAAAGCATATTGGCAGGAGGGTTGAGGCGCGAACGATATACTTTGGCGGGGGCACGCCATCTCTCTTGGAATCACGGTGGATTAGTGATCTTTGCCAACGTTTGGGGCTGGAAGGCAAATCCCCGGATGTGGAAGTGACCCTGGAGATCAATCCCATCCAGGTGACAGAAAGCTTTTTGCAAGGTCTTAGCGGCACCCCGGTAAATCGTATCTCTTTGGGTGTGCAATCCTTGAATGATGAGGCTCTGGGCTATTTGGGCAGGCGCCACAAAGGGAGCCAGGTTGCGGGTGCAATCAGGCTGTTGCGGGATTATGGCTTTGATAATGTGAGTGTGGATTTGATGTATGGCATCCCTCTCATGGATATGGCTGATTTGCAGCGTGATTTGGAGGAGATGTTAGCGGTGGAGCCGGAGCATATATCATGCTATCTCTTAACCTTGGATGAGGATAGCACTTTGTATGCCGAGATAGAGCGAGGGGATTCTCCTCCTCTGCCGGATTCCGAAGAATGCCGCAAGCAGTATGAACTAATCATCCAAACCCTGCGTGATGCAGGGTATCATCATTATGAGATTTCCAATTTTGCCCGTAGCGGCTATGAGAGCAAACACAATCTATCATATTGGCAGATGCTGCCTTATCTGGCTTTGGGAGCCTCTGCCAGCGGCTGGCTGCCGCCGCTGTTTTACACCAATCCCAATGATTTGACAGAATACAAAGAGCAGATACAAAGAGGGGAGCTGATGCCGGATGCGGAGGAGCTTGACGGCGCAGCGCAGATAGAAACAGCCCTGATGATGGGCTTGAGGTTGCTGAAAGGTATTGACAGCCAGGTGTTTGAGAGACGTTTTGGAGGATGGTTGACCGAAGAAAGGCAGGCAAAAATCCAAGCCCTGCAAAGGATGGGCATGATCAAGTGGCAGGAGGGGTGGCTGTGTTTGAGCGATGAGGCGCTATTTGTATCCAACAGTGTGATAGGAGAGCTGTTGTGAAGCTTGTGGATTTGCGCGCCATGCTGGCAGACGGGCTTGCCGGCAGTCCACTTGTCAACCACTCCTATTTTGCCGGTGGCTGTGTGAGGGATTATCTCTTGGATCCCGATTCCCATCCGCATGACGTGGATATAGCAGTGGAAGTGGAAAATGGAGGGGCGCTTTTGGCAGAGGAGATTCATCAGCGCTTGGGCGGCAGCGTTCCCGTGGTGTATCATACATTTGGCACGGCATCCTTGGTGTTGGATGGCGTGAGGATGGAATTTGTGCAAACCCGCCGTGAATCTTATCGCATCAAAGACCGCAAGCCGGAAGTGAGCTTTGGCAGTCTGATGGAAGATGCCATGCGACGTGATTTTGGCATCAACGCCCTGTATATGCGGATAGCGGATGGGCAAATCCTGGATCTATCGGGTAAGGGCATCAAAGATGTGGAAGCTGGCGTGATAAGCTGTGTGGATGATCCCCGGCGTGTGTTTAGGGAAGACCCCTTACGGCTGCTGCGCGCCATCCGCTTCAGCGTGCGCTTTGGTTTTGAGATAGAAGATACCAGCCTTGCCAGCTTGATAGAAGACGCAGGGTGGATAGAGCATATCTCTGAGGAGAGGATAGCAGAAGAGGTGAATCAAATGCTGTGCTGCCCTGAGGGAAAGAAGGCGGCAAAGGCGATGATGGTGTTACAGCAAACCGGCATTCTGGCATATATCCTTCCCGAGCTGAGCAGGCTTGATGGCTTGAAACAAAATAAATACCACCATCTGGATGCCTTTGAACACACTTTGGAGGTGATCAGAAACAGCGAACCCGGCTGTATTGCCAGATGGGCTGCGCTTTTGCACGATATTGGCAAGGCGGGAACCATTAGCTTCAAGAGCGATGGTACACCCCGCTTTATCGGGCATGAAAGATTGAGCTCAAAACTGGCACACTCCATTCTGAAAAGCTATCAGATTGCCAAGCCGCAGCGGCAAATCATCCAAAGGGTAATAGCGGGGCACATGCGTTTTAAAAATAGCGGAGAAGATGGCTCCTTGATGAAACCTGAGACACTTTTGAGGATTGCCGATCAATATGGGGCAGCGCTGTGGCAGCTCTTGGACCTTGTGCATGCCGATAATCTGGCACATGCCCCGCAGTATCGCCATCCAGAGCAGGTGCCCGGTCTGCGGCGTCGGTTTTTGGATTTACAAGACAGGATCCCAAGATTTTGCTTGACAGGCAAAGACTTGATTGACACTTTTGGCATCGCTCCCGGACCCCTGTTGGGAAGCCTGTTGCAAGCTGCAAAAGAGGCATGGTATCAGGATCCTGAGATGGGCAGGGAAGAGCTGTTGGATTATATTGATAAACAGCTATTGCAAGAGAGGAAAACAGATTGAAGACAATATATATAATCGTTTTGGCTCTGCTACTACCCATGCTGTTGGGCGCAGAGCTATTGATCCCCATGGATATCAGCCAGACAAACCATCTGAAGGCTTATGGCGTGGCGTTTGAGGCGTTGAAGCAGCAGCATGTGGTAAAGTGGCTGTTAAACTATCGGGGAGGGAGCTTCCTGATGCCTTCCACAAGCGATCTGGAGGCATTGTGCAACATTCGGGGAGTGAGGCATGAAAGTGTTTCTTCCTCTGATGTGGCGGCGATTATGTTAGAGATTGATGAAGCCAATATGGAGGCGGTGGTATTGGAGAAAGAGCCCAAGATTGCCGTTTATATTCCGCCCAATAGCCTCCCCTGGGATGATGCGGTAACCTTGGCTTTGGAGTATGCCGAAGTGGATTATGACCGCTTTTGGGATGATGAGGTGATGGCGGGGCAGTTGAAAGATTATGACTGGCTGCATCTGCATCATGAGGATTTTACTGGGCAATATGGCAAGTTTTATGGCTCCTACCGTCACACGGATTGGTATCAAAACGATGTGAGGGTAAATGAGGCGATGGCACAGCGTCATGGATATCAGAAGGTGTGGCAATTGAAGCATGCGGTGGCGGAAAAGATACGTGAATTTGTGTATGAGGGCGGGTTTATGTTTGCCATGTGTGCCGCCACAGATACCTATGATATTGCTTTGGCGGCGGGGGATGTGGACATCGTGGATGCCCTCATCGATGGGGATGGCATTGATCCCAATTATCAAAGCAAGCTGGATTATAGCCGCTGTTTTGCCTTTGAGGATTTTAAGATCCATACCAATCCTTTTGAGTATGAATATTCGGATATCGATGCCAGTGACTACTCACGCTTGCGCGGGGCGGAGGGTGATTATTTTCAGCTCTTCGATTTTAGCGCCAAGTATGACCCCGTGCCCACGATGCTTACCCAATGCCACACCAATGTGGTGAATGGCTTTTTGGGGCAAACCACCTCCTTTTTTAAGGACAAGGTAAAAAAGAGCGTGATCATCTTGGGCGAAGTTCCCGGTGCCAATGAAGTAAAGTATATTCACGGCAATATCGGTAAGGGCACCTTCACCTTTTATGGCGGGCATGATCCAGAGGATTATCAACACCGCGTGGGGGATCCGGAGACCATCCTGGAACTGCATAAAAGCTCCCCCGGATACAGGCTGATCCTGAATAACATCCTCTTTCCCGCAGCGCAAAAGAAAGAATTGAAAACATAAGAAGGGCACACCAGATGAAGAAGTTTTATCCCGATATCAAAAGCGTGCAGGTGAGGGTGGGCTTGTTTACCATCATCATCGCCATCCTGCTTATTTTGGGCAATTTGTGGCTGAGCAACAAGATCAGCACCCGCTCTTTGCAGGATTTGAAGGTGAGTTTTACGGATGTGAGCGGCTTGGAAGTGGGTGATAAGGTGATGTATCGGGGCATGGAAGTGGGGCGCGTGAAACAGATTGGCACGCAAAATGAAAACGTGATCGTAAAATCCCGCATCCACAGCGATATCCGCATCAGGGAAGGCAGCAGCTTTGTGATTGGGGATTCCTCCCTGATGGGTGGCAAAACCCTCAGCATCATCCCCGGAGACGGCAGTGGCTGGCTTTCCATGGCTGCTGTGCACAAAGGTGAGGAACCCGCCGGCGTGATGGGCATCGTGAACAAAGCCAGTGGCGCAATCGTGGAATTGCAGGCAGTGCTGCAGGAATTGCGCTCTGAACAGGGGCTGATAGCCAAAGGTGCAAACCTGATGGATGATGCCGATAGTGCCGTGAGAAATGTGGATGCCATCACAGGCGAACTCAAATATGATATCAGCAGCGCCCTGGCAAGGCTGGATGCCCTTACCGAGAGGATAGATGCCTTAGTGAAAAGCAATAGCGCAGATATCAATCAGGCAATTTCTGCCGCACCCGCTGCCATTGCAGATTTGCAAGGCACCCTGGACAGCCTCAAAACCTTGGGCGGTGAGATCAATAAAACGATGGGAACCATCAATTCCGGCAAAGGAACCGCCGGACGCATCATCAATGATGACGAACTTTATACCCGCCTGCTGGAATCGATCGAGAATCTCGATAAATTGGTGCAGGACGTGAAGGCGAACCCAAAGAAATATGTTAAATTTAGTTTGTTCTAAACCAAGTGCAGATATGGAAGAACGAGGGCTGGAGATGGCGAAGGGAGCAATAATGAAAGGCAATCCTGATTTTAAGGGCAAATCAATCCTGTTGATTGCCATCCTCCTGATGGTGCTATCCCCGCTTTTCCCGCAGGTATTTGGGCAAAACAAGGTGAACGCTGTGGATAGCAATTGGAGCATGATCAGCAGCATGCACTTTGACGTATATTTCCCCGCGGGGTATGACGATTTTGGCAAGCTGGTTACCCTGATGGCGGAGGAGACCTATTATAACCTGAAAGAGGATCTGAGGTTTCCGCTCACCTCCCGCGTGCCCTTGATAGTGTATGGCACCAAGAGCGAATTTCAAGTGACAAACGTAATCTATCCCCTGCTTACAGAGGGGGTTGGCGGCTTTACGGAGAGCCTGCGCAACAGGGTGGTGATCCCCTTTGAAGGCAGCTATGCCAAGCTGGAAGAGCTGATGGCACATGAATTGACGCATGCTTATACAAACGCCATCAACCGTGATGGCAGGTTTTTTACCACGATGCGCAGCAGCTCCTTCCCATTCTGGTTTTCAGAAGGATTGCCAGAGTTTTTATCCATTGGCGGCGAGGATGATTATAACAACATGTTCATCATGGATATGGTGGTGAACGACCGTCTGCCATCTTTGGAGTATTCGGAAGGGTATTTGGCATATCGTTTGGGTGAGAGCTTTTTAAGCTATATCGCCGAAGTGTGGGGCAGAGAGAAGGTGAGCGAATACTATTATGCCCTGCGCAGTGGCAGGAATACGGATGAATCCACCAAAAAGGTGTTTGGCATGGATATGGAAGAGCTGGAATCGCGCTGGCGCTATCATCTGAAGCGGCTCTATTATCCGGCGGTGGGTTCTCATGGGGCACCGCGGGAAGAGATGGAGCAGCGTACCTTCAGCCATAAAGACGGGTCATATTTTAACTATATGCCGCGGTTTTCTCCGGATGGCAGCAGCTATGTGTATTTTTCCAACCAGGGGGCGCGCTATAGCGTGTGGCTGTCTGGAACCCATGGCCTGTATCCGCCCCGCAAGGTGATTACGGGTGAAAGAAGCGGAGACATGGAGGAGTTTTATTACTTTCGCAGCAACCTTTCCTGGTTTCCAGATAGCCGCAGAGTGGCATTTTCCTCCAAAACAGCCACTGGAGACGTGATTCATATCTTGGATACACAAAAGGAAAAGATAGTATCCACCATCCGCATTCCAGAATTGAGGGCTATCTATGAGATTGATGTATCTGCAGACGGCGAGCGGATAGTGCTTTCCGGGCAAACCGGGGTGCAGAGCGATATCTTTCTCTATCATCTGGAAACCAAAGAGCTTGAACGCCTCACCGATGATCTGTATTGGGATATCCAGCCGCGCTGGGCACCGGATGGCAAGAGCGTGGTCTTCTCCTCAGAACGCATCCTGGATCCTAAAGGCACCCGGCGGGGGATGTTTGCCAATTACCGCTCTGCCATCTTCAAGCTGGATCTGGATAGTGGCAAGCTGTGGCAGATGAGCGATGAAGAGGGAAATTGCAGCTTTCCCATGTATGCCAATGCCGGGGATGAGCTCTTGTATCTTACCAGCGAAGAGGGAGTGTCAAACTACCGCATCTTGAATCTCAAGACCAATCAGAAGGCAAAGGTGACCAAGGTCTTAGCAGGCATTTACGCCGGGGATGTATCCAAGGATACCCGCTATATGGTGGTGTCGGATTACTTTGGTGGTGCCTGGGATATATACTTTGCTTACAATCCTTTGGACAGCCTGCATTATGAACCTGCCGCGGCACCGCAATTGTATCAGAACCGGAAAGATATGTGGGATGAGATGGATTTAAAGCGCCTTGATATCTATGGCAAGATGCCAAAATCCAAAATTAAACGCATCAATCCTGCTCCCCAATATGATGCCAGACGTCCCATTTTGGGTCCCATTCCAGAGTTTGAATACACCCAGGAAGATTCATTGCTCTTTTTCCAAGATTATGGATACGACAACCGTCCCACACAGCCGGGAGATACGATTCCGGAGGTGGGAAAGTATAAAAGTGGCTTTGCGGTGGAGCATCTTTATGGCGGAGCGGCATATTCCTCCTCGGTGGGTGCAGTGGGCTTTGTGGAGCTGGGTTTGGCAGACATCATGGGCAATCACGGCATTGGCGTGAGCCTTGGCATCTCCGGCAAGCTGAAAGAAAACAATATCATGCTCAGCTATCTGTATCTCAAAAAGAGGTCAGATTTTGGATTGGGTTTGTTCAATTTCTTTGATGAAAGAGTGTATCGTGATGCCAGTCCCAATCCGTTTTATTTCCGTTACAAGGAAAGGCAGACAGGGGCATACTTTTTGTGGCGTTATCCCTTGAGCCGCTTTTTGCGGGTGGAGCTTGACCAGATGCTGTATAAACGTAAGACAGGTTGGGATTTGTGGGTATCAAACCCAGGCGCAGGATCAGGGACTTGGGTGGAACTGGAAAAGCCGGAATATGACTGGGTGGTGGCACCGGGGGTTTCGCTGGTGCGAGATACTGCGCTGTTTGGCTCCACCGGACCTTTGGTGGGCAATAGAACCTACGTGAACCTGCGCAGCAGCATCTCCGATGGCAAGCTGGATTATCTCACCCTGTATTCAGATTGGCGTTATTACAAGCTGATAAACAAGCGTTATGGCTTTGCCATGCGGCTTTTGGGCGGAGTGAGCGATGATTTTAAGAGGGATCCACAAGTAGATAACGCACAGTTCTTTGACCTCTGGGGGTTCAACGGCGTGCGCGGCTTTGAAGAGGATATCTGGGGTCACAAAAAGATGCTCTCCAGCTTCGAGTTTCGTTTTCCATTTTTGGATTATATAGCCATGGCGTTCCCCATCCCCGTCACCATTCCCAATATCCGGGGTGCTGTATTTGCCGATCTGGGGACGGTGTTCAACGACTTTTCTGATTTTAAGCCCATTCAAAAGAGCAAGCTACATGATCTCAAGCTGGGTTATGGATTTGGCCCGCGCATCAATCTGGGCTATGTGGTGTTGAGGCTGGATATAGCCTGGGCATCCGATCTCAGCAAGGTTTCCCAGCCCTCCTATTACCTCAGTTTGAGCGAAGACTTTTGATGATGAAGCTCTCATGCTCTTTTCACAGCCACAAAACAAATAATAATTAATAGATATACAAGGAGTTACCACCAATGAAGATCGACCTATTACGCAAGCTGCCAGAACACATGGATACGCTGGTGCTACTTTTGGATAGTAAAAGCAAAGTAGATGATATCGACCATCTTCCCACTCATTTCAAGGAAAGCATAGAAGCCTATGTGAAGAAAGAAGAGTTCAAGCCCGAATACGGCAAGATGAAGAGCTTTCAAACTGTATTTAAGAAGCACGTTTCGAATATAATCCTCTGTGGTGCAGGAGTGGCAGCAAATCTTACTGCAGACAAATTGCGCCGCCTCTTTGCCGATATCACTCGCAGTGCCATACGCCTGAAAGCATCCAATGTTTATCTCTTCCCCAGCTTTGCTCCTCCCATTGGCGACACCCAATATGGGCATGTATTGGCTGAGGCAGCGCTGATGACGGAATACAAGTTTACCAAATACCTCAGCCAGGAAAAGCCGCATGCCATCGGTTCGTTGCATTTGGCATTGAATGTGAAGAGCACCCGCTATATCAACCGGGGCATCATCGAAGGTCGCCTCTATGCAGAGGTCACCAATCTGGCACGCAACCTGGTGAATGAGCCTGCCAACGTGATTTATCCCGAAACCTTGGCAGAAGCCGCCAAAAAGGCAGCCCTCAAATATGGCTTTAGCATCGATGTGTATCCCATGGATAGGATTCGCCGCCTCAAAATGGAGGCTTATTTGGCAGTGGGCAAAGGCTCCAAGGCAGAGCCCAAGCTGATCGTGATGCGCCACATGGGAAATCCCGATGCCAAAAACAAGACCATCGGCCTCATCGGCAAAGGCCTCACCTATGATAGTGGCGGCTATTGCCTGAAACCCCCACAGAGCATGCTCAATATGAAAAACGACATGGCTGGCTCCGCCGCCGTAATAGGCGCCATGTGTGCTGCCGCCACCCTGAAGCTGAAGGTGAATATCGTGGCTGTGGTAGCCGCTTGTGAAAACATGATTTCTGGCGAAGCCTATCACACGGGAGACCTCCTGCGCACCATGAGCGGAAAGACCATCGAAGTGATCAATACAGATGCCGAAGGACGCCTCACATTGGTGGATGCCATCCATTATGCCATCACCAAAGAGAAGGTGGATAAAATACTGGATATCGCCACCCTCACCGGTGCTGCCGTGGGTGCTCTTGGAACAGAGATTACGCCTGTGGTAACCAATGATGATGCATGGCTGGCAAAGCTGGAGGCGGCCTCTGAATTTACCGGGGAAGCAATCTGGAGATTGCCTGCCCATGAAAGCTATAACGAATTGATCAAGAGCCAGATAGCCGATCTCAAGAATACCGGTGGTCCCTTTGCCGGCACCATCACCGCCGCCCTCTTCATCCGTGAATTTGTGGGCAACAAGCCTTGGATACATTTGGATATTGCGGGTACGGCACTTAGGGACAAGGAATCCGGAATGTACAGCGTGGGCGCCACCGGCGTGGGCGTGCGCCTCATTACCCAGTTACTAAGAGAGATGGCATAGCATGCTTACAAAGCAACCCAAAATAACGTTATTATGCCTCATCGTGATCTTGCTGCTGCTGGCTGGCTGTAAGGGCAAGCCAGCAGACAGCCGACCCCTGATAATCACCTCCATCTATCCCTACCAGCTTTTGATTCAGGATTTGGTGGGAGACAGCGTTCGCGTTCAGAGCATTATCCCCGCCAATGCCTCTCCGCATACCTTCAGCGCCAAACCGGCAGACCTGAGGTCTTTGGATGAAGCCAAGCTATTGGTGATGAATGGCTTGGATCTGGAAGGGGAATTAGGCAAGGCGTTTTTGCAAAGAAAGGATAAGCTGGTGGATGTTTCCTCGATTATAGACCTTCCTGTGGTTGATAATCAGGAGCCCACATCAGACCTCGAGCATCATCACGGCGGGCATGACCCCCATCTCTGGCTTTCCCCCCAGTTCCTCATCAAAATCACCATTCAGATGGGTGACCGTCTGCAAACGGCGTTCCCTCATCTTGCCCAAACTATTGGTGCCAATACCGCCAGCTTGGTGGCATCTTTGGCAGGTTTGCATCAGCAAATCTCCAGCGAGCGTTCCCAATACTCAAATCCTGCCCTGATCACCTATCATGATAGCTTTCATTGGTTTGCGCGTGATTATGACATCGAGGTGTTGGGCACGGTGCAGAGCTCACCTGGCACGGAGCCCACGCCCAAGCAATTGACGCAATTGGGCGATAGCATCCGGGCAAACAAGATCAAAGCCATCTTTGTGGAACCGCAGATGGATAGGAAATCGGCAAAGGTATTGGCGGCAGAATTTGGCTTGCAAATCTTAGAGCTGGACCCCTTGGGAGATAGCATCAAAGCACAGCATATCAGTGACTTGTTGTGGACAAACTGGCAGCGCATGAAGCAGGGTTGGGATGCTGCGGTAAACCCCTAAAAAGTTATGATCCGCATTGAAGACCTGAATTATTATATTGCTGGCAATCCCATTTTGGAGGATATCCAGCTGGAGATTACAGATCAGGAATTTGTGGCAATCATCGGTCCCAACGGCGCTGGCAAATCCACCCTGATCAAGCTGATATTGGGGCTATTGCCGCTTCAGGATGGCAAGATTTGGATAGATGACATCCCCCATCTGGAGTGGCTGAGCGCGCACCCCATGGGTTATTTGCCCCAGCGCGAGGAGTATGACCGTCGCTTTCCGGCAAATGCCTTGGATATAGTGATGTTGGGGCTGGCGGCGGAGACGAAATTGGGCAGGTCTTTCACCTCCCAACAGCGGGAGCGGGGCATTGAGGCGATGCACACCACTGGCTGTATTGATCAGGCTTTCAAGCCCATTGGCGGCCTCTCCGGAGGCGAGATGCAACGCGTGCTCTTGGCAAGAGCCATCGTGGGTGGCAGCAAATACCTCATCTTGGACGAACCGGAATCCTCCGTGGATCAGCCCGGTGTGCAGGATTTCTTTGCCTTACTAAAAGAACTGAACATGCAGGGACGCACCATTATCACCGTTTCCCACGATCTGCACACGGTGTCCGCCTATTGCAACTTCATCGTGTGTCTCAATAGACGTCTGCATTGTCACAATCAAGCCGAGATGGTGAATGCCGAGCTGATCCAGAAGACCTTTGGCAAAGCGGTGCGCCTGATAGATAAAGGCTATTAGAGGAAGGTACAGATATGCTTTATTTCTTTCTCATCCGTGCTCTCTTGGGTGCCATCCTTTCCTCCGTCTCCTTGGCTTTGTTTTCCCCGTTTGTCACCTTGCGCCGTGTGTCTTATCTGGGTGAAGCCCTCTCACACATAGCCTTTGCCGGCATTGCCATCGCCTTTGTATTGGGGCTTCACACCCAAGCCGTCACGCTTGTCTTTGTGATGGCGGTTGCCCTTGCCATTGGCAGGCTGTCTCAAAAATATAAGCTGGAAGAGGCGAATACCATCACCATCTTCCTCTCTGTCTCCATGGCTTTGGGCATCATTCTCATCAGTTTGCGCAAGGTTTATACCTTCGATCTGGCAAGTTATCTCTTTGGCAATGTGCTGATGGTGAGCACCTCCGATCTGATCGTGTTGGGTGTATTGTGCCTGCTCAGTTTGGGCTTTATCATCTTCTTTTTCAAAGAGCTCTTTTATCTGTCATACAATTTTGAGATGGCAGGCTTCTATCGGGTTCCCGTGAGCTTGGTAAACCACCTCTTTTTGGCGATGTTGGCTGCCAATATCGTGATCAACCTCAAGGCAGCGGGCATCATCTTGGTAAGTGCCCAGCTGATATTGCCTGCCAGTACGGCGTTCAATCTCTCCCGCAAGCTGCCTTCGATGATAGCAGTATCTGCCATAGTGGCTGCAGTGGCTGCCGTGGGAGGATTTGCCATGTCTTGGTGGCTGGATTTGCCCACAGGCGCCGCCATCGTTGTCTTGGAATTCATCCTTTTCCTCATCAGCCTTCTCTTGCGTCCCAAACAATGAAACGTTGGCTTTTTGCACTGTTGATAGCGATGCTCATCCATGGGCTGGCGTGGCAATTTGCCGAAGTAAAGATTCTGAGGACTGCAGACAAGGCGAGCATGCTGATCAGAGGCAGACCGGCAAGCCAAGTGCAACGCCTGGATAAAGATGGCATTCCCTATCAGTGCTATGCGGATGGCAGCAGCTCTTACAACCCTCTTTTTGTGGCAGCCCTGGCGCTGAAACACTATCGAAAGCTGCCTGATCCCCATGCCAGAAAGCAATTTGACCTGCTCTCCGGCTGGCTGGCAGAGCACGCCACTCAAGACGAGGAGGGCATGTGGTTTGCCCACCAAGAGCCTTACCCCAAGTTTGACATGCAGGCACCCTGGTATAGCGCCCTCACTCAGGTTGAGGTGTTGCATCTATTTGCCTTGCGCGCTCAGGAGAGCCAGGATGATCTCTGGCAAAGCCGCACACAGGCTTGCGCCCGCAGCTTGATGCCGCCATCTGGGGTCATCATCGAAGAGGCAAACAACGCCCTTTGGTATGTGGAATATCCCGGAAAGGCAGCGCCCTACACGCTGAACGGTCATTGCCATGTGTTGATAACCCTGCATGAGGTATGGCAAATCAGCAAAGACCCCATCTATCAGCAGTTATTTGAGAGGGGGCATCAAAGCCTGGTGGAAAACCTGCCCCGCTTTGATAAGAACGGCTTTAGCCTCTACAGCGCTGATGGAGAATTGGCAGGAAGGCTTTACCACCAAATGGTGACCCGCCAGCTGGCGGCAATCGATGCCATCAAGTCCCATCCCTCCCTCAAGAAATACCACGGCAGATGGAAACAGCGAGACAACCTGCCCGTCCTCATCCAACACTTTTACAATCCCCGTATAAAGAGGATAATACTCTTTGCCATCACCATGATATCACTTTGGATATTGGCATGGCTGTTTTTGCATCTGATCCGTTTGCCCCTCAAACGACACCGCTAAACACAAATAGTGCTTGCCCATTAGCCACCCTTGTACCACCCTTGTCTCTCCCTTGTCTTGACAAGGGAGAGACAAGGGTGGTTAATAAGGAAGGAGTGATGTATCCCCCTGCTAAAGCCTGGGGATACAAGAGGCGGTGAAACTCCCGGCTACTACCCGCGTATCGCGGTTAAATCCCACGGCATTATCTGGGCAAAATAGAAACACTCCGGGTTGATATCAGATTGGCAGGCGTTTGCCTCCTAATCACTCTCCGTTGCGCACCAGCCTGAAGCCCAGAAAGGGATTATTGGTGAATTGCTTGGCGTGACTTCTGCTGGTAACGCGCATTTTTGAGACATCATGTGTGCTGGAGCCTCCCCGTATCACTCTGTCTGTTCCAGATCTTGGACCTTCATAAGGTTTTGCTTGGCCGCTATATTTCCCATACCAGTTCCACACCCATTCATAGGCATTACCGCTCATATCGTAAAGCCCCAGTTCATTGGGTTCTTTTTGTCCCACCGGCTGCAAATAGCCATCGCTATTGTCTTTGTGCCAGCCCACACGGTCGGGATCATCGGAACCGCTGTATGTGAAATAATCATTTTTGTTATGCCCTTTGGCTGCATACTCCCATTCAGCCTCTGTGGGCAGGCGGTAGCCATTGGCAGAAAAATTGCAGACATAAGCACCACCCAAAAAATCATAGCAAGGCATGAGGTCTTCCATGATGCTCTTTTCGTTGCAATATTCCAATACATCCAAAAAGCTGATATCGGTGACCGGTAGCTGCTCATCATCTTTATCATAGTTATGATCTGGATACACCATGTTCCATTGCAGATTTGTGATCTCATAAGGTGATATCCAAAAGCTGGGTACCCTCACGCCCAAAAGAGGGGATTCATTGTCTTCTGCGCCTCTACGGGTGCTGCCAATCATTATGGAATCGCCTTTTACAAAGACCATTTTGATGGGTTGGTTGGGAATGTATTTGGTGTGGACTTCTTCCTGTTGTTGGGGTTTTATATCACTTTTAACCCGTTTGGGTCCACTGAAAACCGTGTATTTGAAGATAGAGAAAACGATGATAAACAGGATGGCAAGTCCCATTATCAATCCCCATCTTCTGATCCCTGAATGTGGAGAATGTTTTTTATCATAGCCAAACGTTTCTGCAGGCTGCTTACCCGTGGGTTCGGCAGTGGCAGGCGTATCTTCCCTGGGCATGGGCTGGGGCACGGGCTCAGGTTCTGGTTTATACGGCTCAGGTTCGGGCTCTGGCTCAGGTTTATACGGCTCGGGTTCTGGCACGGGTTCGGGCTCATGTTTAGGTTCAGGCACCGGTTCAGGCTTGATATCTGTGATGGGCACCTCTGTTTGGGGTGCCGGCTTTGTCTCTGGTATATCTGCAGAGGGAGTGTCTGTCTGAATCGGTTCAATCCTTATTTCCTGTTTTGCGCTCAGGGCTTCTTTCAGCTCGGCAACCGATAAGAAACGGCGCTGAGGATCAATTCTCAGACATTTGTGGATTACGCTATATAGCCAGCGTGGAACGTTGCGCCCGATAAATTCAGGATCCAAAACGGGCTTCAGGAGGCTTTCCTGTTTTTGGGTGTGGATGCTGTGACGATGATCCACAGCCCAGGGCAGCTTTCCACACAGAATCAGGTAAGCCAGCACACCGATGGAATAGATATCCGCTGCCGGATCAGGTTTGCCTCCCAAAAACACCTCGGGCGCAGCAAACATCAGAGCCTGGATGCCAGTTTGGTTGGGGTCTTCATTCATCCAATCTTGCACAGGTTTGCCAAAGCCAATGATATATGGTTTGCCATCTTGGCTGATGATGATATTGGATGGATTGAGGTTGCCATGGGTGATGCCCAGATAGTGGGCGGTGATGATGCCATCCAAAATGCCATCCAGCCATTGCAAGACCATATCGGTGGCAAGGCTGATGCTCACGTTTTCCAGTAGTTCTGAGAGGCTCTTGCCCTCAATATAGTCATACACCACATAGTTTTTGCCGCCTTCAGAAAACATCCCTCTGGTCTTGCGCACGTGAGGGCAATTGAGTTTGGTGCCCAGCCTCATTTCATTTTCCAGCCGCTCATTGAGGCGGGGATCTGATGCAAACTGGGAATCTATGGTCTTTAAAACCACATACTCTTGGCTGATAAAGTGCTTTGCCAGATATACCACAAACAACCGCGAGCGGTGCAGCGTTTTGATGATGGTATAGGCGTGATCCTGGCCTGAAGAATCAAAGCTCATGGCGTTTTATATACAAGGCTTCCCTTGGCGTATACGCATTGGATGTGCGAACTGCCCAGATGGTAAGGGATAAAATTGAGGGATGGAATATCCCAAAGGATGAGATCAGCATCTTTGCCGGGTTCCAAAGAGCCTTTGCGCTCTCCCATGCCAATGGAATAGGCGGCATTGATGGTGGCTGCCGTAAGCGCTTCTTCGGGGCTCATACCCATTTGCAAACATGCCAGGCTCATGGTGAGAGGCATGGAATCACAATTGCAACTGCCGGGGTTGTAATCTGTGGCAATTGCCACGGGCAGTCCTTTTTCTATCATAAATCTTGCCCGCGCATAGGTCTTGGACCTCAGAGAAAACAGGGTGGCAGGCAGTAGCACGGGGATCACCCCGGCTTCCTTCATTGCCAGGATTCCGGCATCAGTGGCGGCACCCAGATGATCCGCAGAGATACAGCCCATTTCGGCTGCCAATTCTGCTCCGCCCATGGGTTCGATCTCGTCTGCATGCATCTTGAGCTGCATCCCATGCTCGCGGGCACAGCTCAAGACCCTGCGGCTTTCCGAGATATCATAAACGTGGGCTTCGGTAAAGATATCACAAAAGCGGGCAATACCCTGCTTTTGCACGGCGGGAATCATCTCTTGGGTAAGAATCTTGAGATATGCCTCGTGGTCGTTCTTATATTCAGCCGGATATTCGTGTGCACCCATAAAGGTGGGGACGATATCAATGGGCAAATCCTCTGCCAAGGCTTTGATCACCTGTAGCTGTTTCAGCTCACTGGCGGTATCCAAGCCATACCCGCTTTTGGCCTCCAGGGTGGTGGTGCCTTGCTGGATCATGCGGCGGATACGCTGTTTTGCCAAGGTAAAAAGCAGCTCATGATCTGCATCACGAGTGCTGGAAATGGTGCTGCGTATGCCTCCACCGGCTTGGGCAATCTCCACATAAGTGGCGCCCGCGATGCGCATGGCAAATTCATCTTCCCGCGTATGCACAAATACGGGATGGGTGTGTGGATCCACAAAGCCCGGAGTGATGAGGGCGCCTTCAGCATCTATCAATTCTGTGGCATGATAATTCTGTAGGATGGTATTATTGGAGGCACATGCCAGCACCTTCCCTTGGTGGATGGCAAGGGCGGCATTGTGGATAATGCCCACATCCTGCATTTGATCGCCCTTCCGAGGCCCCGGGCTACCCCCCACGGTGGCAATCTGGCAGGCATTATGAATAATCAGATCAATCTTCATTATTCTCCTTAAAACCAGTTACGATTCTTAAACACAGGATGAATATGGAGCATATGCATCCTGTGAATCCGATCTATCTGTATGTGTTATTGTTTCCTAAGCTTCTTCTTCCTCTTCTTCTTCGTCGCTAAACAAACGGTCAAATTCTGCGGCTACCTTATAAAACAGCTCATCATCTTCGATCACCGTCATTTCTACGTTTTCATCAATTTTATCAAGACGCAAAATATCGTATTCGTTGGAATCCAGCTCTGCAAGAGCGATATATTGCTGACCTTCATATTCCAGAACGTCAAGGAACAAAAAATCCTTGGTGCTTCCATCTTCCATATCCAGAGTTATGATACTCTGGGTGCAATCGCAATCTTCGTCGTTGCAATCACAATCATCATGGCGGGGAGTGGTGTCCTTGTCTGTCATGATAAGTCTCCTTATACTTTTTTACCATGCTATTAAGATGCGTTATTTTGGCAAGCTAAATTTGATATACCATAATCTGAGGGCAAAAAAATACGTGGGAGACGTCGGGCGACGCTCCCACGCTCGGAGGGCATTCTATGTAGGGTCTGTATGCTAATTATAGTATAAACTGGCATTGCCAAAAAGCAAACACTATTTTTATGCTGCTTTTTTTCTTGTGCTGCCGGCTCTTATCCCAAGCCCAAACGCTGTTGCTGATAGGTGTTGTTTTGTATGTTTTGCCACCACTTGGGGTTTTCCAGATACCAGCTCACGGTCTTGCGGATACCGGTTTCAAAGGTCTCCCGCGGGGTCCAGCCCAAATCTTTTTGGATCTTGGAGGCATCAATGGCATAACGCAGGTCATGACCGGGACGATCCGCCACATAGGTAATCAATTCCCTGTATGAACCCAGCTTGTCTGAGGGTCTCATCTCGTCCAAGAGATCACAGATGGTATGCACGATCTCGATGTTCTTCATTTCGTTATGACCGCCGATGTTATATGTCTGTCCGGGTTCGGCTTTGCGCACGATGAGGGCGATTGCCTCACAGTGATCCTGCACATACAGCCAATCTCGCACGTTCAAGCCCTCGCCATATACCGGCAGCTTTTTGTGTTCCAAACAGTTCAGTATCATCAGGGGGATCAGCTTTTCTGGGAATTGGTAGGCACCATAGTTGTTTGAACAATTGGAGATCAGGATGGGTAGCCCGAAGGTGCGTTGCCAAGCTCTCACCAGATGGTCGGATGCCGCTTTGGAGGCGGAGTATGGGGAAGAGGGGTCATAGGGAGTGGTCTCCAAAAACATGCCCGTATCTCCCAGGGAGCCATACACCTCGTCTGTGGAGACGTGATGAAAGCGGAATGCCTTTTTACCCTCATCATTCAGCTGACGATAATAGCGCAGGGCGTTATCCAACAGCACCGCTGTGCCCACGATATTGGTATCTATAAACTCCATGGGACCATCAATGGAGCGGTCTACATGAGATTCCGCAGCAAAGTTGATGATGGTATCCGGTTTGTATTTGGCTATGATTTCTGCCACGCGGGCATTATCCCTGATATTGGTGTGTTCAAAAAAGTAGCGTTGTGGCCAGCGAGCCTGTACGTCTTCAAGGCTTTGCAGGTTGCCTGCATAGGTGAGGCTGTCCAGATTGACGATGATGCCGTCAAACTGAGGATCTGCAAAGAGAGTGTGGATAAAGTTTGCACCGATGAATCCAGCGCCGCCTGTCACGATAATACGTTTCATTGATTTTGCTCCCTTAGTTTGTTGATTAAAGCTTTAAACGCCGCCAGCTCTTCCTGGCTGCGATATTCGATGGCTATCTGCCCTTTATTGATATGTCCTTTTATTTTTACCTTCATCCCCAAGGTGCGCTGCAAATCGCTCTGAATGCCACTGATCACCGGCGATACGCTGGCTTTGGTTTTGGGGGTTTCCAGCCTGAAGCTGCCGGATTTTTCCTCCGCCTGTCTCACGCTCAGCTTATATTTCACGATATGCTGGGCAAAAGGCAGCTGCAGATGCTCTTCCAGGCTGAGGATGGCACGGGCATGCCCTGCGGAAAGCTCGCCACTGTTTATCATCTCTTGAATCTGGGGGCTCAATTTCAAGAGCCGGATGCTATTGGTGATGGTGCTGCGGCTTTTGGACATCGTTTGGGCTATCTGTGCATGCGAAAGCCCAAAATCCTCTGCCAAAGTGTGGTATGCCAATGCCTCTTCGATGGGGTTCAGGTCTTCACGCTGGATGTTTTCCACGATTGCCAATTGCAGTTGCTCTTTTTGGGATACGGAGCGGATCACCACAGGCACGATATCCAAGCCGGCTATCTTGGCTGCCTGCAGCCTGCGCTCTCCCGCTATCAGCTCATATTCCGAACCTTCAGTTTTGGTTACAATGAGGGGCTGAATGATGCCGTTTTCTTTGATGGATTCCGCTAATTCATTCAGCTTCTCCTGGTCAAAGTTCATACGTGGTTGCAGGCGGTTCAATCTTATCTTATCGATGGGCAGCGTGCTGAGCCCCATCTGCCTGTTACTTTCATCTTTATTATCCGGGATGAGGGCGCTGAGGCCTCTGCCAAGGCGTTCGTTCATAATCTCCTCAGTTTCAGGTTTTTCACTGGCTGCGCTCCACCACTTCCTGTGCCAGATTCAGATAGCTCATGGCACCGGGAGAGCGGATGTCATACAAAAATATGGGCTTGCCAAAGCTGGGCGCTTCCGTGAGCTTGATATTACGGGGTATGATGGTATTGAATACTTTTTCTTTAAAATAGCGGCGCACCTCTTTTGCCACCTGGGTGGAGAGGTTTACGCGCTTGTCAAACATGGTAAGCAGGATGCCGATGATGCCCAGGCTGGGGTTCAGGTTCTTTTGGATGAGGCGGATGGTGGAAAGCAGCTGGCTCACCCCTTCCAAGGCGTAATATTCACATTGGATGGGCACCAAAAGCTCGTGACTGGCTGTCATTGCATTCACGGTGAGCAGCCCCAGTGAGGGAGGGCAATCGATGATGATAAAGTCATATTCATCCACGATGGGCTCCAAGATTTCCTTCAGCCTCTGCTCGCGGGCAAATTCGTGCACCAGCTCTATCTCCGCACCGGTGAGGTCTATATTGCCGGGAACGCAAAAGAGGTTTTGAGTGCTGGTGGAATGTATGGTTTCGGCGATTGGCACCTTGCGTATCAAGGCATCATACACCTGTTTTTCCAGTTGGTCCTTATCCAACCCCACGCCGCTGGTGGCATTCCCCTGAGGATCAAAATCAATCAACAGGGTCTTTTTTTCCAGCACAGCCAAGCCGGCGGCAAGGTTCACGGCAGTCGTGGTCTTGCCCACGCCGCCTTTTTGGTTTACTATTGTAATTATCTTACCCATGTTTTATCCATGTTTTCTGTATCTATTTGCAAACGGTTTCAGATGCTTGCGCTTCACTCTCCAGATTTTGCGGCTGCCCCAATCAAAGCTTTGTTCCAGCATCAATTCAGCAGCCAAATCCTTCAGGTCTTCGCTATCCTGCGCCTTGTAAAAGATCACGCTGCCTCCGGGCTTTAGTAGCTGCCACAGAGGCTGGCGGTAGCGCTCTTCCATCTTCAGGGCACGGCAAAAGACCAGGTCAAACCGATCTTCACCCTTGGCAAAATCCTCCAGGCGGGCGTTGATCACCTCCGCCTTTTCCAGATGCATCTCTGAGACCATCTCTGCCAGGATACGTGTCTTTTTGCCCACGCTATCCAAGAGATGGATGCGCAAATTCTGGTGCACAAGCTTCAGCGGAATACCCGGCAAGCCGCCACCAGAGCCAAAATCCAATACCGATTGCTCGGATAAATCCATACATTTCAAAGGCAATAAGCTGTCAAGGAAATGCTTTGTCCAATACTGATTTACCGGCATGGCGCGCGATACCAGATTCACCATTTGGTTGTATTCGCTCAAGAGCCGATGATAGTGCTCAAAACCAGCCATCACACCGTCTATATCAGCCAGCCCCAGCTCTTGTAAAAAGGCGGTAAAGCTCTCTCGTTCAACGCTCATTTTCACCTTCCTCTGGCAAAAACCTTAGTACACATTTTAAGAGGAAGGTAGGATCCACCAGCTTTTCCCTCAGGATTCTATCCGTCTCAGATGTTTGCATGGATGCCAAAGACCTCGCCGCGATAAATTGGTAGCGCTCCACCGGATCCAGCAGCCACTGGGAGAGGGTGGCGATGGATTCCTCGTTGGGATACACGCCCAAGACAGACAGGCAGGTGGGGATATATTTCCCTTTCGCCAAAAGCTCCTGGATATATGGCACCAACAGGCTATCTGCCTCGCCTGCCAAGAGCGAGATGGCATTTTTGGCAGCCAGGGAATCCGCCTCATTGATATATGGATACAGCCCTGCAGCCATCTGGGGGGCATCCTTCAAGAGTGCCTCCAAAGCACGGTATTCCAGTCCACTCTTGGTATTTAGTTTGTGTTCCAGCACCCAGGGGATAGCCTCTTCACTGCGTTCTGCCAAATAGTTGCGTGCCGTGCGCACCCGTTGGATGGCAGAACCCACCTCCCACTCTGCGGCAGCGGCAAATAGACTATCTATGGAGTCATCCGCAGACGGAAGCTCAGCACTTTCAGCCAATTCCTCGGTGGAGGTTTTCAGGCTGGGACGCAGGTCGATATCCCTCCCAATGCCATAAGTTCCCTTTTGCCAGGTCTTATCATTTGCCATCAGGCTATCAGGATAGCTATCCGTGCCACCGGCATCCAAAAAGAGGCCAATGCTACCGGCTCCCCGGCTGCGGGCGCCACTGCCATAATTCTGTTCTTCCTTGCGCTCATAGCGGTCGTCCCCGCTTCTATCCACAAAGATGGCCACGGAATTGGACAATCCCAAGCCCTGCCCGCCATGGATGGAATAAGCATCGTTGCCGTCACCGTCTATTAGCATCCCTACGCCCCAATCATGGGCTGCGCCCTGACCGGGACCGTTGCGGCTGTAATAGGCGTCATCGCCGGAGGCGTCATAGAGCATTCCACACGCCAGATGGATGCCGGAGCCCTGTGGGTAGTAAACTGCGTTATATACATCGTTTCCAGCCTCATCGATCAGCATGCCCATGGCATACCAATAGCCCACTCCCTGGGCATACACTCCACCCAGATAACGGTCGTTGCCATCCCCATCATAGAGGATGCCGATGCCGCCGGCATAATCCGGCCTGAAACCAAAGCCCATCCCCTGCCCCAAAGTTCTGTGATCCAAGGGCATCAGCGGAGCGTGGTAATATTTTCCTCCCAAATAGTAAACATCATCACCTGCCTTATCCATCAGCAGCCCAATTCCCCGCGTGGTGCCCAATCCCTGAGACAGCGAAGTGGCGTCATAACGGTCATTCCCCGCCTCATCATTCAGGATAGCCACGCCAAACAGCGCCGCCCCTTGGCTAAACATTCCACAACGGTAAATATCATCACCCTCCAGATCACGATGCAGGGCAAAACCCAGGTAGGCGGCAAAGCTAAAATCATCCCCTTGATACAGATCACGTCCTTTTGCGTCCACGGATATACAACAGCCCAGCTCCGCAGTAAAGAAGCCGCCTGGCTGATCGTGGCTATACACATCGTTGCCATCCCCATCCCATAGATAAAAGAAGGGGTTTTCCCAGCTGGCACCCAGGGGCAGGCGATATTGATCGTTGCCGGATGGATCCATTATCAGGCACACACGCTCCTTCTTATGCGGCAAATAGATATCATCGCCCATTGTGCCAAAGATCATCAATCCATGCGGACTTTTGTGGATATAAGGCTTTTGGGAGGGGAATTTGAGCTTGGATGCCGCCTTTTCCAATGCGGAACACGCCTTTTGATATGACAGAGCAGTCTGTCTCAAGAGGGCAAAATCCACCTGGTCAAAGAACTCTGCAAAATACTCTAATCCCACATCTTCCAGATAGGGAAGCCCACGCGCGGCTATATAATCCTTGTATTTTTCCCTGTCTTCACCCTCGCTGCACAGCTGATACCAAAACGAGCGCAAGCTATCTATCTGGGCTGGGGAGAAGGAACCAAATGCCTGCCGCCAATGATGCAGATGCTCATCCAAGATCCGGCTCCAGCTCTTTGCCAATTTCTTGGGGGATCTGCCGGCATTTTCCAGCATTCGGGCAAAATCCTGATGCACAATTTCCTCTTCTTCTATCTGCCACGCCTCTGCCATGCAGGATGAGGCAATCTGGCACATACACTGGGTTCCCAGCATCCTGCGCCAATGCGCCAATTCATTCAACCCCTCCCAGGGATTTAGCAAAACCCGCATTTGGGAATCCAGCTTGAAGCGCGTGGAAAGGTCCCAATCCTTTTCAAAAGCCAGATCCGTGCTATCCAAGTCAGCCTCTGCCAACATATCCAACAGTTGTAAAATATCATCCTCGTCCAAGGGCTGGAATTCCCCTGCCCATACTCCGCAAACCAGCACCAAAAGCAGAAGTATCAAAAAGCTGCGCATATATTTCTCCTTGTGAAGCCAGTATCAAAAACTCGTTTATTTTGTCACGCCTTTTTTTGAAAAGAGCTTGTTGTGGGATAGAGGGGCTTTTTGGGGAACCACGAATTACACGAATTTCACTAATTTAATGCTCGCCATCGCCCGCTGTTGTTTAATAACCACGAAAGGCACGAAATAACACGAAATATGGCTGGTTCACCGCTTTTTGTGTCAGCGCCTTGCCCATTAGCCTCCCTTGTACCACCCTTGTCTCACCCTTGTCGAGACAAAGGAGAGACAAGGGTGGTTAACAGGGAAGGAGTGAGTAATCGGTATCCAAAAAAGCGAAAAATATCCTGTGAGGTGCATCTAATCAAGCGGAAAATCCCCTCATGGTTTTTTACCTTGACAAAAAGCTCTTATTTTTGGCACTATGCCCGCACCCTGCAAAAGTGCGGTCAATGCCTTGTACACTATGGCAAATTGATCAATATAAGGATTTTGCAGATACCAAAAATAAATGAGACTTAAGAATTCGATTCTACTGATTTTACTGATATGCATGGATGCCTGTGTGATGCATAAAACCGTGCCCCACTCTGAAATAGAATATGAAATGCTGGCTGTAAGGCTTAGCCGGGCACTGGTTGCCAATCCCTGGATAGAGGGTTTTGGCACCAACGCGGGTCGCAAACCCATCCTTATGATTGGCAGTTTGGGAATAGAAGAAGCCGCCACTGCCCAAAATCTGAACAAAAGAATTGCCCACAATCTCTTGCAAAGCGGTGCCGTGATCATAGCCGTTCCCAGGGCGGATCATCCCCAAGGAGAGCTGGATGTGATCAGCATTGCCCGACACTCCAACGCGGATTTTCTGTTGATAATGAGGCAAGAAGAAGAGGGAAGGGAAGCCGATCTTTTCACACAGCTGCAGCTGATAGATTTGGCGAGCGGGGAAAGCCAGCCACTTAGTGATTTTTCCCTCTCTTCCCTGTAAATATGCTACAAAAAATAATAAAGATATATTGGAGAGATTCAAAATGCAGATTACCAAGCTTGAACAGATGTTTGAAGTTCTGAAAAGCCGTCCTCGCAAGCGCTTAGTTGCTGCCTGGGCAAATGACGAGCATACGATTATGGCAGTGCATGCTGCTGTGGAAAAGGGGATTGTAAGCGGAGTATTGGTGGGCGATGAAACCACCATCAAAGAGGTGTGTGCCGCCAACCAGATCGATCCTTCCGTGTTTCGCATTGTGCACAGCAATTCTGATGTGGAAGCCGCCGCCCAGGCGGTGCAATTGATCAACGATAATGAAGGCGATTTTATCATGAAAGGCCTGTTGAGCACAGATCGCTATATGCGGGCTATCCTCAACAAGGAAAAGGGTTTGATGAATAGCGGCGCCGTGCTTACCCATATCACCGTCACGGAGCCCAAGACCTATCACAAGCTGTTGATAGTGGGTGACGTTGCCATTATTCCAGAGCCTGATTTGGCACAAAAGATTGCCATTTGCAACTATCTGATCAAGACGGCACAGCTTTTGGGTATCCAGACCCCGAAGGTTGGCTTGCTCTCTGCATCAGAACAGACCCAGCCCAAGATCCGCTCCTCCTATGATGCTGCCCTGATATCCAAGATGGCAGAGCGCGGACAGATCAAAGGCGGCATCGTGGATGGTCCCCTGGCTATGGACCTTATTTTGGATCCCGAATCCGCCCGCATCAAAGGCGTAAAGAGCGAAGTGTGCGGTGATGCGGATTGCATCCTCTTCCCCAATATTGAATCCGGAAATACCTTTTATAAGACCCTCACCACCCTCTTGAAATCCCAGCTGTGCGCCGTGGTGATGGGTGCCCGCGTGCCTGCCGTGCTCACCTCCCGCGGAGATAGCGAGCTAACCAAACTGTATTCCATTGCCCTGGCAGCCCTTTTGGCATAATATGAAAGCGATTACCAAGCTGGGTGAACTGGCAGACTTTGTAAAGAAACAAGGCTGCAAGACCCGTATTGCCGTTGCCGCCGCCCAGGATTCCAACACCCTCTCTTCCATCGCCCGAGCTGCTTCCGAAGGCTGGGTGCAGCCTATTTTGCATGGCAGTAAAGCCAAGATTCTGCAATTGTGCCAAGATGAAAACCTGGATGCCAGCCTGATGCAGATCATCGATCATGCGGAGGACCAAAGCGCCACCCAAGCCGCCACCCAAATGGTGAGAAATGGCGAGGCGGATGTGTTGATGAAGGGGCTGGTGGGCACCGATACATTCCTGAAATGTGTGCTCAATAAAGAGTGGGGCCTCTTGCCTCCCGGCGCTGTGATGAGCTATACCTGTGCCTTGGAATTACCCCGCTATCCCAAACTGCTCTTTGTGTCCGACACGGCGGTATTGCCCTATCCGGATTTGGCGCAAAAGCAGGCGATGATCAAGTATAGCGTGGCAATGGCGCACCGTTTTGGCATCCAAACCCCCAAGGTGGCGCTGGTTACTGCCACAGAAAAGGTGGGAGCGGGGATGCCCTCCACGCTGGATTATGCGCTCTTGTGCAAGATGGCAGAGCGCGGGCAAATCAAGGATGCCATCATCGATGGACCTTTGGATGTATTTTTGGCATGCGATCCTGCCGCTGGCGAGATCAAGGGCGTGGATACACCCATCCAAGGCGAGGCGGATATCCTCATCTTTCCCAATCTGGAAACCGCCAATAGCTTTTATAAGGGATTGATGCTGTTTGCCAATGCGGAATTGGCAGGCATGATACAGGGCACCATCAAGCCGGTGGTGGTGATGAGCCGCAGCGAAAGCGCCGCCAGCAAGTATTATTGCATTGCCCTTTCCTGTCTGATGGCGGAGGAAAGATGAAACTGGCAATAGCATCCGATCACGCCGGATTCCCCCTCAAGGAAGCCCTCAAAAAGGCGTTCCCCCAGTATCAATGGGAAGATTTTGGCACGTATAGCGCAGACTCCATGGATTATCCCGATACGGGCACTCCTGCCGCCCAAGCAGTGGCATCCGGAGCCTGTGCCAAGGGCGTCCTCATCTGTGGCTCTGGCATTGGCATGAGCATCGTTGCCAATAAGGTGGAGGGCATCCGTGCCGCTTTGTGTGTGAATACGGATATTGCCCGCCTCAGCAGAATGCACAACGATGCCAATATCCTGGTCTTGGCAGGGCGCTTCACGGCGATTCCCTATGCCATCCAGATATTGGATGCCTGGCTGCATACGGATTTTGAGGGCGGCAGGCATCAGCAAAGAATTGATAAAATTAGTAAGATAGAAGGAGATATCAAGTGAAACATATCCAAAAACAAGATCCTGAACTCTATGCCGCTATCGCTGGCGAGCTTGCCAGACAGCGGGAAAACCTGGAATTGATTGCTTCCGAAAACTTTACCTCATTGGCGGTGATGGAGGCGCAAGGCAGTATTTTGACCAATAAATACGCCGAGGGCTATCCCTACCGCTGGAGCAAAAAGACGGGGAAGGTGAATTATAAGCTGTATGGCAGATATTATGGCGGCTGTGAATACATCGACGATGTGGAGCGGCTGGCGATTGAGCGTGCCAAGGAAATCTTTGGCGCAGAGCATGCCAACGTGCAGCCTCATAGCGGATCACAAGCCAATATGGCGGCATACTTTAGCCTCATCAAACCCGGTGACACGGTGCTCTCTTTGGAGCTGGCACACGGCGGTCACCTCACCCACGGGCATCCGCTTTCCTTTTCGGGACAGCTTTACAATATCATCCATTATAATGTGGATAAAGACACGCATCAGTTTGATTATGCAGAGATTGAGGCTTTGGCAAAAGAGCATAAACCGCAGATGATCCTCACCGGCGCCTCTGCTTATCCGCGCAAAATAGATTTTAAGCGCTTTAGAGAGATTGCCGATATGGTGGGCGCCAAATTGTTTGTGGATATGGCTCATATTGCCGGTTTGGTAGCCGCAGGCTTGCACGAAAACCCCGTGCCCTATGCCGATATCGTGACCAGCACCACCCACAAAACCCTGCGCGGACCCCGTGGCGGGCTCATCCTGTGTAAAGAACAGTATGCCAAGGATGTGGATAGCTACGTCTTCCCCGGCATCCAGGGTGGACCCCTGATGCATGCCATCGCCGGCAAGGCAGTAGCCTTCTGGGAAGCTTTGCAACCGGAATTTAAAGAATATCAGAAAAACGTGATTGCCAATGCCCAGGCGCTGGCAAGCTCTTTGATGGATGAAGGATTCAAGCTGGTTTCCGGCGGAACAGACACCCATCTGATGCTGTTGGATTTGGGCAGCGAGGAAGAGGGCGGACCCAGCGGTAAGAAGATGGAAGGCTCCCTGGATATCGCCGGCATCACGGTGAATAAAAACACAGTTCCCTTCGATACCCGCTCACCTTTCGTGGCATCCGGTATCCGCCTGGGAACCCCCTCCGTCACCACCCGTAAGATGGGCGTTGCCGAAATGAAACAGATCGCCGCCTTTATCAAAAGAGTGCGCGATAATAGTGATAATGAGGAATATCTGGCAGCCATGAAAGCCGAGGTGATGGAGCTTACCAAACGCTTTCCCCTGTATCCCGAATTGTAAACTTAAGAAGTAAAGAATAAAACCCCGCGGTTAATATGTTTAACGGCGGGGTTTATCGTTTGGGTTTCATAAGAAGGGTTGATAGCAATTTACTCTTCCTCCCATTCAAATGCCAGGCTATAGTAATACATCTGCTCAAAGATATCTTCTTCCAGTTCTGATGGCGACATATCATAGATATCTTCTTCATAATACCATATCAGATCACTCATAACGACGCCTACGACGTATGTGCCGCTATCTGTCACGTCAAACCAATGGGTTGTTAAATAATATGTATCATCGACAACCTTTTTATGAGCGGGATTGGAGGTCTCCCCCCATTCCAAGCGTTGATACAAAAAGACCACCGCCATGCTGGCGAGAGCTTCACAAGCCACACTACGGTCAAAGTATAATTCATCAAGCATCCAACCCTGGTTTCCGTCATACTCAAAGGCATAACCATCATCAATGTAAGACTCCAATACTTCTTCAAAAGTGGCAGCACCCAACCACGACGTTGCCAGAATGATAAGTAGTATAAATCCAATCTGTTTCATTATTCCTCCAATTTAAATTGTCCGCCCAAATAATCTATGAATTCGGAAATGTCTTCGCGGATATCCGCAAAATCCATGTAATAGAACTCTTCGTCGTCTATCATAAACCATAAGTATGTAAATACGGATCCACTCACAATGTAGGTGGCACTATCGTTTGCGTCAAACCAACGGCAGGCAATTAAATCAAGGGAATCCAGGAAATCTATGTAATCGGGATCAGTTGGTGAATCCCATTCCATATTATAAAACACGGCGAGCGTAGCCAGGTAGGCAATGTCATCGAGAGCTTCATCTTTATCAAAATACAGTTCTTCAAAAATCCAATAAGTATCCCCGTTTATTTCTTCAAAATGCCCCCCCTCATAGATAGGTTTCAGGTTATCATCAAAGAAGTTGGCACCCAGAAGGCTCATCGCCATCAGGATAAGTGATATAAACACGAACTTTTTCATTCTTCCTCCCATTCAAAGGCAAAGCCATAATAATTCATAAAGTCGTATATTTCGTCTTCCATATCTGGAATCTCCCAATCGTCTTCATACTCAAAATCGGTAAACCAGATGTATTCATCTATGGACATGCCCACATAGTAAACGGCGTCATCCTCTTCATCATACCATTTACCAGCAATATAATCAGTGGCTTTTAGTATCTCTTTATACTCTGGGATGGCTGTTTGATCCCAGTCCAAGCGTTGAAATACAAACAACAATGCCAGTCTGGAAACCTCATCGTAGGCGCCATACCTGTCATCATACATATAATCTATCATCCAATACGTTTCCCCGTCTATCTCTTCTGAATATCCATTTACAAAGAAGGAATCCAGGGCTTCATCAAAGCTGACAGCGCCCAGGAGGGTGATAGCCAACATGATGAGTAAAGTAAATATGAGCTGTTTCATCGTTATCTCCTTTCAAATAAAAGCTCTGCAGCGGCTATTCAGCTTCCCATTCTTCTATCAGTGCACTATCCTTCAGCATATCATACAAGTCTTTTTCCAGATCACCTGTAGTCTGAAATGAAAGAGCCATTGCATAGTAACTTAACAGGGCATATAGCACCGGAACACGCATGAAATTGTAGCTGCTGCCTGCGTTGTTAGACCACCTGCAAAAGATATAATCAGTGGAATCGAACACATTATTAAACTCAGGAATTGAGGTGACATATTCGTCGCTGTCTCGACGTACAAAGAGCGCAGCCAGTTTGACAATCTTCTTTAAGGCATCGTCTCTATTGGAATACACATCATCCATTATCCAATACGTATCGCCATCGATTTCTCCGGAATGGCCTGCAGCAAAGAAAGATCGCATGGTTTCATCATAACTGACAGCTCCCAAGAGGGTGATCGCCATCAAGATGAGTAAAGTAAATATGAGCTGTTTCATTGTTTTCTCCTGTTATATAGTTGTTTAGCCATCCTGTCAAAAATTCACATTCGTAAACATATGGCTTATGATAGATATTAATAACGAATCAGGAACTAAAACCAAAGGATATTTTGATTGCCGTTGTAAAGATATATGAAAGCCTGAAAAATAGTGGCTTCTGCGGGATGCTATCTGATAAAGAGCATAAGCTTTAGCTTGAATAAATGGGGCGGTGACGGACATATTCCTTGACAGCTCCGGCTTTATGCAAATAGTGTGATTATACAGTAAATAATAAATAGATTGGAGAAAAGATGAAACGTATTATCATCGTTATATTGGCCATGATGTTGGCGGCGGGTTTGGCGGCCACAGAGATTGAAGGTCAATGGAATGCGCTCTTGGATGTTTTTGGCTCCGAGCTGCGCCTGGTGGTGCATATCACGGACGGTCCGGATGGTATCAGTGGCACCCTGGATAGTCCGGATCAAGGTGCTTATGGCATCGAAATTGATGAGATAGAGTATGACTCTGGTAAGTTAGTATTTTCGGTCAAAGACATCGGCTTGCGCTATGATGGCATGTTTGATGGAGAAATGATCAGGGGTATCTTTAATCAAAGCGGCTTTGAGGCTGCGCTGGTATTTAGCCGTGAAGAGCTGCCCGAGCCTGAATACAACCGCCCTCAGGAGCCCCAGGAGCCTTTCCCTTATCGCTCTGTGGATGTATTCTTTGAAAACCCCCAGGCTGGCATCAAGCTGGCAGGAACGCTTACTTTGCCTCAGGAAGAGGGAATCTATCCGGCGGTGGTATTGGTGAGCGGCAGCGGTCCTCAAGACCGCAATGAAGAGCTTTTGCATCATAAGCCGTTTTTGGTGCTGTCTGACCATCTTACTCGTGCTGGCATCGCCGTATTAAGGTATGATGACCGCGGGGTTGCCGAATCCGATGGCGTGTTTTCCGGCTCCACCACCTTCGATTTTGCTTCCGATGCCCAAAGCGCGGTGGCTTGGCTGAGACAGCAGAAAGAGATTGGGCGCGTGGGCATTATCGGGCACAGTGAAGGCGGCATCATCGCTCCCATAGTGGCGTCTGAGGATAAGGAGCTGGATTTTATCGTGCTCTTGGCGGGAACCGGTGTGCGTGGTGATGAGCTCCTAATGAAACAAACCGAATTGATCAGCATCTCGATGGGTACGGAAAAGGACAAGCTTGCCCGGTCTCAAAAGCTGAACAGGATGGTCTATGATCTTGTCTTGGATGTGGAGGATAAAGACGAACTGACCAAGGCTTTGGACAAACTGGTGGATGATGTGTGGGAAGAGGGTTATGCAGAGCTGTTCCCTGTGCCGGAAAAGGATACCGCCAAGATGTATCTTATCGATGAGGTTGTGGACGACTGGATGCTCACATTTATGAGATTGGACCCTGCTTTATACCTGGAAAAGGTGACCATCCCCGTGCTGGCAGTGAATGGGGATAAAGACTTGCAAGTGGAAATTCAGCAGAATCTTACCGCTATCAGAGAGGCATTGGAAAGAGCTGGAAATCCAGACTTTACAACCATAGAATACGAGGGATTGAACCACCTCTTTCAGCATAGTGAAACGGGGAACGTCAACGAATATATCAAGCTTGAAGAGACCTTTGCCGTGGAGGTGATGGAAGATATCGTGGAGTGGATTCTGGAAAGGGAATAATATCCCATCACAGAATGATTTGCCTTGCTTTCCTATTAGATGTGGTTGTGATGCCGTTGCCTCTCCCAGCAAATCGCTGGGTATCGCAACCACATCGCAAGCGCATCTAACAGGGAAGGTTTCAGGTGCCAGGTTACAGGTTTCAGTAAAGTGGCGGATCACAAATCCAGATAGATGGTACCCTCATAGCTGTAGCGGATGGAGGGGGCATACCGCTGTAGCCTGTCCAAAGCCTGGGGATGGGGGAAGTTGAAGCGGTTCCTTTTACCCACGCTGATCCATGCTTCACGTGGGTTCACTTGGCGCAGGAAGCCTTCCGTGGAGGAGGTTTTGCTGCCGTGATGCGCCACCTTTAGATAGTCCACGTCCAGATATTCGGGATAGCGGTTTAGCAGCCAGGCTTCCGAGGCGGATTCGATATCTCCGGTAAAGAGCAGGGATTTATCCTTGTGTTGCATGCGAAACACGATGCTGCGGTCGTTTTCATTATCCGTATGCCAATGGCGGTCTGGATGCAGGAATTTGAAGTGCAATTGGTCTATTGCCAGGCTGAGGGTATCTGCAACCACCAGTACCTCGGTATCGGCAAACCAGCCCACCTCCCGCCAGAGCTGATAGAGCTGGGAGCTCTGCAATTCATCGGTAATAATCAGCCTCTTGATGGGTATTGAGGTGATGAGTGCCGGCACGCCTCCCGTGTGATCGGCATGAGTGTGGGTAAGGATGAGATCATCCAGCTGGCGGATGCCTTTGTGCCTCAGCCAGGGAAGCAGCTTTCTGCCCGCCCAGCCATTGGTATCCAGGGCTTTGGTGGGGTCGCGCTCTGCCTCCCAAGTGTATTTGCCGGGGCCGCTATCCACCAGAATGGTATGTCCGGAAGGGCTTTGGATAAGGGCACAATCCGCTGTACCACAATTGAATATCCACACTCCTCCTCTGTGGGGACGCAGCAGGGGAAATACCAAAAGGAGTAGCAAGCCCACCATCCACAGGGGCAGGCTGAAGCTCCAGGCGGGGCGTTTCTTGCGCCTTAGCCAGATAAAAAAAGGCAATAGCAGGAGTGCCATCCCTATCGCCGGTCCCAATCCTATCCAGAAATTCTCCACCTTAAAGGGCAGGGAGGCGGAGATGACAGCCACTTGTTCAAACAACCACAGCACAGCCAGATAGCTGTGATAAAAGCCCGCCCCGATGATGCCGGAGGGAGCAAAGATAAGTATCAAGATGGAAAGCGGCAACAGCATGCCAATGAGGGGAACGCCCAAGATATTGCCAAAGACTCCGTTCAAAGAGCCTGTGCCCATTGTGTTCAGCGTGAGGGGCAGGATGGCGAGGGAAACCATGAGATTGAGCAGCAAATAGTTTGCCACTCTTTCCATACCCCTTTTCCAAAAGCTGTGTTTGCTTACCTCCGCATGCCAAAACCTGATCCGGGGCAATGCCAAGAGGATGATGCCCACGCTGATAAAGGAAAGCTGCAGCCCCAAATCAAAGAGCTGATGAGGGTTGGCAAGGGTGATGATAAAGAGGCTGAGCGACAGCATTTGCAGGGATGATACCTTGCGCCCCAGCCAGCGCGCCAGCACGCCGATTGAGATCATGAGTAGCGCCCTCGTGATGGGTGCCGCCCAATAATTGAGAGCGGCAAAGCCAGCCAATAACAAGAGGATAAACGCATCCAACAGCCTTCGCGGCAAGAGCCCTTTCAGGAATACCAACAGCATGGCATAGATGAACCACACATGCAGCCCGCTCACCACTATCAGGTGTATCATGCCTCCCTGTTGCAGCTCCTGGCGATATGCCTTTTTGGCGCTTTGATCGGAGAGGAGCAGTGCCTTGGCGATATCTGCATGGTGGGAGGCGTGTCTATCCAGCCTTTCATACATCCAGCTGCGTATTTGGGTGATGGGCAGGGCTCGGCTTTCGGCAGACTGCATCTTCAATTCCGCACGAAGATCAGCACTGGCGGTATAGCGGGAGGGATAGATATCCAAAATGGGATCACGGGAGAGCGGCCGCACCCGGATAATCGCCTCATACACTCCACCCACCTGCAGGCTATCCGCATGATATAAGAGCAGCTTCAGCCCCATATCCGCTCCGGCAAAGCGGCGCAGACCCATCTCATAGGTATGGTCGCTAAATGCCCTGTTTACCGTAAAGCTCCCCCTTTGCACCAGTTCGCCCCTTGATTGCAGGCTTTGCAGCAGCACCGTCTCTTCCGGGCTTTGGATGGTGACGCGCAGGATGCCGGCAAAAAGGCACAGCATCAGGAGTAGCCATAAACGCAGACGAGGGATGAAGAGGGCAGCTAACACCAGCAGGGTGGAGACTGCCAAAAAGATGTATTCCCCGCCCTCATAGCCTTTGCCCAATGCCAAACCCACAAGCCAGAAAAGCAGCGGCCACAGGATGGGAGCCTTGCCGGAGCTCTCGGTTTGCACTGTACTATCTGGCATGGATATAAGGCTTTGTATCAACCAGCTAAGAGGGGGGAGGGCTGTCTATTTCTTGTTAAACATTCCCAAAATCAATCCCAATGCCACAGACCACAGCGCTGCCAATCCGATACGATATACATCAGAGAGCAGGAAGGTTACCGTATGCGCCGGAATCCAGAACCACAGCAGGGAATACATGCTCTTATCCATGCCTTTCCAGTTCTTTTCCTTTTCCACCAGGTTGTCCAACACGCGATGCATGATCACCAACAGCAAGCCAAATTGCACGTTCAGCGAGATGGAGATGGCAAGAGCCATGCCAAACTTGTTCAAAGCGGGCAGCATTCCCACCTCCACGAGGTGAGCCACCATTGCTGAATGTCCGCTGAAGGCATATTTGATGCCCACTGCCAGGATTGCCCACACGATCATCTTCCACAGTGTGAGCAGGAAGGTGAAGGGATACCGGAAGCTCTTGCGCACAATCCATTTGGAAACCACTTCTCCCAGGGTGCCCAAGATGGCAAATTGGATCATGGAAGACACGATGGGCATTGCTTTTACCCAGTTCACATACGATGTGACGAGGGATGAAATAAATTCAGTCATGTTTTATCCTTAAATCTTATCTATCCAATATCTTTTGTATCTCAAGATGCAGATCTCTTGCCGCCATCCTTGCCGCGCGGGCATAATCCGGCTGGGAAGAGGCAAAGATGATATTGCGGGAGGAATTGATCAACAGGCGCGGATGTGCCAGCGGAGCGGCTGCACTGCGCAACACGGCTTCCAGATCTCCGCCCTGAGCCCCGATGCCGGGAATCAGGAACAAGCGCTCTGGCATCAGCTGTCTCATCCTCTTCAGATCCTCGCTCTGGGTGGCACCAATCACGGCGCCCACCCTCTCCACGGGATATTGTTCCATCCACTTTGCCACTGCCTCGTCCATGCCTTTATCCTTGAAAAATTCACTTGCCGAAGGGTTGGAGGTGAGCGTGAGGGCAAAGACAAAGGCTTTTTCACGCTGTAGGAGCGGTTCCAACACATCCGAGCCCATCAGGGGGTTGATGGTGATGGCATCGGCTTCCAGCTTGTCAAAAAAGCCCCGCATATAGGCGTCCATGGTGCTGCCGATATCGCCCACCTTGCAATCCAGGATCACGGGCACATCGTCTGGGATAAACCTCATGGTGCGGATCAAAGAGCGGATACCCCGGATGCCATCTGCCAGATAAAACGCCAGATTGGGCTTGTAACAACAGGTGTAAGGCAGGGTGGATTCGATTATAAAGCGGTTGAATTCCCACATGGGCATCTCTTCATCCATCACACAATCGGGCAGGCGCCTGATATCGGAATCCAAGCCCACACACAAGAGCGAACCCGTCTTTTGCCAACGGGCATGCAATTTATGCCAAAAAGATGCTGACGCTGTCTCTATCATCGGTTTCCTCAAATTCCACCTTGATGATTTCTTCTTTGGATGTAGGCACGTTTTTGCCCACATAATCGGCTTTGATGGGAAGCTCTCTGTGTCCACGATCGATCAACACCGCCAGCTGAATCTGCCGCGGTCTGCCAAAATCCAGCAGGGCATCGATGGCGGCGCGCACCGTGCGTCCTGTATAAAGCACGTCATCGGCTAACACTATCGTGGAACCTTCTATCTCAAAATCCAGCTGTGAACCCTTGATCACCGGTTGATGGGCAATGGTGGATAGATCATCCCGATACAGGGTGATATCCAGCATGCCCACCGGTACTTCCTGGTTTTCTATCAAACGCAGGTAATCTGAAAGCCGTTGCGCCAAAGGCACGCCTCGCGAGCGGATACCCACCAGGCAGATCTTGGCGAGGCCCCGGTTTTGTTCGATGATCTCATGCGCCATGCGATGGATGCTGCGCTCCATCTGGGCTTTATCCATGATTTGGCTTTTTAGGTGCATCAACACGTCTAATCTTCCTTGATCACTATCAAAACGTCGCCTTTGCTCACCGTGTCTCCAGAGCCAAACGGAGCGGCAGCCACGGTTCCCTGCACAGGGGAGGGGATGTTGTTATACATCTTCATGGCTTCCAAGACCAACACGGTTTCGCCCACTTCCACCTTATCTCCCACGTTCTTTTTATATTCCACAAACATCCCCGGCATCGGTGCATTGATGGGGGTGCCATCTGCAGATGCCACGGGAGCTGCCTTGGGAGCGGGAGCCGCCGCCGGTGCAGGACTGGCAGCCGGTGTGGGGGCAGCCACAGGAGCTGGAGCAGGAGCGGCAGCCGGAGCAGGAGCGCGGGATACCACTCTGGGTGTTCCGCCTTTCTCTGCCACTTCCACCTTGAAGTATTCTTCACCGATATAGATATCAAATTCACGCATACCATCAGGTTTGGGAGGTGCTGGGATGTCTGGCTTTTCCACCAACAATCCGGCTTTTGCCTTGCGGACCAGCTCTTCCTGTGCCTTTACCTCTTCCATGGTGGTGGGCTTCATATCTTCCGGCATGGGCTCCAAGCCGTATTTGATCTTCAGGAATTTCTTGCCGGTGAGGTTGTATATCGCCACAATCAATTCATCATCAATGTCTTTTGCCAAGCCCTTGGTCTCTTCCTTCACCTTGTCCATTGCCGGTTCTATCACGTCTCCAGGACGGCTGGTGATGGGCTTTTCGCCACGCGGATAGCCCTTCAGTGCCTTCTTTTGCACTTCCTTGTCGATGGGCAGCGTGGTTTTGCCATACAGGCCATAGCAGAGGTCTTTCACCTGTTCTGTGATGCGGGCATATTCGCCATCTTTGGTGTCAAAGAGGGCATTATTGACGGATTGGATACCCACAATCTGGCTGGTGGGGGTCACCAGGGGAATCTGCCCCAGTTCTTTGCGAACCTTGGGGATTTCTGCAAATACGTCTTCCAATCTATCCAAGGCATCCATCTGACGCAATTGATTCACCAGATTGGAGAGCATTCCGCCCGGAGTCTGGTGGATAATCACGTCTGTATCGATGATGCTAAACTTGGTATTATCAGCAAATTGCAGATATTTGGGGATGTCCTTTTCCATCTCTTTGCCGATCTTATTCAGCAGCTTGATATCAAAGCCTGTATCGCGGTTGGTTCCCAAGAGGGAAATCACCAGTGGCTCCACAGCCGGGTGGGAGGTGCGGTAGGCGTAGGGTCCCAGGCAGGTATCGATGATATCCACGCCTGCTTCCACCGCTTTGAAGAGTGCCAGATCGCCCATCCCGCTGGTAAAGTGGGTATGCAGATGCACGGGCACCTTCAAGGTTTCTTTCAGTGCCTTCACCAAGTTGTATGCATCATAAGGGGATACCAATCCCGCCATATCCTTGATACACACCGTGTGGGCGCCCATCTCTTCCAGTTGTTTGGCTTTATTCACATAGTATTCGATGTTATAAATCTCGCCGCCCATCCGCTGCTCTGTGAGGCTATAGCAGATGGTGCCTTGGAAGTGTTTGCCATTTTTGTGGATGATCTTGACGGCGGTCTGGAAGTTTCTAAAGTCATTGAGAGCGTCAAACACGCGGAAGATATCGATGCCATTTTCACAGGCACGCTGCACGAATGCTTCCACCACGTCGTCTGCATAGTTTTGATATCCCACCAGGTTTTGCCCACGCAACAGCATGGAAAACGGGGTCTTGGTAATATATTTCTTCAAAGTGCGGATGCGCTGCCAGGGGTCTTCCCCCAGATAGCGGTGCATGGTATCAAAAGTGGCACCACCCCATACTTCCATGGAGTAATAGCCCACCTGATCCATCAATTCTGCCACGTGCAGCATATCTTCTGTGCGCCCACGGGTGGCAAACAGCGATTGATGACCGTCGCGGAAACTGAGGTCTTGAATCTTAATGGGGTTTGCGGCTTTGGGCCTGTCCGGCTCATAGCGCATAGTGGTCATTTCGAGGATGCCGTGTTTATCCATCACAGGATTCTCCTTTTATCTGTATCTTTTTATTATTCTGCGTTGTGCAATATCACGGTATTGCATGGTTTGTCTTGCTCCCCAGCTTTGCCAGGGAGAGGGGATATTGGGGATTGCCCGCGGGGGCATCACCAGGGAAGCCTCTGCGGTAATGATATCCAAAACTGCCGCGATGGCAGCCAGTTCCTTTTTATCCTTCATCTCAAGCGCTCCTTATGAGGGGATGTTGCCATGCTTTTTGGGAGGCAGGGCTTCGCTCTTGGTGGAGAGGATTTCCAATGCGTCAATCAGCCTCATCCGCGTCTCGGAGGGTCTGATAACGGCGTCTATATACCCACGTGAGGCTGCCACGTAGGGATTGTTAAATTCTTTTTCATAGTTGGCAATCAGTTCCGCACGCTTGGCATTGGGGTCCTCAGCAGCGGCTATCTCTTTGCGGAAGATGATATTGGCTGCGCCCTGGGCACCCATCACGGCAATCTCTGCCGTGGGCCACGCAAATACCATATCAGCTCCCAAGTGTCTGGAACTCATCGCGATATAGCTGCCGCCATAATCCTTGCGCGTCACCACGGTCAGTTTGGGAACGGTGGCTTCGCTATAACACCACAAGAGCTTGGCGCCGTGGCGGATGATACCGTTATGCTCCTGCTGGGTGCCGGGCAGATAGCCGGGAACGTCCACCATGGTGATGAGGGGGATATTGAAGGCATCGCAAAAGCGCACAAAGCGGGTTGCCTTGTCCGAGGCATCTATATCCAAACATCCTGCCAACACGGTGGGCTGGTTCGCCACTATGCCCACAGGCCTGCCATTGAGGCGGGCAAAGCCCACGATGAGGTTGCGGGCATAATATTTATGAGGCTCAAAAAACTCTTCATCATCCACAATCTCACGGATCACATCCAACATGTCATAGCTCATCTTGGGGCTATCTGGAACGATGTCATCCAGCTTTTCACACAGGCGATAGGGATCGTCCGTGCAGTCCTTGCGAGGGGCATCCTCCATGTTGTTTGCCGGCAAGAATGACAATAGCAGGCGGATTTGCTCGATCGCCTCGGCATCGTCTTCACAGGCAAAGTGGGCATTGCCGCTTAAGGTGTTATGTGTCATCGCTCCGCCCAATTCCTCCTGGGTGGTATTCTCACCGGTAACGGCACGGATTACGTCCGGACCCGTGATAAACATGAAGGAGGTGTTTTTGACCATAAACACAAAGTCTGTCATGGCAGGTGAATAGACGGCTCCGCCGGCGCAGGGCCCCATGATGGCAGTGATTTGGGGTATCACCCCGCTGGCACGGGAATTGCGAAAAAAGATATCGCCATAACCCTTCAGCGCATCCACGCCTTCCTGAATGCGGGCACCGCCGCTATCCTGTATGCCCACGAGGGGCAGGCCGCTCTTGAGCGCCATATCCATCACCTTGCAAATCTTGGCAGCGTGCATCTCGCCCAAGGAGCCACCCCGAGAGGTGAAATCCTGACTGAAGGCAAAGATGGGACGCCCATCCACCATCCCATGACCGGTGATCACACCATCAGAGGGGATATCTATTTCTTTCATGCCAAAATTGTCACAACGATGACTTACAAACATATCCAATTCACGGAAGGTTCCCTCGTCAAATAACAAGTTCAAACGCTCACGCGCGGTAAGCTTGCCTCCGGATTTTTGTTTTGCAACGGCCTTATCGCCGCCCATCTTCAGAACCTTTTCTTCACGCTGAAGCAGGTCCAATATCGCATCTCTGGTAGAAAGCATAAACGTCTTCTCCCTATGTATCAATAGCTTATGTGTTTTCGCATCGTCTGTTGCCAGAAGCATAAAACACAATACGTCAACATCCTAAAGGTTGCAGTTTTAGTCAAGCAATATATGCGGTGCAGTTTTTTAACCACGAATTACACGAATTAACACGAATTTTAGGCTCGCTACCGCTCGCTGTTTATTAAATAACCACAAAAAGTACGAAAATACACGAAAGAAATTAAAGCTCACTGAAACCTGAAACCTGGCACCTGGCACCTGGAGGGTGCGCCCATTAGCCTCCCTTGTCTCACCCTTGTCTATACAAAGGAGATACAAAGGAGGCTAATAGGCAAGAGATTGGAAACAAGTTACTTTGCTGCGAGCCATATTTGCTTATTATTTCTATGGATGGACTGCATGTGCGCCAGAATCTTGCCAAACCTTTGTTTTGCAGGTATTTGCTTTTTTCACTTGCCAGAAAAGGCACTATTTACAAAGTGGTCTTTCCAATAGATAAGTTTTAAGGAGTCCATTATGTCTATTGCCAGTATTATGCTTGTGGGTGGATTTTCCACCATGTGGGGCGTATTGATTGCCATTGCCGTATTTGTAATCGTTATTATTTCCAGAGGTTTGATAGTGGTTCGTCAGGCGGAGGTGGTGATCATCGAACGCTTGGGAAGATACTACAAAACCCTGCAATCCGGCATCCATATCATTGTGCCCGTATTTGATAAGACGCGCCCCATCCACTGGCGTTTCAACAAGGTGGACTATCGGGGACAGACCATTCAGATTCAAAGGGTGGAAAACCGCATCGACCTGCGTGAGACCGTGTATGACTTTCCCCGTCAAAACGTGATTACCAGCGATAACGTTTCCATCAATATCAATGCTTTGCTCTACTTTCAGGTCACCGATCCCTACAAATCCGTATATGAAATCGGCAACCTGCCCGAAGCCATTGAAAAGCTGACCCAAACCTCACTGCGCAACGTGATTGGCGAGCTCACCCTGGATCACACGCTCACCTCCCGCGATGCCATCAATGCCAAATTGAGAGATATTTTGGATGATGCCACCGATAAATGGGGCGTGAAGGTAAACCGCGTGGAATTGCAGGAAATCCTGCCTCCGGAAGAGATTCGCACCGCCATGGAAAAGGAAATGCGTGCCGAGCGCGACCGCCGTGCCAAAATTCTCTCCGCAGATGCCGAGCGTGAATACCAAATCCGTGTGGCAGAGGGTGAAAAACAAGCCCAAATCGCCCGTGCCGAGGGTGAAGCCCAATCCAAACTGTTGGTGGCGGATGCAGAGCGCAAGAGCATCCAGTTGATTGCCGATGCCGTGAAGGAAACCAAGACCGATCCCGCCCAATACCTCATCGCCCTCAAATATGTGGCAGCCTTCCAAGAGGTGACCAAAGAAGGGGATAAGACGGTGGTGGTGCCTTACGAATCCAGCGCACTTCTGGGCTCCGTGAAGACCTTGGCAAACATATTCGAAAAGTAAAGGCGTAGAAAAGCCTTGATCCATTTTGCCTCCTCTGCCCCCGGTGGGCAGACAGGGGGCTTAAACTGCATATTTATAATAGGATAAAAGGAGAAACAATGTCTGAAATTATTTATATTAAAGGACGCGAAATCTTGGATTCACGCGGCAATCCCACCGTGGAAGCCGACGTTCATCTGGAAACCGGAGTAATGGCAAGAGCCGGGGTCCCCAGCGGAGCCAGCACCGGAGAGCGGGAAGCCCTGGAGCTGAGAGATGGCGACAAGAGCCGCTATCTGGGCAAAGGCACCCTGAAAGCCGTTGCCAATATCGACGAACATCTGGCTCCCCATCTGATGGGTCAGGAATCCAGCCAACAGGCAAATATCGATAAACTGATGATCGATTTGGATGGCACAGCCAGCAAGGATAAATTTGGAGCAAACTCCATCCTGGCAATCTCCATGGCAGTGGCACGCGCCAGCGCCATCGAGCTGGATATGCCCCTCTACCGCTATCTGGGCGGTGTGGGAGCCCTCACTTTGCCCATCCCCATGAGCAATATCCTCAATGGCGGAGAGCATGCCGACAACAACGTGGATATCCAGGAATTTATGATTATGCCCTTGGGCGCACCCAACTTCCGCGAAGCCATTCGCATGAATGCGGAAATCTTCCACAACCTCAAAGCTATCCTCAACAAGCGTGGACTCACCACCTCCGTGGGCGATGAGGGCGGATTTGCCCCCAACCTGGATTCCAACGAAGACGCCCTGAAGGTGATCGTGGAAGCCATCAATGCCGCCGGCTACAAACCCGGTGAAGAGATCTTCATCGCTCTGGACGTGGCAGCCTCCAGCTTTTGGAAAGACGGCAGCTACCTCTTTGAAGGGCAAACCCGTGATACAGATTGGATGATAGATTATTATGAAAAGATGATCGCCAAATACCCCATCTGCTCCATCGAAGACGGCTTGGCAGAAAACGACTGGGATGGCTGGATCAAGATGAACCAAATCTTGGGCAACCGCATCCAGCTGGTGGGTGACGACGTATTTGTGACCAACCCTGCCATCATCAAGCGCGGCATCAAAGACAAGGTGGCAAACAGCGTGCTCATCAAACTGAACCAAATCGGCAGCGTGTCTGAAACCATCGACGCCATCAATACCGCCCACAAAGCCGGCTGGACCTGCGTGGTTTCCCACCGTTCCGGCGAAACCGGTGACACCTTCCTGGCAGACCTCGCCGTGGCACTGAATACCGGCCAGATCAAGACGGGCTCCGTCTCCCGCAGCGAGCGCGTGGATAAATACAACCAGCTCCTGCGCATCGAAGAAGAATTAGGCGAAGCAGCCATCTTCCCCGGCAAAGCAGTGATCAAACAACTGGGCTAAGATATCCCAAAGACAATAAATAAAGGGGTTGGAAATCTTCCAGCCCCTTTTGCTATGTCTTTATATATGTGGCGTTAGGTAAGCTCCCTGCGGGAATAAATCCAATAGCCTGCCATCAGGAAAACTATCGTGCAGACAAGCTTGACCACGGTATCCCAAGAGTAAAATCCCTGCCAATACATGCTCACAGTGTCATTGAGGGTGGGTTTGATAAAAGGTGCCATGGAGATTGCGGGTCTGATGTTTATCAGCTTGAGCAGATATCCTACCAGCGAGGGGATTTTGAGATGGGCGGTTTGTTTGAGTATGGTGATGGTGATCTCCAAGCCCAGGATGCTGAGTAAACCCAGGAAGAAGGATTTGCGCTTGAAGATACTGGCGCACAGCCAAAAGAAGGAGCTGACAAACAGCAGGGAGAGAAATACACCCATGCCGGTTTGCAGCCAAGCCATGATGGCATAATACAGATGCGCGGAGCTCCAGAAATACATGAAGATTCCCACTACCAGGGTGTTGAAGAGGGAGAGCAGCATATAAAGCAGCATGGAGCCCAAAGCCAGGAGCACAAATTTGGCAGCCATGATTTTGGGCAGTGACACGGGTTGAGAGTGGTGCAATATCTCACATTTGCGCTTGAATGCGCCGTTGATCATCCCATCCACGGCGATGATGGCAGCCCAGATGGATACAATCCCTAAGATGCTGGCAAAGATAATGGTTCCTTCATACAAAAAGGTATCTATCCAGGGCGTGGGAGGCAGGTTGATGCTGGCATTTGCTCCGCCTTTGATATAGCCGATGACTATGCCCAGTAAAGTGATGCCATAAATACCGGCAAGCATCCACATGGGGGCAAGCAGGGTGCGGCGATGGGTGTTCCATTCGTTGATGATGAGGGTCTTAAATTGCTTCATTATTAGCTCCTACCAGCGCCACAAAGATATCAGCCAGATTGGCGCGGGAATATCTGGCATCGGTGAATTCGAGGGAGGAATCCAACACGGCGCTCACAAAGCCCAAAGTGCGGGAAACATTGCGCGGCTGGTATTGATATATCTCCTGTGCGCGCTCTTCGGGGAGGCTCACAATCCGAAAGCGGGATTTGAGGGATTCCACATCCTCATGCAGCAGGATGCGCCCCTGATCAATAATCACCACCTCATGCAGGATATCCTCCACCTCTTCCACCTGGTGAGTGGAGATCAGGATACCCTTTTCCGGGGTGAAAAACTCGCCCAAGATGGTGTGGAAAAACTCCTTGCGAAATACGATATCCAAGCCCAGGGTAGGTTCATCCAACAGCAGATAGCGGATATCCAACGCCAGGGTGACCAGCAGATAGAGCTTGGTCTTCATGCCTTTGGAAAGCTTGCCCACCTTCTTGTTGAGAGGCAGATGGCTGATGGCGAGTAGCTTTTCTGCCAAAGGCTGGTTCCATCCCGGATTTAACCCACGCACATATGCTATGGTTTGCTGTACGGTGAGGCGATCATCCAAGCCGCTCACGTCCGGGATAAATGCCACGTTCTCAAAGATGCGCATGTCATGCCGCTTGATGGGATGGCCATCGAAGCTGATCTGTCCATTAAAGGATAAAAAGCCTAACATACAGCGCATGAGGGTGGATTTTCCCGCGCCGTTTTTACCCAAAAGCCCGATAATCTTGCCTTGGGAAAGCTGTAAATCAACGGCATCCAAAGCTTGGAATTTGCCGTAGTACTTGTCCAAATTACTGATCTGATAAAAAGCGTCAGACATCGCTACCTCCATAGGTTTCGTTTAATAATTTTGTGACTGCGTCTTTGGGAATATCCAACTGGCGCGCCTTGATGAGCGTGGATTGAAGCTGGGTGGCTATAAAATCCTGTGCCCGTGCTGCGATGATGGCAGAACGCGCACCGGATGCCACGAAAATCCCCACTCCGCGCTTTTTGTACAAAATCCCCTCCTCCACCAGGGCGCCCAGAGCGTTGGACACCGTGAGGGGGTTCACTCCATAATCTGCAGACATCACCCTGATGGAAGGGATGACCTGCCCGTCCTGAAGATGACGCTCCAGGATCAGCTCTTCAATGTGCCTGCGAAGCTGCAGATACAGGGGCGAATCATCGTTAAAGATTTTCATATACTACCTCATTTTAGGCTTTGCACCGTGGTGCTGCGTCGGTGTTGTGGTCAACTAATACAGTGCTGGGGTTTCTGTCAAGAACTATTTTGCGATTTTAGCAATCCTCCCTCATTTTTTAATCGAGCTTTCCAGCTTGTCTCTTATTAGATGCGCTTGTGATGCCGTTGCGATACCCAGCAATTCGCTGGGAGAGGCAACGGCATCACAACCACATCTCATAGGGAAGGAGGCATCCACGTCTGCAGGAATGCGTAGTAATAAATCTTAAGAAGCCCATAGAATGAGGTGGATGCGAGGCATGAAAACAGGTTTTGCTTGACACAATCAAATCGGGAATAATGATTGTAATTAGATTTGTTTTTGTTGTAAGTATATATAAAGAATCGTGAATACGGATGCGCTCATGTTGCAGGTGAGGCTTGGCTGAAGCCCTGTATATGTGTGCGTATTCCGAGAAGTCCGTTTATGAGGAGACGGTTTATGTTAAAAAGGATATTGCTATTAACTGCACTGTTTTCCATTGTAGTTTTTGCAGGGGCGGAGCGGCGTGCTCTGGTAATCGGTAATGCCAATTACACGGAAGGGCGGCTCAAAAACCCGGTCAATGATGCTCGGGCTGTGGGCACCCTGCTCAGGAATCTGGGCTTTGAAACCACAGTGAAGACTGATCTCAATCGCCGCAATCTGGAATTTACACCAACCTTTCAAACCAAACAAAATGCAGTTCAGACTATACAAAGAGATTACGTATAAATAGCTAATCTGGTTAATAAAGGAGTATATCATGAAACGCACTAAAACCCTTATTTCAGTTTTTATTTTACTTGCGTTGGTATTGATGACATTTAGTTGCAATAAGAAGACGACTGAACCTGACGTACAAACCGTTGCCAAACCAACCTTTAACCTTCCCGCAGGGTTCTATACGGAAGATCAAACAGTGAGTATTTCCTGTGCCACCCCGGGGGCAAGCATCTATTACAGCCTTGATGGCAACGATCCTGATGAGAGCTCTATGCTCTATACCTCTCCCGTAGTTATCGATAGCAATGCCACCCTCAAAGCACGTGCCTATAAGGAAAACTGGCTGCCTTCAGAGATTGCAGAGGCGGAGTATGTCATCACACCCGCGGGCTTCGTTTACGTTGCCGGCGGTACCTTCCACAATGGCACTTCCAATGTGACGGTATCCAGTTTGTATATGGGCAAGTATGAGCTTACCCAGGCGGAGTATGCAGCGGTAATGGGAACTAATCCTTCCTTTCTTGCTGGTAATCCCAATCATCCTGTGGAGCAAGTATCCTGGTTTAACGCTATTGAATACTGCAATCGGCGCAGTATCATGGAAAGCTTGACGCCTTGCTATAGCTACGATACTTATGACAGTAATCCTGACAATTGGCCCTCCGGCTGGAATAGCAACGATGAAAACCATACTAATATTTCATGTGATTGGACAGCCAATGGATATCGCTTGCCCACGGAGATGGAATGGATGTTTGCAGCCAAGGGCGGTAATCAATCTCAGGGCTATACCTATTCTGGAAGTAATAATATTGGTGATGTTGCTTGGTATTCCAATAATTCCGGATCCACGACCCATGCCGTAGGCACCAAGGCTCCCAATGAGCTGGGCATTTATGATATGACCGGTAACGTTTGGGAATGGTGTTGGGATATATATGATTATTATCCTGGCGAGGACCAGACGGATCCTCATGGTGCAAGCAGCGGGTCCTTCCGTATGAGTCGCGGCGGTAGCTGGAGCGACTATGCCTACGTCTGCGTTATATCCGATCGGAGCATGAACAACGCGACCGACGAATACGTCAATTTGGGCTTCCGCCTCTGCAGAACAGCTAATTAACACTCCCTTATATAAACAAAAAAAGCAAGGCAACGAGGTTATCCCGCTGCCTTGCTTCATTTTTATATGCAATCTGCCATCAGGCAAATAGTTTCTTCACGATCTTGGCCACGTGTTCCCCTTGGTATCGGGCGCCATCCAGTTCGTTGGGGCTGGGCATGCGTTTGCCATTGCCGCCGGTGATGGTGGATGCTCCGTAGGGGGAGCCTCCGGTGATATCATCCATTGAGGATTGTCCTTGGAAGCTGTAGGGCAAGCCCACCACTACCATTCCATGATGCATCAACACCATGTGAAAGCTAACAATGGTGGTTTCCTGGCCGCCGTGCTGGGTGGCAGATGAGGTGAACACGCTGCCTACCTTTCCCACCAAGGATCCTTTTGCCCACAGGCCTCCGCTCTGATCCAAAAAGCTCTTCATCTGTGAGCTCATATTGCCAAAGCGGGTTCCCGTGCCAAAGATGATGCCGTCTGCGGCTACGAGGTCGTCCAAAGTGGCGATGGGAACGTCTGCCATTTCACGTTGTGCGGGTCCTGCTCCAATTTGTTCCAACACTTCCGGGCTGATCTGTTCTGGAACGCGCTTGATTTCCACTTCCACGCCGTCCACCTGCTTTACGCCCTCGGCAACGGCCTTTGCCATACGATAGATATGTCCACGGATCGAATGTATTAATATGAGTACCTTCATGGTAGTTCTCCTATATGTTTTAGTAATCTATTTACAATATAAATCACAATCACCCATTTGACAAGTGGGAGATATGGGTGGCAGGAAAGAGTGATTGACAGCGTCTTGTGCAGAAATCAATTGACAGCCAGAGGGCATTCAAAAATATGGTGCCAAATACTTGTAATTATCCTAAGGAGATAGATAAATGAAACAGGGAATTCACCCCAAATACGAGCCTGTGACAGTGCGTTGCGCCTGTGGAAACACCTTCGAGACGCGCTCCACAAAGGGCGAATTGCAGGTTGATATCTGCACCGTTTGCCACCCTTATTACACCGGCAAGCAGAAGATAATGGATACCGCCGGACGCGTGGAGAAATTCAACCGCAAATACAATCTTAATAGCGACAAATAGACGCTTTAACCATCAAAACGCCATTGATCCCAATCCAAGAGGATGATGGCGTTTTTTTACTATGTGGATAAAACATGGATATTTAGGCTAACTCCCTATCACACAGAGGTTTAATATTATGGAAAAGAAAGAAATATACGTGGGCGGACAAGCCGTGATCGAAGGCGTGATGATGCGCGGTCCGGATAAGCTTGCCACCGCCATTAGGCGCAAAGACGGCACGATAGAGCTATTTAAGCAGCCCTTCACCAGCATCACCACCCGCGTGAAGGCGTTGGGATTTCCCATCCTGCGCGGTTTTGTGAACTTGATCGAGATGATGAAGATCGGTTTTGGCACCCTCACCCTGTCTGCCAATCGCTATGAGCTGGATCTGGTAGCAGAGGCAGAGGAAGGGGGCAAAGAGGTAAAAAAGCAATCCACCTTTATGGGGAAGCTGATGGATATCCTGAGCTATGTATTTGCCTTTGGCTTGGCGTTTCTGCTCTTTGGCTTCCTGCCCTATAAGCTGGCAGATTGGATGCAATTGGGACGGCAGGATTTTTATTTCAATCTCTTTGCCGGCGTGATCCGCATCGTCTTCTTTGTGCTGTATGTATGGCTGATCAGCCTGATGAAGGACGTGAAGCGGCTCTTCCGTTATCATGGAGCAGAACACAAAAACGTGAATGCATACGAAAAGGATATGCCCCTGGAGATAGCCTCCATCCAGAGCAATACCACCCTCCATCCCCGCTGTGGCACCAGCTTCATGTTTTTCGTGCTCCTGGTCTCCATCCTCTTTTTCTCCATCACAGACACGCTGGTTTCGGCATTCATCATCAAGGATAGCGTTCCCATGCTGATACGCCTGGGCTATCACCTGCTTTTGATCCCCATTGTCTCCGGTCTCAGCTATGAGGTGTTGCGCTTCAGCGGCAAAAACCTCTCCCACCCCCTGGTGAAGCTGATGACCATCCCCGGCATGGCACTGCAGAGGATCACCACCCAGCCGCCGGATGATGATATGGTGGAAACCGCTTTGGTGGCGATGAAAGCCGCCCTGGATATGGATTATAGCCAGCATAACGTGCAGGAAATCCAGCAATGATCCCCAAAGACAAGCTGGATATGTTAGCCAGGGAGCTGGCAGAGCTTTCCGACAAGGTATCGGATACCAGCTTGATGGCAGATGCGCGCAGCTATCGCGATTTGATGCGCCGCTATAACGAACTCAGCGAGATCGATGACGCCTGGCAACGATATCAGGCTTTGGAAGAGGAACAGCGTGAGGCGCAGGAAATGCTTGAAAACGAGAAGGATGCAGAGCTGGTGGCCCTGGCACGGGAGGAAATCCAGCGTTTGGCGGAAGACCTCCAGATATGTGAAGACAAGCTTCGCCAGCTGCTGATCCCGCGGGATCCCAATGACGATAAAAACGCCATCATCGAGATCCGCGCCGGAACGGGTGGGGAAGAGGCGGCGCTCTTTGCCGCAGACCTCTTTCGCATGTATGGCTATTATGCGGAATCCAAGGGTTGGAAGCTGCAAACGCTTAGCCTCAATGAAACCGGCTTGGGCGGCTATAAGGAAATCATCTTTCTCCTCAGTGGCAAGGAAGCCTATGGGCTGATGCGCTTTGAAAGCGGAGTGCATCGTGTGCAGCGCATCCCCGTCACAGAATCCGGTGGACGCATCCACACCTCCGCCGTGAGCGTGGCAGTGCTGCCCGAAGCCGAAGACATTGATATCGATATCAGCGATGCCGATCTGCGCATAGACGTCTATCGCAGCAGCGGGCATGGCGGACAAAGCGTGAATACCACGGATTCCGCCGTGCGCATCACCCATATTCCCACGGGGCTGGTGGTGACCTGTCAGGATGAAAAGTCTCAAATCAAAAACAAAGCCAAGGCGCTGAAGGTATTGCGTTCCCGGCTGTTGGATGCAGAGATTCAGCGTCAGGAAGAAGAAATGGCGCGCTCTCGCAAGGCTCAGGTGAATACGGGCGACCGTTCGGACAAGATCCGCACCTACAACTTTCCTCAATCACGAGTAACAGATCATAGAATTAACTTGACAAGCTACAACCTTGATGGTTTTTTGACAGGAAATATTGAAGACTTTGTGCAGGCGCTCAGGATAGCTTGGCAAAGCGAGAAGGTAAACAGCTAAATGTCTCTCTCTGGTTATATTATGATCAGTGTGGCGCTTTTCCTGCTGCTGGCACTGGGTTTTATGTTTGCGGGGATAGAGACGGGGATGATGTCTCTCAATCTGATAGAATTGGAGCGTAAGGCGAGGAAAGACCGCCAATCTGCCCGCATCCTGGCTTTTGTAAAGCAGCCAGATCACTTTTTGGGAACCACCCTCATCGGCAACAACATCATGAGTGTGCTTATCGCCGCCCTTAGCACCTACATGGTACACCGCATCAATTCCCCCTATCTGCCTGCCAAATACAGTGCTTTGGTGGTGGGTTTGATAGTGCTCAGCTTTGGGGAAATAGTTCCCAAGGCCATCTTCCGCGACCATGCCGACAGCCTGGTGCCAAAGTTTTTCCCCATTCTACTCTTCTTCTTTTATCTTTTCAAGCCCCTCGTGGCAGCGGTCAGCCGCCTCAATCTGGCATTGCGCAAGCTGCTAAAGCTGGATGCCAAGGCAGATTTCAATTATCTCACCCGTGACGATCTGGCGTTCTTGCTGTCCCAGACCCAGAGCGCACCGGAAGAGCAGCCTCAGATGGATATGATCGAGGATGCGCTGGAATTTAAGGAGCAGGAGGCGCGCAACGTGATGGTGCCGCGCACGGATATCGTGGCAATCCCTGCCCAGGCGTCCATCGAGGAAGCCCTTGCCATTGCCCGTGAGGAGGGCTTCACCCGCTATCCCGTCTCCGGGCAAAACCTGGATGACATCGTGGGTGTGCTCATTATTTATGACATCCTCAAGGTGCAGGACGCCACCGGTATGACCGCCGGGCAATTGGTTCACGAGCCCTATTTTGCTCCGGAAAGCATGGATTTGGATATCTTGCTCAAAGAGATGCTAAAGAAGCGGCGTACCATGGCCATCATCGTGGATTCCTATGGGGGCACGGCGGGAATCGTGACCATTGAAGACATTCTGGAAGAGATTGTGGGCGATATTGAGGACGAATATGACACCGAGGAAGACAAACCCGAGGTGGAACAGATCTCACCCAATACCTGGCTGGCTCAGGCGGATGTGGAGATAGATTATCTGGCAGATGAATATCAGATAGAGCTGCCGGATGGTGATTATGAGACCATCGCGGGGCTCATCTTGGACAGGCTGGAGCGCATCCCTCATCAGGGGCAGGTGATTTCCGTGCCGCATTATCGCATCCAGGTATTGCAAGCCACAAACAAGAAGATTGTCAAAGTAAAGATTCATAAAATAAACACATAGAGGTAAATCATGAAGTTAATGGAATGTGTCCCAAACTTCAGCGAAGGACGCGATCAGGCAGTTTTGGATGCCATCGCCGCTGAAATCAGATCCGTAAATAACGTGGTGCTTTTGGACGTGGATCCTGGCGCCGATACAAACCGTACCGTCTTCACCATGGCTGGCAATCCCGACGCCGTGGTGGAAGCCGCATTTTTGGCAATTAAGAAAGCGGCCCAGCTGATAGACATGAGCAAACACCAGGGAGCCCATCCCCGCATGGGTGCCACTGATGTCTGCCCCTTTATCCCCATCTCCGGCATGACCATGGAAGAGTGTGCCCAGTATGCCCGCCAATTGGGCAAGCGCGTGGGCAAAGAGCTGGGCATCCCCGTCTATCTCTACGAAGAAGCAGCTAACAAGCCCGAATGGCGCAACCTTGCCACTGTGCGCAGTGGAGAGTATGAGGCTTTGCCCGAAAAGGCAAAAGACCCCGCTTGGAAGCCGGATTTTGGACCCCATGCCTTCAACGCCAAGAGCGGCGCCACCGCCATCTCCGCCCGTGAATTCCTCATTGCATACAATATCAACCTCAATACCCGCGATAAAAAGAAAGCTCACGATATCGCCCTCAGCATCCGTGAAAGCGGCAGGGCTGCCCGCGATGAAAACGGCAAGATCATCCGGGATGCCAATGGCAAACGGGTAAACGTGCCGGGCATCTTTTCCCATTGCAAGGCAGTGGGCTGGTATATAGATGGTTACGACCGCGCCCAGATTTCCATCAACCTCACCAATTACAAGATCACCCCTCCCCATCTCGTCTTGGATAAGGTGCGTGAATTGGCACGTGAAAATGGCGTGGAAGTTACCGGCAGCGAATTAGTTGGGCTCATCCCCAAAGCAGCGCTCTTGGAAGCCGGAAAGCACTATCTTACAAAGATGAATGAAAGCACTGGCTGGCCGGAAAGGATGATCATGGATACCGCCATCCAATCGATGGGACTTGCCGAGCTGGCTCCCTTTGATCTGGATAAAAAGGTGATTGAATATGCCATCGCCCGCAAAGACGGCCTCATCAGGCTGCGTTTGGATGAGTTTACAGACCTGCTCTCCACAGATTCCCCCGCCCCCGGTGGCGGCAGCGTGGCAGCCCTGTGTGCCTCCATGTCCGGCGCCCTCTGCAGCATGGTTTCCAATCTCACCGTAGATAAAAAGGGCTATGAAGAGGTTCAGGAAGAGGTGCTCCGTCTGGCACCCATCGGTCAGGATATCAAGCTGCGCTCCCTGGAGTGTATCGATAAAGATACCGATGCCTTCTATGCGCTGATGGATGCCATGCGCCTGCCCAAAAAGACCGATGCAGAAATCATTCTGCGTGATGCCGCCATCGAAGCAGCCACCCAGCATGCCATCATGGTTCCCTTTGCCACTCTTGAGATTTCCCTGGAAGCTCTGCAGCTGGCAAAAGACGTGGCCAAAGTGGGCAATCGTAACGCCCTCAGCGATGCCGGAGTGGCTGGTCTCACAGCCCTGGCAGCAGCCAAAGCGGCTTATTACAATATCCGCATCAATATGTTAGGCTCCACCGATGAAGCCTTCAAGACGGATATCCTTCCCCGCTCCCAGGAGATTATCAAACAGTGTGAAAGCCTCGCCGCAGAAGTGGAAAATGAGGTCTTGGAGCAACTGTAAATGTATCA
>JAAYJN010000017.1 GCA_012522935.1 Candidatus Cloacimonadota bacterium | reverse complement strand
CATCAGCACCCGCGAGGTGGCATATCAAACACTTCTCATTGCCAACCGCAAGCTTTTGCACCAGCTCACCGCCGAGGCCATCGAAACCCTCTTTGCAGGCAGGCTGGATGAATTCTCTTTTGCCTTGGGAAACCACTATCTGAAGGCAGATATGCCGGATAAGGCTTTGCCCAGCCTGCAAAAGGCGGCGGCAGCTGCCCTGCGTGTGTACGACAACCCCAGCGCCCTGCAATTGTATCAGCAAGTGCAAAAGATATTGCCCCTTGATGATTACGTGCAAAAGGCAGAGACGTTTTTGGCAATCATAGAGCTGAAATTAGCCATGGGCAATTGGAAGGATTTGGAAGACGACTTGGCAGAATTGGTGGATTTGGGCACACAAGCACAGCTGCCCCAGATGGAGTTTCACAGCCTGCGCATCCGTGGAATGCTGGCTTTCCTGAGGGGCAGCAAGGATATTGCCAAAGAGCTGTGGGACGCCGCCGCTGCCCTCAGCCATAGCTTGGAATCCCAGATGCCCAGATGTATGATCACCAATCTTTTGGGCGTGTGGCATCAGGATATCAATGAATGGGATGAGGCGCTGAAATATCATCAAACCAGCCTCTCTTTGGCTCAAGAGCTGGCAGACCCGCAGCGTGAAGCCAAATCCCTCAATAATCTAGGGCTTTTGTATTTGGCAAGAGAGCAGCACAAGGAAGCCATACGATCATTCAACGAAAGCCTGGCAATAGCTCGCCAATATCACCTCCTCAAAGATGAATCCTTGGCTGTGGGCAATATCGGTCATGCCCATATCGTGATGAAAGAGTATGATGAGGCTATGCCACCTCTGAAATTAAAGCTGGATCTGGCGCGCCGTATGAACGATAAACCAGAGACCATCAAGGCCCTGGGCAATATCAGCAAGGTGTATTTTCACACCGATCGCAAAACCGATGCCATCGCCACCTTGGAAAAAATAATAATTATCAAGCAGTATTTGGGGGATGAAGAAGGTATAAAGGATACAAAGGCTTCGATAGACGATATCAAAGCCGGCACAAATGAAGATAATATATAAAACATTAAGAGAGGATTAAAATGAAAAAGTATTTGAGCTTGATCTTGATGATCGGATTGGCAATTTCCCTGCTGCCTGCCCAAAAAGCTTTGGTGATAGGCAATTCCGGATATGGGGAGCGCAATATCCCGCAGATCTTAAACGATTGCGCGCATGTTGATACCACGTTGGCACAAAATGGCTGGGAGGTTACCAAACACACAGATTTGGATGCCGATGGTATGAAACGGGCAATCTTAAACTTTACCCGCAAGCTAAAGAAAGATGAAATGGCACTCTTCTATTACAGCGGTGCCGCCATCCAACTGGAAGGGAAAAACTACCTGGTACCCTTGGGCAAATTCCCCAATGAAAAGGTATTCAAACTGGAGGCAACTGAACTGAGCTGGGTTATTTCCCAGTTTGCCAAGGCAGATTTGAAATTGATCTTCATCGATGCGGCACGCCAACCCTCAAACGTGAGCTTTAAGCTGGCAAAACAAGGCTTGGCAGAGATATCCAAATTTACAGATAACACCCTTGTGATGTATGGCACGCCTCTAAATACCCTGTCCACAGATAACAGCGTGCCCAACAGCCGCTTTGCCAAAACCCTCGTCCAACAGCTGCTGGAGCCCAATCTGGAGCTGAACAACCTGGCGGATGCCATCGCCAAGCAGATAGCAATCTTGGACGGAGGCAAAACACCGCCCATCCCCTGGAGCGCATCTTCCATCAAAGAAGAGTATCTCATCAACCCTGAGGGCGAGAATATGCCGCGCTATATCCTGAGGGGTGTCTATCTCCAGAAGATAATAGACGGCGGAGGTTCTTACTCTTTTTAAATCACTCCTTGCCCATTAGCCTCCCTTGTACCACCCTTGTCTCACCCTTGTCTCAGCAAAGGAGAGACAAGGGTGGTTAACAGGCAAGATAAGCGTAATCAGATATTGAGGTAGCGGGCAGAGACCAGAGATCAGGCATACATTTTTCGTGAATTTTCGTGCTTTTTGTGGTTATTGTATTAAAAGCGAGCGGTAGCGAGCCAATAATTCGTGTCCATTCGTGTAATTCGTGGTTAAACTGAATAGCGGCATGAACACAGCTCAGTAAAATCAAGGTAGTTATTATAAAAATTAAACTTGACTGAAACAAAGAATGTAAAAATAATGTAACTGGTCTTGATACAGTATATAAAGTGTAATAACTGAGGATAACCAGATCATCCTCAAACATCCTAATAACAAGAAAGTTGGCATTTCGCCAACCCTTGACACCCCAGATCAAAGAGATGAGGTAAAAGATGAAAAGCAAGACGAGTTTGTATTTTTTACAGGACAGAGCCCCCGTCAATTCAGGTCACTTTATTCTTAAGAGAGTTTTTGTGCACAGTTTGCTGCTGCTGTCACTGTTGTTTTCGTTCTTTCCGCTATTTGCCTATGAGCAGATATATGTTGGTGCTGGGGCCAACACTGCAGAAATAGTATATTCAACCACCTCAGAAACAGTGTTGCAATTCCAAGTGGGATCATATCAAAAGACCCAGGTGGAGATTGATGGAGACAAGTGGTACCAAATATCTCTTTCCAAAGAGGGGAAGCTGCTGGATGAAGGATTCCCAGAACTGCCGGTGATGAATAGGAGCATCATTATCGACGACCAAGCCTTGATGAAAGCGGAGGTTTTCGATATTGAATATGAAGATATTCACTTGGCTGTGGCGCCATCAAAGGGTGACCTAACACGTGACATTGATCCCGACACGATTCCATTCAGATTCGACGCCATGTATAAAAATGATGAGTTTTTCCCTGGAGAAATCGCCAGTCTCTCCCAGCCCTATATAATGCGGGAATTTCGTGGGATAGTAGTGCAGACCCGTCCTTTTGCCTACAATCCCGTGAGTCAGACCTTGAGGATTTTCACCTCCTACAAGGTGCGAGTTTACGCTCAAGGCTTGGATACGGTGAATGTACTTACGACCTCAAGGAGTGAGCTTTCCCGTGAGTTTGTATCCATCTATGAAAACCACTATCTGAATTGGGAAAACTATCGTTATACCCCTGTCAGTGATAGTTTTGGCAAGCTTCTGATTATTTACGATGATTCATATTACGACGCCATCCTCCCATATTGCAACTGGAAAAGGCAAAAGGGTATTACCACCTATCTCGTGCCAATCAGCAACGTAGGCACCACTGCCACTCAACTGGAAGACTTCATCCAATCTTATTATACCATCTACGGCATCACCTACGTACAATTGGTAGGCGATTCCCAGCATATCCCGACCAAAACCGTGCAAGGTGGCGGAGCGGATCCCGTGTTCGCCTTAGTGGCTGGTACGGACAGCTATCCGGACATTTTCGTTAGTCGCTTTTCAGCCGAATCCTCTGCCGAATTAACCACCCAGGTAAACAAGGTCATTACCTACGAAAGGGATTTGGGCACTACCCACACTTGGCTGCAGCGGGCTATCGGAGTGGCTTCTGACGAAGGTCCCGGCGATGATGGAGAGTATGACTGGGAGCACATGGACTATATCAGGGACGACCTATTGGGATATGGATACACGCTTGTAGATCAAATAGATCCCAATCATGACAATGACACTGCCGCATATTTAAGTCAACGCCTTAATAACGGTAGAGGCTTGATGAATTATTGCGGTCATGGCGAGACCGACAAATATACTACCACTAGTTTTGGCGTTAACCACGCTGCGGCACTCAGCAACGGCGTGATGACTCCGGTGATCTTTAACGTGGCTTGCTGGGTTGGGAGCTTCGTTAATCGCTACTGTCTGGCTGAAGCATTCCTCAGAAAATCCGGCGGTGGCGCCGTTGCTTTCTACGGAAGCTCTGTAGCCCAAACCTGGAATCCGCCCATGGCTGCACAGGACGAGTTTGTGGACCTGCTGGTGGCAGATTCAAAAAAGACGGTTGGCGGTCTGTTCTACAACGGTGCCTGCAAGATGCTGGATGATTATCCAGATGCCACAAATATGTATAAAACTTGGAATATCTTTGGCGATGCCTCGATGCTGATGCGTACCAAAACCCCCGCACCCATGTCGGTGACCTATACCAAATACATCATCGTGGGCGTGCAAACCACTATTAATGTATCCACAGGGGTTCCCTTTGCATTTGTGGGCATCTCATTCAACGATGGCATTTACACCTCGGGTTATGCCAATATCTTGGGGAATTTTACCACTTTTATCCAACCCTCTTCCTGCAGCGAATATACCTTAACAGTTACAGCGCATAACCGAGTCACCTATGTGGGCACTATCTACGCTGGCTTCATCTGGAAAGGCAGAAACACCACAGACTGGAATAATGGTTCAAACTGGAATACTGGCATCTTACCCAATGCAAATGACGACGTGTTGATTCCCAATGGCTGCCCCCGCTACCCTGCCACTTCGGCTGCCTCAGGAAATTGTAAGAACCTGCGCATAGAGAGCTCCAGCTCCATTACCATTAGTACTTACAACCTGAATGTATATGGCAATATGCACACTTGGGGACACCTGGTTATGACCGCAGCCACGGATTTAAATGTTTTGGGTAACATCTCTTGGGAAAGTGGGGCGACCGCTACGATCTCCAATGCTTCCGCCGAGATTTATTGCTGGGGAGATATGAATTTCCAAGATGGTTCCAACGTTCAATTTGCCATGGGTTATGTGGAATTCCGCTCCACCTCCCGAAATAGCTATCTCACAAATCAAAGCGCCAACACCCAGCTCTTTAATCTGCGCACCAACGTTAGCCACCCCTATGCGTTCATAATCAACAGCTATTCCAGCCACGATATCGTGATCAAAGGTAGCGTCTGGAATTATGAGGGTAAAAACTCCTCTTGTTTGTATGAAGGCAATGTCTCCATCAAGGGCAACGTGACAGACTTTAACACCACTGCCAATGGAATGCAATGGAGCCAGGGCATGGTGATTTTGGACGGTACAAATCAACAATTGGGTTTGGTCGGAGCTGCAAGCTACCTTAAAAACCTGCATATTTACGCATCTGGTACGGTGAGCCTGACTGGCAATCTCACCCTCAAGGGTAATCTTAGCTTTCAAACCGGATATCTGAATCCCGGGGCAAATACCATCACCATTGGTGGGCACTGGAGCAATAATGTGGGACCTTCGGCGTTTATTGAGGGCAATTCCACAGTGGTTTTCAACGCTTCCGGTCATCAATACTGCAATAGAAGCGAGGATTTTAACAAATTGGTGTTGAATAAATCAAGCGGAGCCCTGCGGGTGAACGGCTCCTCAGCTATTGTGACCTGTGCCAGCTATGAATGGATATCAGGATCGATTGATCTCCTTGCCGGCACCTTCACCGCATATAGTTTGGTAAACAACAGCATTGCCGGAGGCTGGTATTTAAACGAAGGCTGTACGATCAACCTCCATAATACCGGAGCCGGTGCCTGGATAGACCTCACGGGTAGGCTCCATATCTTTGGCGGCACCTTCAACGTATATGGTGGATCCACACCATGTTATTGGCCATATAGCAGCACGGCTTCCATCGAAATGAGTGGTGGAATCCTGGATTTTAAAGACCAAGGTGTTTACCTGAGCGCAGGTTTACCAGATTTTACCAATGAAATATCAGGGGGTACGATCAGGGTAAACGGAGGTTTTTATGGCAGTAGAACTGATTTCAACCCTACCGGCGGGACGATCGAGATGGTGGGAAGCGTGGATTGCACCCTCAGTCACGGAGTGGGTTCGAATTTCCATAATGTTGTGATCAATAAAAGCCGCATCCGTGATGACGATGGGATGCCGATATGGGAAACCGATAAAGATGGCAACACGCGGGAAGTGACTCGCGCCAACATGGTGAATGCCGCCTCAAATCTGGTTATCAAGGGGAATTTCACGATCTCTGCCGGTCTTTTCTTGGCCCCAGAGCTGATGAAAGTGGCAGGAAGCTGGTCCAATACCGTCGGCGTTTACGGTTTCAACGCCAGGGAAGGAACTGTGACCTTCAATCAGGACGGTTGGACGCAAAGCGTTTCAGGCGCCAATTATTTTTATAACGTCACTGATATTCACACGGGGGCTTCGCTCTCCTTTTATGGGGTCACCTCCGTGGCAAACACCCTGAGCGTGAATAACATTGTCTATTTCTACGGCAAAGCAACCCTGCACAGTGTTTTCAATTATGATTCTAATGCAAAACTTGAATTTTTCAACGAGCATACCCACAATATCGCAAACTATACCGGCGGCGGGTTTCTGCACGTGGGCTCCGGTAGCAGCGTCAATATCGCGGATCTCGTCCAAAATGGATTGTACGGATCCTATAAGGTAACTGCCGGGCACCTGACAATCCATCAGGATGAAAATAGCTGGATAGATTTGAATGGGAATATGACAATTCTCAGCAACGGTGTGGTTGATATCTATGGTGGTAATTCAGATTTGTTCTTTGGCTACAATGGGAATTGTATCTTTAGCATGAATTCCGGAGCATTTAATGTGCGAGACTGGGGAATATACAACTCCGGCTCATACACATACACAAGTGAATTCAATATTAGCGGAGGCACCATCCGCAGTAATGGAGGTTGGCATGACTATCGTGGCAACTTCAAACCCAGCGGTGGAGCGATTGAATTTACGGGTTCGGTTGACGCAACGGTCTCTGCCCATAATTCAAGCTGGTTCTACAACATGGTGGTGAATAAGACTGCCTCCCGGCAAGCCAGTGAACCTGAGTTCGTGACCGATCGCGAAGGCAACACCATGCCGCTCACTCGCGCCTGCAATCTAACGTTGGGAGAGGTGATCATAAGGGGATATATGCATATCACGGCGGTAAACGAAGTGAGCCTGGCGGGCCATGTCTCCTGCACCAATCAAGGAGATATCAGTGTGAATGCTGGAATACTGAATCTTTGGGGGAATATCCTTGCCACTTCTGGCAATATCAGTGTATATGGCGAATTGAGGCTGACACAGGGTTCCAGCCTGCATGTTTCCGGCGGTAAAATACTCACCGTATATTCTGGGGGTTGGCTCCGTTGTCTGGGAAGCCAAACAACACAGGCAATGATTACAAACATTTGGGGATATTATGGGATCAACATCGAAAGTGGGGGTTTGATAACGGCAGCTTTCACTACCTTCGAATATCTGAATAACAACGGCGTTTACGTGAAACCCGGAGGTATGGTGGACACTGATTATGCCTTTTACAATTGTACCTTCCAAAATGGTGTTAGCTACGGCAGATTGCTTACAATCGATAACAATCAAAACCTAACGATCACCGGCGCTGTATTTCCTGCTAACAGCTGGTCTGGCAGGTACAACGTCGCCAAAACCGTGGATGCAGGCAGTATTTATTTTGCAAACTGGAGCGGAAACTTTGGCGGTGCCGACGAAGAACTGGATGATTATAATCGCATTTTTTGGCAAGGCTCCGGAGATCAGCCCCGACCCCAGCTATCCATTAGCAAAGTTCCTAATAGCAGTAATTTGCGATTGGATTGGACGTATCCATTTGCTGCAAGCTCTTACAAAATCTATCGTAGGACCGATCCCAATGGAACATTCGCCTACTGGACCAGTACCACCAATAAATACTACATTATCACACCAACCTCCACGCATTATTTCTACAAGGTGACAGCTGAGGTGCCGTGACACTAAGCTTGCGCCACTGCAAAAGATAAGCAAGAAACTGTTATCCAGAGGGATCCATAGTGGTGGGTCCCTCTGGATTGATTGGCTGTAGCAACCTTGGGTTCGATTTTGGCTTGACAAGATTTGTTCATTGAAAACACTTACGCTCAGGAGTTTTTAATTATATGATCGAAGTAATAGAACAACGTTGCGTGGGATGCAGCGCTTGTCTGAAAGCCTGTGCCTATGATGCTATCAGGGTGGTGGACAAGCTTGCCATCATTGATCTGGACAAATGTACATTGTGTGGTGCCTGCGTGGAAGCATGCCCTTTGGATGCGATTTTGATTCGCAAAAAAACCGAAATCCAAATCGATAAAAGCGAATATAAAGGTCTTTGGGTTTATGCAGAACAGCGGGACGGAGTGATAGCTCCGGTGACCTTGGAGCTCTTGGGCAAAGGGCGCGAGCTGGCTGAGGATATGGGCTGTGAAGTGAGCGCTGTGCTTTTGGGCAGCAATGTGGAAGGCCTCGCTTCGGAATTGATTGCCCACGGTGCCGACAAGGTGATATTGGTGGATGATCCCAAGCTCATGCACTTCCGTGATGAATGCTATACCAAAGCCCTCAGCGAGCTGGCGCTGAAGTATAAACCCTCCATCATCTTGGCTGGTGCCACGGTGATAGGCCGCTCCTTCATCCCCAGGGTTGCCATCGAGCTGCATACCGGTCTAACAGCCGATTGCACAGGCCTGCAATTTGACCCTGAAAGTGGCAATCTGATGCAGACGCGTCCTGCCTTTGGCGGCAATATCATGGCCACCATCTTCACTTCCAATCACAGACCACAGATGGCCACAGTGCGCCATAAGGTGATGAACACCCTGCCCCGTGATGAGGCGCGCAAAGGGGAAGTGATCCGCGAGCAGATTGCTTTTGATGATGGAGAGGAAAGCACCCAATGGCTGGGCTTTGAAAAAGAAAAGACCACCCTGGTGAATATCACTGAAGCAAACCTGATTGTAGCCGGAGGACGCGGGCTGAAGGAAGCCAAAAACTTTGTCCTGGTAGAAGCCTTGGCAGAAGCCTTGGATGGAGCTGTGGGAGCCTCACGCGCCGCCGTGGATGCAGAATGGATTCCCTATTCCCATCAGGTGGGGCAAACAGGAAAGACCGTGAAGCCCGATATCTATATAGCGGTGGGCATCTCCGGTGCCATTCAGCACTTGGCAGGGATGTCTTCTGCAGACTATGTGATTGCCATCAACAAAGATACGGATGCTCCGATCTTTAAGGTGGCTGATCTGGGGATAGTGGCAGATTTGTTTGAGCTGCTGCCCAAACTTAGCAAGAGGGTAAAAGAGCTGAGATCATGATCATCAAAGTAGGCGCCGGGGTGCTGCATTCTGAATTGCTGAAGCCAAACCTGAGCCTAAAGCTGATGGTGGAAGATTTTGAAGACGATATGTCCCTTGAAATTCCAGGGGCTATTGCATATTTGCCTTTCATCAATTCTCATGACCACCTGATAGGTAATTGGGTGCCCCGCGCGGGAGATAACCGTCCCTATGCCAATTCACACATCTGGGTGGAGGATATGAAAGAATCCTTCAGTTTTCAAGAGCGGAATCACTTTTGGGAGAATGATGGCAGCTTCCAGCTGTGCACGCCCCGCTCTTTACAAATGGCGCTATTGGGATGCTATAAAAACATCTTCAGCGGCTGTGGCGTGGTGCAGGATCACGCTCCGGTGCAGGGTGCGTGTTATTACGACAGCTTTCCCATCAATGTATTGGAAGACTTTCGCCAATGCCATTCCATCACCTTGGGCAACTGGTGGGGCGGGGAAACACCACAAAAGGAAATGGAGTTAAGCGGCAGAGATATGCCCTTTATCATCCATCTGGCAGAAGGCATAGACGAGATTTCCCGGCAGGAATTTGCCCAATTGGCAGAGCAGGGGCTGCTGCAAAGAAACACCCTCATCATCCATGGCATCGCCCTCACGGAGGAAGAGCTGATAAAAATCGCCCAAACAGGAGCCAGCGTGTGTTGGTGCCCCAGCTCAAACTATTATCTGATCGGGGAAACCCTAAAGATAGATCTGGCACTAAAGCACGGGGTAAATGTGGTAATCGGCACGGATTCCACTATGAGCGGTGGTGTGAACCTGATTGCCGAATTTAACCTCATCCATCAAAAACATCCGCATATCCCCCTGAAAACCCTCTATAAAATGGTTACGGAAAATGCAGCCAAAGCCCTGATGCTGCCCTCCAGCTATGCCCGCCTCAATCCTGAGAATTGCCACAACCTGCTCTTGGTGGAAAAGCATGATCCGGACCCCTTTGAAAACTTGCTGATGATGGAAGCCAGCTCCATAAAGCTATTGGTGGAAGACGGTGTGCCCCGCTTTGGCGATGTGGAATGGATGGAAAGGCTGGATCTGGATGAGGATGAATATACGATGTTTAGAACGGGGAATAAAGAGAAGTTTGTATTGGGCGATCCCCTGGAGCTGAACGACCTGGTGGATGAGGCTTTGGGCTATCACAAAGACTTTCCCTTCCTGCCATTTTGATGCTGAAAATAGCTGAGATCTTCCACAGCCTGCAAGGCGAATCCACCTATGCCGGATTGCCCTGCATCTTTATCCGCCTCAGCGGCTGTAACCTGAATTGCAGCTATTGCGATACGGGCTATGCATTGGGCGAGGGCACAGAGTGGAGCGTAGAGCAAATCCTGGATAAAATCCGCCAGTACCAATGCAATCTGGTGGAACTGACCGGAGGAGAACCGCTGTGCCAAACGGAGGCAATCCAGCTCTTACAAAGGCTGTGTGATGAGGGCTACACAGTGCTTTTGGAAACAAACGGCTCCATCTCCGTGGCAGAGGTACCGCCGGAGGTGATCAAGATCATCGATGTAAAACTGCCCAGCAGTGGCTATGGGGAGAGCTTCCTCACTGAGAACTTGAGATATTTACAGACTCATGACCAAATCAAATTTGTGATGGGAGACAAGAGGGATTATGAGACGGCGAAAGACTTTATTGCGCAACATGGGCTAAAGGGTGGGAACATCCTCTTTTCCCCGGTGTCAGATAAACTAAAGGCAGGCAAGCTGGCAGAGTGGGTCCTGCAAGACAGTCTTGATGTAAGACTTCAGATACAGCTGCATAAGATATTGGATATAAAATAGATATACCTTGTATATAGATAAGATAATGCCCTTCCCGTTCTGCTGAATAAGGAAGGGCATTTTTGGTAGTGTAATTAACTGGTTTAGAACAATCCGCTGATATTGCCGTCGTCTTCCACGTCTATGGTTTCGGCGGAGGGTTTTTTGGGCAAGCCGGGCATGCGCATGATCTCTCCGGTGATAGGCACCAGGAAACCTGCGCCGTTGGCTATCACTATCTCCCGCACCGTAACCAGGAAGTCTTTGGGTCTGCCAATCAAATCGGGGTTATCTGAGAGGGATTTTTGGGTTTTGGCAATACAGATGGGCAGCTTGTCAAAGCCGTATTTATTGATTCTTCTGAGGTCGGCTTTGGCGTCTGTGGTATAATCCACTGCTTGGGCACCATAGATTTTGGATGCCACTGTGAACACCTTGTCTTCCACAGAGCTGTTCCAATCGTAGAGGCCATGATATCTGCATTCCTCCTTATCCACCATGGAAACCACCTGCTCTGCCAGCTCCAATCCACCAGCACCGCCTTTGGCATGATAATCCACTATGGATGCCTGTGAACCGCTGGAGATGACAAAGTCTTTCACGATATCCAATTCTTCCTGGGTGTCTGTGGGGAAGCGATTGATGGCAACGATGGATTTCATGCCAAACTTCTCGATATTTTCCATGTGCTTTGCCAAGTTTTCCAAGCCTTTGGTTACTGCTTCCGGATTGGGCTGGGCCACGTCTCTCACCCTCACGCCGCCATGCATTTTAAGGGCACGAATGGTGGCAACCAGGATGACGGCATCGGTGCAGAAATTGCCGTATTTGCACACCAGATCAAAGAACTTCTCGGCTCCCAAATCAAAGCCAAATCCGGCTTCTGTGACAACGTAATCGCTGAGCCTGAGCGCTGTTTTGGTAGCCAAAATACTATTGGCACCCTGGGCGATATTGGCAAAGGGTCCGCCATGCACAAAGGCAGGGGTATTCTCTGTGGTTTGCACGATATTGGGCTTGAGCGCATCCTTGAGCAGGGCGGCGATGGCACCCTCAAAACCAAGCTGATGCACGTGGACGGGATCACCCTTGTATGTGAAGCCCACGATGATCTTGCCGATGCGCTCTTTTAGCTCGTCCATGTTGTTGGAAAGGCAGAGGATCGCCATGATTTCGCTGGCTGGGGTGATATCGAATCCATCTTCACGGGGGAAGCCCTGCTTGCTGCCACCCAAGCCTATCACTATCTTGCGCAGCATCCGGTCATTCACATCCAAGACCCTCTTCCAGGTGAGCCTGCGGGGGTCTATGCGCAATTCGTTGTCATAATAGATATAATTGTCCAAAAGGGCGGCAAGGGTGTTGTTTGCAGAGGTGACGGCGTGAAAATCCCCGGTAAAGTGGAGGTTGATATCCTCCATGGGCAACACTTGGCTCCAGCCTCCGCCGGCAGCTCCTCCTTTGTTGCCAAATACAGGCCCCAGGGAGGGCTCTCTGATGGCAACGATGGAGTTTTTGCCTATCGGATTAAGAGCCTGGGACAGGCCAATGGCAACGGTGGTTTTGCCCTCTCCAGCGGGAGTGGGGGTGATAGCAGAAACCAGAATCAGCTTGCCATAGGGGTTGTTTTGAATTTTGGAAAGTGTGGTATAGCGTATTTTGCCCTTATACTCTCCATAATGATCGATATCCTGTGCTCCAAGACCGATCTTGGCGGCGATTTCATCTACGTTTTTGAGCTGGACTTGTCTGGCAATATCCAAGTCTGTGAGCATTAGTACCTCCTTTGCTACTAAGCGATAGTGATTCAGAATGATACTTTAGCAATACCCCACAAACTTGTCAAGCAAAGATGTCTTAAGTTTTATAAAATGCTGCCTTTTCTTCGTTTTCACCCAGAGCTAAAAAAGGGATTGGGGATGGATATCTGAAGGGTTTTTGGCTAATAGTATGCAAAGATCGGATAT
>JAAYJN010000117.1 GCA_012522935.1 Candidatus Cloacimonadota bacterium | reverse complement strand
GGTGTCTCCCAGCCACACTTCAGCGGGGAAGCCCTTGAGGTTGAAGGTGAAGCCATAGGGGTTTAATAACACAAAATCCACTGCCATTTCTGCCTTGGTGATGCCCAGTTCCTTCACATAGCTGCGTTTCAGCTTGAAGATATTCTCTCCACCGGCATCAAAGCGGGGGATCAGCTCCTGCAGATGCTTTTTGAGATTCAGCTCGTAAGGCTGTTCAAAATCAAAGTTTTTGCCAAACAAGAGGGCTTTGCCGTGGCCAGTGCCAGAGATATAGAAATAGACGCTTTGGTTGGAGAGGCTCACCATCTTTGCCGTGCGCCTGGTATCCAAAGTCACCTTGAAGGTGAGGGCGTTTGACTTGCGTTTGGGGATAACCACTGTTTTTTGCAAGGCGGCAGCCCCTATTTTCTCGCGCTCCTTGCTCAGCAGCTCGATATTGAGCTTATCCAGCTTCAATTGATAGGAATTGGGGTTATTCACGCTGATTGTGATTTCCAGCTCGGTGTTATCCACGCCCAATTTCAAGAGTTTCACATCGTGGATTTTCTCCACGGTGGGGCGCTTGAATAGCTTGCATGAGCTCATGGATAAGAGCATGGGGAAGAGAAGAAAGATAAAAAGGATTCGTTTCATGATTACCTCAAATAACGGGATCGTTTTTGATAAAGGTTTGCAGCCACACTTCCATGGCGATGATATTATAGAGCATTTCCGCCTGTCTGTCATCTCCTTTCAGATAGCGCTGCCAGTGGTTGTGGATTTTGGGCAGGTTCCAGATGCCGCGCTGGCGGAATTCTTTGCTGTAAAATAACTTATTGATTTGGGGGTGTAGGGCATCGCGCATCCAGCTATTCACGAGGGGAGTGCCAAAGATGGCTTTATCTGTGCGTTGGAGGATGGGATTGGGCACCCAGCGGCTGATGGCGTGTCTGTGCAGCAGCTTTGTGTGGGGTGGAGAGATTTTGTATGAGGATGGCAGGTAAAAGGCGAGCTCCACCAGACGGTGATCCAAAAAGGGAAGGCGGCTTTGGATGCCGGCTGCCATGCTCATTCTATCTTCATAGTGGAGCAGGGTTTGCAAGGATGTGGCATACACCATATTGAAGAGGAAGCTATCCAGCCGTCCGGAATCAAGATCCACAATCTGATCTGGGGTGGCATTACCGGCTGCCTGCAGGAAATAGGCGTTAAAGGGCTCAAAGCGCAGCAGCTTCATCTCCACCTGATACAGTTTGGATTCGGGGAACATGGTACTTAGCATCGTTTTAGTGAGGCTGGAAAAGATTTCAAGGCTGGGCTTGCCTTTGCTGTGGCTGGCAAATTGCCTCAGGAAACCCAGCGGCTTTCCGCTTCTGAGGGAATCCGCCATAAAACGGTATTGAGCATGACGATAGCCACCGAAGATTTCATCGCAGCCCTGTCCTCCTAACATCACCTTCACATTGTGGGATGCCGCCAGCTTCATCACGGCGGATTGTGCCGCACAGCCAGCTCCCAGGGGGAGATCATTGTACCAAGTGCCATCCACGAGGTTTTGCCAAGCCTGCTCTGCGCTGGGGGAGACAAGGTGGTTGTCACAGCCGCAATGTTGTGTAACAATGTTTATCCACTTTCTTTCATCCAGCTGTGGATGCTCCGCAAAGTAAGAGGAGAAGGTGGGCAGGGGCTCCTGCCTCATCTGTTGGAAGGCACACACGATGGCGGAGGAATCCAAGCCTCCGGAAAGCCCTGCACCCAATGCCTGTGTCTCACGGCTGCGTATATGGATGCTATCCCACAGCAGCTCCTGATATTGCAGGCTGGCATCCTCAAAGCTGAATTCCAGTTTGCCAAACAACTCTGGATGCAAACTATAATAATGATGGGTGTGCAGACGGGCATCCTTGATATACAGATTCTCACCGGGCTGCAGGCATTTGATCCCCTGCCAGGGCGTCTCATCACGATAGTTGAGCATGGCATTGATCTTCATCATGCGGCGCAGCATGGGCAGGTTTAGCTGTTGATTGCCAAGGAAGGGCAGGAGCTGTTTGATCTCGCTGCCAAAGAAGAAGATACCATCCTGCTGTAGATAATAAAAAGGCTGGATACCAAAGCGGTCGCGACTGCAAAACAGACTGCCATCCCTTGCATCCCAGAGGGCAAAAGCCCAATCCCCATTAAAGTACTCCAAACACTCCTTTTGCCACACGGAGTATGCCTTCAAAACCAGCTCTGCATCGCTATTGCCCTCAAAGACTCCGCCCATGGCTTCCAGCAGCTGGCGCAATTCATTACGGTTGTAGATATTGCCGGCAAATACGATATGTAGCCCCATCTTGGCACTGCTGATGTGACGGCAGCCATCAGCATCCTCTGCGTTGGTAAATAAAGAGCGCATGCCCATCCCCAACCTTAGCATCAGATCATCAGGCAGAAGGGGATGTTTGGAGGGGGTTTGGGAATCAAGTCCAGAGTGGATTGTTGCCGTTTTGCCAGATGCAGGAAAGGTGATGAAAGCCTCATCAGCAGAGCCCCGGTGCTTTATAAGGAGATGCATCTCTTTCAGCATGTGCGCTGGCAGGCTGTGCGCATCATCAAATGCAAATATTCCAGATATTCCGCTCATAACGATATGCCCGCTTGCCGCAAGGAAAGCTGATTGGCAACCCTTTTCACTGTTGTCTCAAATCGCCTGGCTGAGATGTGAGCCCAGAATAGACAAACCCTGTACAGATAAGGTTTAATCTTATAGTGGAGGCATTTCAGCGCTGAGCAATAAAAAGGCCTTTACCACAATTGCCAAGAGCGCTAAGATCACGGTGAAGATACCGATGATCCTGCCATAACCGGTGAGGTCGCTACCTTTGGCTTCCATCAAACCGGCGTTTATCTGGCGCAGATCTTGGTTTCCCAAGTACCAGGCAATCGCCCCTGTTATGCCCAGGGTAAAGAATCCCAGTATCCCCAAAAACAGGATCAATGCACCCCTGTGTGGCAGTGGCGGCTGATCCAGCGGGGGATCGAAAGGGTTTTGAAATTCTTGTTTTCTCATCAGATTCAAAGATAGGGAGGGACCACGCAGGGCCCCTCCGCATTGGAAATTATGCCAAACTCGGGATCATTCCACCGATCAGGAAACAGGATGCAAAAGCGATAATGGCGTAGAGTTCGGGCAACACACCCAAGATCAGGGTGTTTGTGAACACGTCATTACCATTGCCCATGCTTTCTATACCGTTGGAAACGATCTTGGCTTGATAGACGGCGGAAAGATATCCCACCGTGCCCATTATCAATCCGGCACCAAAAATGGCGCTGGCTTGCAAAAGGGTAATCGCTGGGTTGATATGGGTTTGCAGGATAAAGAAGGCACCAAAACCATAAAGCCCCTGAGTACCGGGCATGGCGCTCAGGATGAGGCAGTATGGAAAGATGTCGTCACGTTTTTTGAGGGCACCGACAGATGCGCTGCCTCCCATAACGGTTCCCATGGCGCTGCCGATTCCGGCAAGACCCACCATCAGGAAGATTCCGATCCAAGCAATGATGTAGGGCATGTAACCTCCCAGGTTATATTAAGTTTATTGTTTATTTCCAAAGGGTTTATATTGCATTCCAGGACCTTGAAAATCCGCATTTGAAAAGAACTCCACAAAGGTGAGACGCATGGGATGCACAAATCCTGAAAGTGCGCCCAGGGCGATATTCAAGGAATGCCCCAGGATCATAAATATCACAAATATCACAGGCCCCGCGATGGGTATGGAAAGCATCTGGCTGCCTATGGAATTGATCACGAAGCCCAAAATGGCGCTGGATACGCCCAAGGCAAAAAGACGGATATAAGACAGGATATCGCCAAAGAATCCGGTAATGACATTATACAGCTCCCACAAGCCGCTGAGGATGTTGATAATGGGATTGCGCTTGGGCTTGTTAAAGAGCATCAGCAGAAACAAACCGGAATACATCAGATAGCTGAGGTAAGGCTTTATCTGGCTGATATCGCTGCCCAACATCTCGGCACCCAGCACGGATAGGCTGAGCAAAAACAGGAAGGTGCCGATGGGGGCAAGGGTATACAAAAACCCGGATTGGCGTCCCTTTTTGAAGGCATTGATCGCCACTCCAAAGAGGATTTGGATCACCCCCAAGAGCAGGGCAAAATTGAAGATTTGATCGTTATTCCTGATCAGAATACTGGGCTCCAATACCGTCTCTTTGAGGTCAAACGCCAAGGCGGAGCCCATTAGCCAGCCCATCAATATGGAGGAGGCGCCAAACACCATCACCAGCGTCATCACGCTCTTGGTGGCGGGGGATTTGGCTTTGAGGCGCATGATCAATCCCAAGGCAATGATAATGAGCCCATAAGCCATATCAGCATTGCAAAAGCCAAAGAAGAGCATGAAGAAGGGCGCAAAGAAGGGCGTGAGATCAAATTCGTTGTAATTGGGCAGCATATACATATTGCCGATGGGTTCAAACAATCTGGCAAACCAGCGGTTTTTGAGCTTGATGGGCGGATTTTCCTCCACCTGGGCATCGCTGGCAAAGTGGATGATACCTCTTGATTCCAGATAGTTCACCAGTTCAGGCTCTTTGCCCACCGGTATCCATCCGCCCAAAACGCGCAGATGGTCTTCCACCTCGGAAGTTGCCTGCTGGGTGGCATCCTCATAATCGTATTCACCCAAGATGCGCTTTACCTCGGCTTCAAAGAGTTCCCTGGCTTCAGGCGCAGTATCCATCAGGTATTGGTCGATATCGGCAATGTCCTGCTGGCATTTGGTAAGCCTGTATTCCAGCTCTTTGAGGGTGTGGGCGTGAAAGCTGAAGGTATCGCAATCCAAATCCGGCTTTTCATCCGTATAAAGTGCTACAAAGTACACGATTCCCGCTTGCTCGCCAATGCGCCTGATGCTGTATTCCTCTTCCCACTGGGGGCGGAAGTGATTTTTGAGGCAGCTATGGAAGCTCACCTGCACTCCACCCTGCTGCAAAAGGGGGATCAAATCGTAATCAAAGTGTCCCCAAGGACTCAGCTCGCGGATTTGCTTTTTGAGGAGGTCGTCCTCACGGCTCAGCTGTTCTTTCTCCTGCACAGCCTGCTCTATTTTCTTCAGGAGGCTGAGGGCAGGCAAGCCGCTATTTCCCTTTTCGCTTTGGGAATTCAGCTTTTTGAAGAGCTTCAGCGCATCGTTGTAACGCCCCACCAGTTCCAGCTGTTCCTGCTGAACAGGGGTTTGAGCATCTGTGGAGCGGATGATGTGTACCAACCCCAAATCCTGGAGGTCGCTCAGGAAGCTCTCATAATCAGCGTGATGCAGCACAAAGCTGTACTTTCTCATCTTTTCAATCATGCCGAAGCCTCCCTGGCAATCCTATCCTTCAGTATCTTCTGAGCCGCTTTGGAGAGGTTTTCCTCGTCTTCCAAAAAGCGGATAATCTTCAGGATTGCCTCTTCATAAGCGGGGATTTGCACCTTTTCATAGAGGTTCACCTTTTGGGTGGTTTTCTTGCGCACCTCTTCCAGGAGGTTCATCTTGCGCAGCATAAATTCACGCTCTATCTGCATGCGAGACATCTGCTTAAGGGTATCTATGCCATCCAGCCACCAGCTGGGAGCGATGAACATATCAAACTCCCGGATGCTGTAAGAAATGTGTTCCAATTCGGGGGTCTTCACGCCTGCAATCTTGCGCGTTTTGATCTGCACCTCCTCAATCTGGATGAGGCTGGGATCAAATTCCACCCACAGCTTGAAAAACTCCTCTATCTGCTGGCTGCGCTCTGATATCTCTGTATCCAGGGCATTGGCTGCATCGCGTGCCTTCTTCACCTCAAAGCGCAAGGCGGATTCCTTGTTCTTCAGCGTGGGCAGTGCGTTTTGCCTGATATTCAGCTGCTTTTGCAGATTCAGCTGGGAAATCTTGTTATACTGAAATTTGAGACTCATTCCTTCTTCCAGTGGATTTGCATAAAGTCATCTCGGATAGCCACTTCTTCACGTGTGAAGTACTTTTGAAACAGATCCCACGTGATATCCAGCATCTCGTCTGTATCGATATTCACGTCGATAGCCAGGATTTGCATGGCATAATCGTAGGCAAATTTGAGGGTGCGCTCGTCATAATCCGAAAGCTCAAAGCCGTTTTCCAGCTTCGTTTTGGCACGGGCGGCATCGGCATTGAGGCGCACGGAAGCCTCCATCACGCGGGGGTGATCCGCACGGGTCTTTTTGCCCATCACCTTGGTTTTGAGGCGGGAGAGCGAGCGCGCGGGATCGATCACCACCTTGCCAATATCGGTATCACGGCGCAGGTAAAGGTTTCCTTCCGTGATATAGCCCGTGTTATCGGGAATGGCGTGGGTGATATCACCACCGGAGATGGTGGTGACGGCGATGATGGTGATGGAGCCACCGCTGGGGAATTGTACCGCCTTCTCATAGATCTTGGCAAGATCGCTATACAAAGAGCCGGGCATGGAATCCTTGGAGGGAATCTGGTCCATACGGTTGCTCACGATGGAGAGCGCATCGCAATAGAGGGTGAGATCGGTGAGCAGCACCAATACCTTCTCGTCTTTTTCGATGGCATAATATTCCGCCGCAGCCAGCGCCATATCGGGCACCAAGAGGCGCTCCACTGGCGGATCATCGGTGGTATTTACAAAGGAGATGATTTTATCTATCATCCCTGCGTTTTCAAATGTATTCTTATAATAAAGATAGTCGTCGTTGGAGAGCCCCATCCCGCCCAGAATGATCTTATCAGCGGGGGTGCGGAGCGCCACGGTAGCCATCACCTGGTTATAGGGCTGGTCTGGATCGGCAAAGAAGGGAATCTTTTGCCCGGTCACCAGCGTGTTATTGAGGTCGATACCGGCGATACCGGTGGCGATCAATTCGGAGGGGTCTTCGCGCCGCACCGGGTTCACGGAGGGTCCGCCAATCTCCACTTCCTTGCCTTCAATCTGGGGTCCGCCATCAATGGGCTCGCCATAGGCATTAAAGAATCTACCAGCCAGGTCGTCTCCCACTTTCAGCGTGGGCGGCTTGCCAAAGAAGACGATCTCAGCATCTGTGCCGATGCCTTCCGTTCCGGAGAAGATCAGCAGGGTTACAGAATCGTCGATGATCTTCACCACCTGCGCCAATCTGCCGCTAACGGTGGCAAGCTCTTCATAGCCAACGCCTGAGGCTTTCACCGTGCAGGTGGCTTTGGTAACCTGGGTCAGCTTTGTGTAAACTTTTTGGAAAGCGGTGGTAGCCATTATTTCGCCCTCCTTTCTTCCATTGCTTCTTTCAGTTGTGCCTGATAGCTATTAAATTCTTCGTTTTGGAATTCCAGATAGTT
>JAAYJN010000116.1 GCA_012522935.1 Candidatus Cloacimonadota bacterium | reverse complement strand
TTAACAATTACAAATTCTCTTCCAAGTCATAGTGTTAGGATTACTTCTACCGTTGGCGACAAAGGTTTTTATTCCATGGGAGCCAATAATTATGGATTGATATACGAGAATCCCAATGCCAGTCTGTTCTTGAGTGGCATGATATTTGATGGACTTTCTATGGGGCTTATAAACGGACTATCTTCTGCCGTTGGAGATACAATCCAATACTGCGACTTTTCCAATAATATTACTGGTATTCATCTTGTGGGACTTCAGTATTCACCCTTGATCAGTAATTGTACTTTCTCTCAAAATGACTTGGGTGCATATTTTGAGGTCAGTTCTCCCAAAGTTATGGACTGCAGATTTTTAGCCTGCGATGTGGGTATCCGCACTGAGCTTGCCACATCAACAGCTGGAGGCATTTACGATTCCATCTTTAGCTGTGGAGAAATTGGGATTGTGAGCAGAGGTTCAAATCAGCGGGTTACCGACAACAAATTCTACACAAATACTGGAATCCTGAATCATTCTGGGTCTATACTGAACATGGGGAACTTGGCAAAGAATCTATTTGAAGCCGAGAGAGAAAACCTAAAATTCCAAGATACAGCTTCGTACACCGCCCGAGTCCAACTTTATGAAGGTCATAATGATTTCTATCATAAGAATCCTGGTCTCCTTAATCCGAGTTTTGATTTTCATTTCGACTCAAATTGGTACGTTAGCCCTCCTCCCAAAAGTAATGCTATTAAAGCCAGTTATAATTGGTTTGAGGGTATCGGCAAGCATCTCTGATCTCGGATTTCCAAGCGTTATTCAGGACCGGCTGGTATCCCAAGTCCAATCTTAGTCCCCCTTAAATGCTCATATTATACGCTCTTATCCCCATTTGTCCAAGTGAGGGTCATTTGCAGTTTTGGGTGACGGTTTATACTCCATTTTGCCTTTAAATTATGGGTATTTATCAGTAAAAATGTGCCACCTGTGCACTATGCCAACAAACAACTGCTCACCGCCTCACTACTTACCTTTTACCACCTCAGCACTTACCATCATTCCACCCCGCTATCTTGCCCATTAACCACCCTTGTCTCACCCTTGTCTCACCCTTGTCTCGGCAAAGGAGGCACAAGGGTGGCTAATAAAAAATACATGGTCACGGACATAAGATTTGCATTAAGGGCAATTATCGCCTATAATATCAGTAGGAAATTAAATTCAAGACAAAAAGGTGGTTGACCATGTTTGACATAAAGACGCTTGAATCCTATCAAGCAATAGATAACAAGCTATATCAAGTGATGGATGCCGAGGGGAAGCTCGTGATTCCCAAGTGGAAGTCTTCGCTTGATAATGAGCAAATTGTGCAGGCGTATCGAGATTTACTATTTGTGCGCACGGCAGACATGATGGCGGTTGCCTATCAGAGGCAGGGACGTATGTTTACCTATCCGCCCAATCTGGGGCAGGAAGCCATACATATTGCCGCTGGATTGGTAATGCAGGAGAAAGATTGGCTGGTTCCCGCTTTTAGAGAGCTGGGAGCTTGGCTGGCAAAAGGCGTGAAGCTTTCCGAGGTGTTCTTATACTTCCGTGGGCATGAAGACGGCTCCCGTTTCCAGGAAGCCAACCGTGTGTTACCTGTGGCAGTACCCATATCTTCCCAGCTCTTACATGCTTCCGGCTTGGGTTATGCTTTAAATTACCAGGGTGAAGATGCTGCAGTATTTGCCTTTGTGGGTGATGGCGGCACCTCGGAAGGTGACTTCCATGAGGCACTGAACTTTGCATCCGTGTGGGATGCCCCCGTGGTGTTTGTGATCCAAAACAATCAATTTGCCATCTCCGTTCCCCTGGCGATGCAAACCCGCAGTAAGAACTTGGCAGTGAAGGGAATAGCCTATGGCATGGAATCCATCATGGTGGATGGAAATGATATCTTTGCCATGCACGATGTATTCAGCTTTGCCCGTGATTATGCGGTCACTAATAAAAGACCCATCCTGATAGAAGCGGTTACATACCGTGCTGGAGCGCACACCACCTCTGATGATCCCACCAAATACCGTACCTCTGAGGAAGAGGAAGAATGGGCAAAGAAAGACCCTGTTTTACGCCTCCAAAAGTGGCTCACCCGCAAGAAGCTGTGGGATGTATCTACGGAAGAAGAGCTGATCGCCAGCTATCGCAAGAAGATAGATGCCGAATTTGAAATAGCAGAGCACTATCCAGAATACAATATCGATGATGTGTTTGGCTATCTCTATGAGGAAATGCCCGACGAGCTGAAACGGCAGAAGAATGACTATATGAACTTTATAAACTCCAGCGGAGGTGTGAAATGAAAGTGATGAATTTGGTACAAGCAATCAATGATGCGATGGATATCAAACTGCAGGAAGATAAAAGCATCGTGGTGTATGGCGAGGACGTGGGCGTGGAAGGTGGCGTGTTTCGCGTCACAGAAGGCCTGCAGGTGAAGCACGGCAAAGAACGTGTGTTCGATTCCCCTCTGGCAGAATCCGGCATTGCCGGCACTGCATTGGGGATGGCAATTTCCGGCATGAAGCCCATCATTGAAATGCAATTCGATGGCTTTTCCTATCCCGCATTCAATCAGATAATTTCCCATATTGCCCGCTTTCGCAATAGAACCAGAGGCAAGTATCACGTGCCCATGGTTATCCGGATACCATATGGCGGTGGCATCAATGCCTTGGAACACCATTCCGAGAGTCCGGAAGCCTATTTTGGACACACTCCCGGCCTGAAGGTGGTGATCCCCTCCACGCCTTATGATGCCAAAGGGCTGTTGATCGCTGCCATAGAGGATCCTGATCCTGTGATATATCTGGAGCCCAAACGCATTTACCGTGCCATCAAGCAGGAGGTTCCCGAAGAGAAATATCAGATTCCCATAGGCAAAGCCAAGGTGATCAGCCAGGGTGAAGATATCACGGTGATTGCCTATGGAGCCATGATCCGCGAAGTGCAAAAGGCAATGGTGTTGGTCAAAGAAAAAGGCATCAGCGTGCAACTAATCGACCTCAGAAGCATCTGGCCCATTGATCGGGACACCATTGGAGCCGCCGTGCGCCAGACCGGAAGAGCGCTGATCGTGACGGAAGCTCAGCAGAGCTATGGTCCTGCAGCAGAATTGATCAGTGTGATAAACGAAGAAGCCTTCCTCTCTTTGGAAGCACCGCCAAAGCGCTTGACAGGCTTTGATACAGTTATCCCCCTTCCTTTGGGAGAAAAGCATTATATGATCTCGCCCCAGCGCATTGCGTGGGAAATCGAAAAACTTGTTAATTATTAAGGGAGCAAATCATGAAATACATATTCAAATTTGCCGATATCGGTGAAGGCCTGGAAGAAGGCATAATCATAGAATGGTATGTGGAAAAAGGACAAAGCATCAGCTCCGGCGACCCGGTGGTGAAGATGGAAACCGATAAGGTGGTGACAGACATACCTTCCCCCAAAGATGGAATAATATCCCAACGCTTTGGCGCAGTGGGTGATACCATCAAGGTGGGGGACGCCCTGGTGGAAATCGACATCCCCGGTGTGGAAGGCGAAGAAGCAGTTAAGACAGCCGCTGAGCAGCCCCTGCCTCCATCAGAAACCAAGGTGGAGGAGAAGGGATTTGGCGTGGTGGGCACCATTGAAGTGGCAGGCGAGGGAGCCTATCTGCCCTCCTCTGGTGAAGGTTTGCCAGCAGCCGAAGCCCCCGTCAAACAGGAGGGGACAAGGAAAGTCTTGGCAACCCCCGTGGCAAGGGCAATGGCTAAGGATTTGGGCATTGATATCACTACCATCACCGGCACCGGACCCGCAGGCAGAGTGACCAAAAAGGATATCGAGAGATCCAAACATCAACAACCTGCTGCCAGTCCGGCACAGCCTGCCCCTGTAAAAGAACAATTTACCAGCCAGCCGCTTTCCATGATCCGCAAGACGATTGCCAGAAATATGATTCGCTCCAAACAGAACGCCACTCACATGAGTGTGATGGATGAGGTGGAAATCACGCCCTTGGTGGAGGCACGTGCCAGCTTGAAACCACACTTTGCAGAGCTGGGCGTCAATATCAGCTATCTGCCATTTGTGATTCGCGCAGTTAGCATGGCTTTGCGGGAATATCCCATCCTCAATGCAGAGTTGGATATGGAAGCTGAGCGCATTATTTATAAGAATAACATCAATATAGGTATAGCGGTGGATGCCGATGACGGCTTGGTGGTGCCCGTGATTCCTGATACCGATCAAAAGAGCCTGCTGGAGCTGGCTACAAAGCTCAACGACTTTGCCACTCGCGCTCCCAAACGTGAATTGAAATTAGACGAGCTCAAAGGCGGCACCTTCAGCATCACCAGCTTTGGCTCCATAGGTGGCTATTATGCCGTTCCCGTGATCAACTATCCGCTGGTAGCCATCCTCGGCGTGGGTAAAATTACCCATAAACCAGTGGCGAAAGATGGTGAAATAGTGGTTGGCAACGTGCTGCCCATCTCCATGAGCGTGGATCACAGAATAGTGGATGGGGGAGACGTGGCACGGTTTTTGAACCTTGTCTTGGAATACCTGCAGAATCCACTTCTGCTCTTGTCCATGTGGGATGGAGGCAAAGAGGGATATAAAGGAGAATCAAAATGAAGTATGATCTTATCATCATTGGCAGTGGTCCCGCTGGCTATGTGGCGGCTATTCGTGCTGGACAGACGGGGTTGAAGACTCTGGTTATCGATAAACGCTATATAGGCGGAATGTGTCTGAATTGGGGCTGCATTCCCTCCAAAACATGGCTGGAAAGCGCAAAGCTCTATAATAAAATCGTGAAACAGAGTGCAGATTTTGGAATCACCGGCGTGGATGCCAAGAAGATTGGCTTTGATTGGAAACAAGCCCGCAAGCGCTCCTCCGATGTAATCGCCAAGCTTTCCAGAGGTATCGAATTCCTATGGAAAAAAAACGGTGTGGAATTCTTGAAGGCAGAAGCCAAGATCATCTCTCCCACAGAGGTGGAGGCAGACAAGCAGATATTTGAGACCAAACACATACTCATTGCCACAGGTTCCAGGCCTGCCGAGCTGGATGGGATGAAGAAGGTATTGGGCGTGGAGGCACTTGCCAATAGTGATACCCTCCCTGAAAAGCCCATCATCTGGGGAGAAGGACCTGTTGCCTACGAAATGCTGCAATTCTTCCAGCTTTTGGGCAGAGAACCGGTGCTTGCCCTCACGGGTGAGGCTTTATTGCCAGAACTGGATGAATCCCTGCAATCCTTTGTCCAGCGTAAACTGAAGAAGGAAAGGGTGACCGTGGTGCCTGCCCAGAAAATCCGCTTTGATGGTGAAAAGGCATTCATAGACAAACAGGAAATCGAGTATGACACCATCCTCAATTGCTCTCTGCGCAAGGCTGTATTGCCCAAGAGCAAGGTGGAGCTGCAGCTAAAGGATGGCTTCATTGAGGTAAACCATTCCTTCCAGAGCTCCATCCCCAATATCTATGCTGCCGGAGATGTAAATGGCAAAAGCTATCTGGCGCACGCAGCTTCCTCACAAGGGCTGGCTGTGATCGATCATATTCATGGGAGAAATCTGGATGTGGATGCCCTGGAATTGATGCCCATCAATATCTACAGTGATCCGGAAATAGCACAGATTGGCAAAACTGAGAGCCAGCTGAAAGCAGAAGGTGTGGAATATATGACACAGCAATACTCCCTTGCTGCCAATGGAAAGGCTCTGGCAGAGGGAGCTTCAGAAGGATATCTGCGTCTGATTTATGAACCCAAGTACTCCCAGGTATTGGGGGTGCAGATTGTGGCAGCCAACGCCACCGATATGATTGCCGAGGCGGCTTTACTGCTGGAAATGGAAGGCACGGTGTATGATCTTGCCACTGCCATCCATGCTCATCCCACAGTTTCCGAAGTGTTTATGGATGCCGGCAGTCAAGCTGTGAGCGATCTGGAGGAATAGACTCCTATCAAACCCTGATTTGGAGGGCATTGGGCGCTGTATTACGGAGGATGGGTCTCCCGATATAATTTACGGGCAAAAGGGCTTCGATCTGGTTGTTATTATCCATTGAAAAAAAAAGCATTGACTTGATTTAGGCATTGAATTTCTTGGTAGAATCGGTGAAAAGTAAATGCAGAAAGTAATAATAGCCATTGATGGACCTGCCGCTTCCGGCAAAAGCAGCACCGCCAGATTGCTGGCGCAGAGGCTGGGATACGTGTATCTGGATACAGGTGCCATGTATCGTGCTTGTGCGCTGCAAGCCCAGCGTGAAGGGCTGTCTCTGGAAGATGTGGACGCCATTGCCACAATGATGGATTCCATCAATCTGAGGATGGATTTTGCCCAAGAGCAAAACCGTGTCTTTTTGGATGATGAGGATGTGAGCCAGTTGATCCGCTCCGAATCCATCTCCAAGATGTCCTCTGCTATTTCTGCGCTAACTCCCGTAAGGCTTAAAATGGTGGAGCTGCAGCGCCGTATCGCCCATGCAGGGGGCTTTATCCTGGATGGCCGCGATATTGGCAGCTATGTGTTCCCCGATGCCCGCATCAAGTTTTTCCTAACAGCGGACGTGGATGCCAGAGCCCAGCGCAGGCTTTTGGAATTGCAAGCCAAAGGCATTGCCGCCAGCTTTGAAGACGTCCGTGCTGATCTTTTACAACGTGATAAGAACGACCGCAACCGCACTTTGGCACCCCTTGTGCAAGCTGATGACGCCATTCTGATAGATACCACCCTGCTCACATTGGAGGGGCAGGTTGATTTGCTTTATCAGCATGTGCAAAAGATATTGGGTGGGCTATGAACATTTATCTGGCAGAGTTTTCAGGTTTTTGTTTTGGTGTGCGCAGAGCCATCCAGCTTGCGGAAGAAGCCGCCGGGCTTGGAGACAAGGTGTGCAGCATGGGCGAGCTGATCCACAATCCCTATATTGTAAACAAGCTCAAACAGCAGGGGATCTTGATTTGTGATGACTTTCACAAGTTAACTGGTCATACTGTGATCCTGCGTTCCCATGGCGTTACCAGAGAAGTGTTGGAGACCTTGACATCCAATAATAACAAGATTGTGGATGCCACGTGTCCTTATGTATTGAGAGCCCAAAAGCTTGCCAAAAGCATGGCTGAGGAAGGGTATCAGGTGATGATCATGGGTGATAAAAACCATCCGGAAGTGATCGCCATCCAATCATGGGGCGGCAAAGGAACACAAATAGTGGGAGCGGATGAACGCCCTGAGCCTTTGCCCTCATCCCAGATTTGCCTGATAGCCCAAACCACGGAGAAACCACAGCATTTGGCAGACCTCGTGGCGTGGCTTTCCACCCGCGTTACCGAGCTGAGGGTATTCAATACCATCTGCCTTGCCACCCAACAGCGTCAGGATGCCTCCGCCCAGCTTGCGCAAGAGCTTCCCCTGGTGATCGTGATTGGTGGCCATAATAGCTCCAATACCAGACAGTTATATCAGCTTTGCAATCAATACAGCCGTTGTTATCATGTGGCAGGAGAAGATGAATTGAAGCGGGAATGGTTTTGCGGTCTCACCGATGTGGGCTTGGCAGCCGGAGCATCCACCCCTGCCGAGACCATCGTAGCAGTTTACAATAGAATTAAAGATATAAATGGGGAGTCCGACAGAGTGACTTCTGTAGGAGAAATCCCCTTGTTTAAGGAGGAATCATGTTAACTCATGATCAAAACGAAGTCAAAACCGACCTCAGCGAACAAGAGCTGCTGGAAGGGATAGACAAGACGTCGCAGACAAACGAAGAAGAGCAAGTTCCCACAGAGGAACAAGGCTCCGAACCAACACAGGAACCTATCGAAACCCAGGAGACCACAAGCCAGGAGGAAACTCCGGAAGTGGAACCTGAACTCACTGAACCCCAAACCATAACTGAAACACCAACAATGGATGAGACGCCTGCAGAGCCGGTTGTTGAAGAACCACCCGTGTCTGAGCCCTTGCCCGAAAAGCCGGAAGAGCCTGAAGCTGAACTGAGCAAAGAAGAGCAAGAGCACAAAGAAATGCTGAGCATGATCGATGCATACACGGCAAGCTTTGAAAGTGGAGAAATCAAAGAAGGCACTGTAGTGGGCGTAACAGACAAAGATGTTGTAGTGGCGATCGGCTACAAATCTGATGGAGTAATTCCCATCAGTGAATTTGCCTACAGCGGTGTTCCAGAGCTAAACTCCGTGATCAAGGTGTATATCAATCGCATCGAAAACGGTGAAGGCAAGCTGGAACTCTCCAAGAGAAAGGCAGATTTTATCCACAACATCGAAAAGATCAGGCAAGCTCATGAAGATGGATCCCCTCTGCCCGGCGTGGTACGTCGCAGAGTGAAGGGAGGCATGATCGTGGAAGTATTGGGAATTGAGGCGTTTTTGCCCGGCTCCCAGGTATCCCTCAAGCCCATCCCCAATTTTGATCCCTTTATCGGTAAAGAACTGCAATTCAAAGTGGTGAGCCTGGATGAAGATCACAGAAACATTATCGTTTCCCGCAAAGCCGTGCTGGAAGATGAAGCAGCTGTAAAGCGAGCTGAACTGTTGGAAAGAATCCAGCTGGATACCGAGCTTGACGGGGAAGTGAAAAATATAACCCAGTATGGTGCATTTGTAGATCTGGGTGGAATAGATGGCCTGTTGCACATCACCGATATGAGCTGGGGCAAGGTGAAACATCCTTCCGAAATGCTCAATATTGGCGATAAATTGAAAGTGAAAGTAATTGGTTTCGATGCTGAAAACCAGAAGATCTCCCTGGGACTCAAACAGCTGGTGCCCCATCCATGGGAAACCATTGAAGTGAAATTCCCTGAAGGCACCCGCATCACCGGCAAGGTGGTGAGCGTAAAATCCTATGGTGCATTTGTGGAAATCGAGCCCGGTGTGGAAGGCCTTGTGCATATCTCCGAGATGTCTTGGACAAAGAAAATCACCGATGCCCGCAAGTTTGTGAAAGTGGATGACACGGTAAACGCCATCGTTTTGGAACTGGATAAGGAGAACAAACGCATCTCTCTGGGCATGAAACAGATGGATCCCAACCCGTGGCTCACCATTGAAGACCGCTATCCCATTGGCACCGTCCTCAATCGCAAGATCAAAAGCCTCACTGCCTTTGGCGCCTTTGTGGCCATCGAAGAAGGCATCGATGGGCTGATCCATATCTCTGATATCAGCTGGACAAAGCGCGTCTACCATCCTCGCGAAGTATATCGCAAGGGACAGGAAGTGGAAGCCGTTATCCTTTCCATCGATCGTGTATTGCACCGTATCGCCTTGGGAGTGAAACAGCTGAGCCCCGATCCATGGGAAAACCTGAACAACCTCCTTCCCGTTAATACCGAAGTAAAAGGAACCATCAGCAAGCTTATCCCCAAGGGCGTACTGGTGGATATCCAGCTGGAAAATGATGTGGTGGAAGGCTTTGTCCCCATTTCACACCTCGCCATTCCCAAGCTGGAACACTCCGAAGAAGCCTTTTTCGTGGGTGAAGAACTGCCGCTCAAAGTAATAGAGCTGGATATGGACAACCGCCGGCTCATCCTCTCTGTAAAAGCATTCTTCTTCTCACGCGATCTCAAGCTGCAGGAAGAATACCTTGCCATTCACGAGCAATATATCCGTGATCGCATTGCCAAAAACCTGAAGAAAAAAGCTGAAAAGCAGAGCCGTGAAAAACGTCGCCAGGAAAAAGAACAGGAAGCCCTGGAAGCTGAAACAGAGACCACACAGGAAATGGAGACACAGCAGGAAGCCACCCCTGAAGAAGCTCCTGTTACTGCCGAAGAAGCGCCCACCACAGAGCCTGTGGAAGAGCCTGTTGTCGAAGCTCCCGCTGAAGAGGCTCCCGTTGAAGAAGATTCAACCCCAGAGCCTGTAGAAGCTGAAGCCACAGTGGAAGAAGCACCTGCTCCTGAGGAAGTGGTGGAAGAAGCTCCCGTGGAAGAACCCACAGTAGAGCCTGAACCCGTAGTGGAAGAAACAGAACCCCAAGAAACTGCTGAGCCAGAAGAAGTTACTCCTGAAGAGGCTCCCGCAGAAGAAACAGAACCTCAAGAATCACCTGCTCCTGAAGAAGTAGTTCCCGAAGAGGCTCCCGCAGAGACCCCTGTGCCGGAAACCAACGAACAGGAAGAGTCACAAACAGAATAACTGTTAATAATAACATAGAATACGGGATGACGACTATCACGGTTGTCATCCCTTTTCATAATTCATGGCACCACTGGGATTGTTAGTGTTGACATTCCCATGTTTTTGCCTTAATATAATAGTATGTGTAAATGCATGAAACTGTATAATCTGGTATTGCTTGCCCATTAACCACCCTTGTACCACCTTTGCCTCACCCATGCCCAGACAAAGGAGAGACAAAGGAGGTTAATAAGGGAGACCTGCCCGAAAGCCCGGAATTCAAGGCATTAAGCTTTTGTTGTAGGCAGGTAGTGGTGCAAATTTTTCTGGACAAAAAGAAGCAGTTTGGCAGACTGCACTTAATTTATAATTAAAGGGAGATTGGAACTCTAAGATGAAAAAAGGATACATCGTTATCGTGGCCATTATCCTGCTCATTGTCATTATTGCAGGATACACCATTGGCCGTTACAACAAGATTCGCACCCTCAAGGTGGAAGTGGACAACAAATGGGGACAGGTGCAAAACCAATATCAACGCAGGTTTGACCTTATACCCAATCTGGTATCCACCGTGCAGGGAGCAGCCAACTTTGAAAAGAGTACGCTCACAGACGTGGTGGAAGCCCGCGCCAAAGTGGGGCAGATGAACGTGAACCCCGAATTGATCAACGATCCTGAGGCTTTTGCCAGGTTTGAAGAAGCTCAGGCGGGCCTCAGTTCTGCTCTCAACCGTTTAATGGTTGTAGTGGAAAACTATCCAGAACTGAAGGCAAATCAGAACTTCCTGCAACTGCAAGATCAGCTGGAAGGCACAGAAAACCGTATTACCACAGAACGTGGACGCTTTAATGACAGTGTTTCCAGTTTCAACAAATACGTGGTTGTATTTCCAAATAACATCATAGCTTCCATATTTGGCATGCGTCCCTTGCCCTTTTTCCAGGCAGCTGTTGGAGCCGAGGAAGCACCACGCGTACAATTTGATTAAAGCATATAAATAAAAGCTGCATTTGCAGGCTGATAGAAGCCCAGCGAACAGCATTATTTTAACAAGAAGGTGAAACATGAATAACAAACACTTTATCCTTATCCTGCTCTTTGCCCTTGTCGCATTGAGCCTCAGCGCCCAAGTGTCAAATGATAAGGCATCCTTTGGCTTGCATTTTGGCACTTCCTCCGGCAATGGTTATTCCATGCGCTGGATGGGTGAAACCTTGGGTATTCAAGGCACATTGGGGGCATATACTCTGGGAAATAACGATGTGAAATTTGGCACCTATCATTATGATGATCTTGATAGCACAGCAGACCTCATCAATGTCACCAAAAAGGGTCGCAGTACCTACGCCTCTGCTGCCGTCAATGGCATAGTGATATTGGACCATTTCAATATGGGCAGGTTTTATCTGATGGGTGGTGGGTCATACCATTATAATAGAAAGACTCTCCACACTGCCACCTATGAGAAGAACCAATATACTGATTCCTATGGATACAGCCGTATCGATTATATTCTCACTGATGATCCCATCACAAGGTCCAATGAGACAGAACACGGATGGGTGGTAGGCATGGGACCCGGCGTGGAGCTGGGAATCACCCGCCATTTCCATGTTTCCTTTGAATTGCCCATTACTTACGACCATAAGGATGACATCATAATGTATATCCCTCAAGTGGGGATATACTATTATTTCAAATAGGTTTTATGCAGGCTTTTGCCATTCCTGAGGTATAATCAAGTAGAGATTAGCTTAGGAGTCAATTATGAAAAAGCTCATTTTTATACTGCTTGGTGTGCTTGCATTTGGCGCATTGCTGCATGCTGATTCCATGTATGGAGCATTTAAGGTGATTACATCGCCCAAGGGAGCTGATGTAACCCTCTATGATCCAGACTTGTATCTGGCACAAACGCCCACACCCGTCTATCCCGTAATAATGGATGAATATATGGATATCCAGGAAGGTATCCCCGGTAGAGCCATCATGCTGATGATCACCAAAAAGGGATATCTGCCCATCAAAGAGGAGATATACGTTCCTTTCACGCATGAGAGTGAAAGTGAGGCAGTGGAATCGCCTTCTGTATTCAGGTTTGAGATGGAGCGGGATGTGAAAAACAAATACTGGCAGGTGAGCGTGTATTATGGCTATCGCTACCGCCATCCCAAGCCGCGTCATCATCACCATTTCCACCCCTGGTATCCTCCCTATTACTACACGGGATGGACGCCTCCGCCACCTCCTCCTCCACCCAGTCATCCCAGACCCAGGCCTCCTGTTATACATCAAGGGGATGTCACTGCGGGTTCCACACAAAAACCTCCCATCGGCAGTGCCAATGACCCCGTGAAGCCGGATAAGTCAAAGAATCCACCGCCCAACCCTCCAAAGTATGAGCAGAAGACCACACCTACCAAAGCTCCTTCGTCCCCTGTGGTGGTACCCTCCAATAATAGAACAGAAACCAGGAAAGCTGCTTCCCCTCCTGCCAAGGATGCCCAACCTCAGGTAACAAAGCCTGCTGCACCTGCGCAACCGGTGGAAAAGCCCAAAGCCCAGCCTCCTGCCAAAGCAACCAAGGAAGACCAGAGCAAAACAGAGAAACCTGCCGAGCCTCAAAAAGATCAAAAAAGCAAGGCAGCCACTAAATCCAAGTAACTCCTTTTAAAACGACAATAGAATAAGCCCCCGCACAATCGACGGGGGCTTAACTTTATACAGGTTATTTTTAAACGTCCAGATGCAGGGTTGATACTATCGCATCCAAGAGTTCGGGGCGTTCTGCGAGATCGCTATTACCCAAGTAATCACGGCGTTGATGGAATCTATCCTTGAGGGTTGCCAAGTATTTATCCATGTTGCCACGGGCTTTGGGTTGATACTTGTCATAGTAGCCAGGCATCACTTTGTCAATGCTTTCCTTGGTGGGGATCATGGCACCGGGCAGCATATCCCAATCTTCCCATTCCAGCTTGTCTGTAAGGACTGCTGTCTGGAGGGTGAGAGAGGTGACAAGGGGAATTGCTTCCAGCTCGTCATCGGATTCTTTCCAGTATCCACGGGAGTTGAAGCAATACACATCAGCACCGTTTTCCACCACTTTCAGGAAGGCTTCCACGTCTTTGTAAAGCTCATACACGCGGAAAGGATTGGCAAAGGGTTCAAAGACCAGCTTGCCCAGTTCTTCCTCGGTCACGTTTTCTGCACGGTTGCGCTGAGTCATCAAGGATGCACCCATTGCTACGGCGAGGTGTTTGTTACCCAATTTGATTACAGGTGGCAGCACGCTGTCTTTCATTAGCCATACCAAAGCTTTGGGGAAGGCACAACGGTTTACATAGTTGCCCAGGAGGCCTCTATCCAAAAGTGCACGACCGTTGGAGTTTCTTAAGTCCAGCCCCACGGGCAGTCTCTTGCCATCAAATTCCATCACAGCATGGTTCATGGTGGCAAGGGCATACTTCCAGTCTGGATGATCGATGGGGCGGCTATCCGTCTTATCGAACAGTGTGGGCTCCCAGGCACGGCAGAGCTTGTTTTCCAAGTCAATTTGGAAGGCATCATCATGCAACACCACCTTGGAGAATCCTTCGGGCAGGGTACCGGCATTGTCGTGGTTGTTTGTATGGGATGATTTGCCTGTGCCGGAAAGGCCGTAGAAGGCGATGGAGCGTTTGCCCAGCTTGTGGTAGTCAGCGTCTTTACAGGTGCTGAAATCAATCTCTTTGATACCACCATGACAGGCTGCCATGCCGATGCGGATACCGGAAGTCCACGCCAAGGTGAGAGTGCCTTTCTTGCGTTCGCCAAAATAGCGCATGCCCATATTGACGATCACGTTATGCTTTTCATCCACCAATGCCAGCTGGGGAGCACCAACGTTGTTGTAGAAAGGATCGTCACAAGTCCATTCGTTAAATGCCACCAAGATGATATCCTGAATGGGCAGCTCTGGGCTTGCCTCATATTCTGCTTTCTGTTGCTCGTAAGGGGTGAAGTTCAAAAGCCAGTTAAAGACGTTTGCCACGTCTGATTCTGTGGTAACAAAGGTGGCTTTGATCATCAGGTCTTTGTCCATTCCCAAGACGGCTTCTGCTTTGATGAGCGGATACTTTTGCATCTGCCATGCTGCTTCGCGGAAGTCTCCTTCCAGCTTGTTCTTTTGGCTGGGGTTGAGGCGATGATAAAAGCGTCTGGCTTTGGCTGTACGCCCGATGATGGTGCCATGACAATCAGTGAGGACCTTTGCATCTGCCGGCAGATTGTGAAGCTTCACAAACTCCTGACACATGGGAAGGTCGGTTACGGTGACTCCGGCTTGATTCTTTGCCATTTCATAGGCTTCCCGGATGTCGATTTTACGAATTGAATGACTGTTCATCAGTGTTTCCGCAATGGCGCGGATGGGAGACATCTCTTTGAGATTCTTGTAATACTTGGCACTGCTTTGGCTTGCCATGTTTCCTCCATATATTTTATTTTGTTTAAATCACGTTTAGTTCTTTGCCAATTTTATGGAATTTCTCCAATGCCATATCGAGCTGGCTCTTGGTATGAGTAGCCATAAAGGATGTGCGTATCAGGCAGGAATTGGGTGGCACGGCTGGCGGTATCACGGGGTTGATAAAGACTCCTTCCTGTGCCAGGCGTTTCCACATTTCAAATGCCACCATCATATCTCCCACATGCAGGGGAATCACTGGTGTGCTGGATAGACCCGTATCATATCCCATTGCCTTAAATTCATTTAACATATAGTGTGTGTTATCCCA
>JAAYJN010000160.1 GCA_012522935.1 Candidatus Cloacimonadota bacterium | reverse complement strand
TATCGCCGAATCAATATGAGATGGTAGCTCCCCCTCTATCTCATAACTGATCTTGGGGAACGCTGCATGAAATGGATTGGGATAGCATTTGATTTTGATGTTCTCGGTAGCAGGGGGCTGCAGATAATCGTCTGTGGATACCGTTGTGTCGGTCAAATCGGAGTTCCCAGCAAAGATATATACATAGCCCTTATAGACTGGATCATAAGCGGGGAGTGCATGGGGAGCCGAGATAGCCACGTCACAGTAACCGTCACCATTAAAATCACCGGCTGCCATATAATAACCAAACTGTTGATATGGTGATGTGGACGGACGGTCGATCCTTAGGTCACACGTTGTGTTGGGATTGGCTCCTCCCAGCCAAAATCCAGCAACTCCTTGATAAATGTAGGCTTTGAAATTCGCACCCGCGATATCGCTGTAACCATCGCCATTAAAATCACCATATACAACCCTGTCATGCCAATCCATATTAATCAGACTCGGGGAAGTTCCTATGTTCAATAGCGTGAATTCGTCTGAAGACATAATGTCCTCTGCGCCATAGCGTAGCTTGTTGTCTTCTGGCCAAGAATCACCGTTGCAATATACAAAATCATCAAAGCCGTCTCCATTGAAATCACCCACCTTGTATGCACCAGGGAAATTCCACGCTCCATTATCAGCAAGAGTGCGTAGCAAGACAGGGTTATCAAGGTCAATGGGGTCACCACCAAAAAATAAATATCTGAACGTAGTGATCACATTATCTATGCGCAGTGCATATCCCACCACAAAATCGTCATATCCATCATTATTGACATCTCCAACTCCATTGATCTGATATATTCTATTATCGGATACTGAGGATTTAACCGTGATTATCTGGAAACTGCCACCCAACATAATTGCCAAATCTGGATAACTACCATTGTTCCAATGTAATATCCCCAGATCATCATAACCATCGCCATTGATGTCTCCCAACCTCCATTGGGGATCAATGCGGGGTCTACCCGGGCTCGGGGCATAATCCGTATTTATAGTATAATCCGGCGTCATATCCGCATTGGGCCCTCCATAAACTATCCGTATAGCTAAGGAATCATTTGCCATATAGGCATAACGTTCCGAATACATAAGATCATCATAACCGTCTCCGTTGAGGTCTCCTGCATTCATCATTACATAAATTGTTACCTGTCCGTTAAAATCTCCTGTTTTGATAAGGCTTGCCTCGTGGCTCATAGCGTTACCCCCCCAAAACAATTGGTAATACGTCCAATCGTCTGGGTTTGTTGTACTACCACCTGAGAATACAAGCAAATCATCATAGCCGTCTGCATTTAAATCTATGGCAGCCATTTTTCTTCCGTACCATGATTCTGCCCATGGTCCTTCAAAACTGTATAGCAGGGGCATGCTGTTTTGGGCGTGGATAAGACCGGTAATGCTAAGTAAAGACAGTACAAGGGTCACTAATAATACTCTTTGTCTCATTTTTCTTCTCCTTTACTTAAGGGTGTTGTAATAGTAGTCAAACAAGCTTTTTTCATGTTACCTCCTATTTGATAACGGTAAATTTGCTTATTCTTTTGTTTTTGCCATTGGTGGTTTGGTGATTCATCGCTGCATAATCGATAACAGCACAAATCACATTTAGGCTGATGACAGCCATGATCAGGAAAAGAATGATTCTTTTCATTTCGACACTCCTTGAAATTAGTTTCTATATATATAAGTGTCGAAACTGGCAAAATTGAGATGCCAGAAGCGAAGATTTTTTACTTTGGTGCAGAAAAAATCTTCTCATGGTTCCCTGCTTATAGATAATAAGCATGTAATTTACCGTTAACCTCGACCAGGATATACTGACCGCTGGCATCTTCATACACTACTTTGACTGAGGGTTCATACAGTGAACCCGAATAGGTGGGTAAGCTGAGGGGATCAATCATTGTGTAGTCTGGTTCAGCAAATAAAAAGGCAAAACACATGACCGATAGTATTCCGATTAAACAGAGTTTTTTCATTTTTGACACTCCTTTGATTTTCCTTATACTATAATAGTGTCAAAAAGCCAGAAATGGGGGTTGTAGATTAGCGATTATTTTCGCTTATAAGCGAAATTATTTTGTGATAACTCCACAATGCTCTTCCTTTATCCTTTGGTATCAACAGGTTAGCGGGAATATCGTGCTCTCCTGCGTGTTGGTTTCTTTTGCAGGATTCCACCTTTACATGGTTTATGTTGTTTAGAGTAACGATAATTGTGGTCATCAAAGGGGTTGGATCTGTTCCAAGGTGCATAAAATACAAGCGAAACCTTCTCTCTCCAATCATCGATATACCCCAATCTTCCACACTTTTATAGCCATCCAATGCCTTGGGTAAATCGGGGTGTAATCTGCGCAACTCATCCAATCCTTTGTCCGTATCACACACGTTTACAAGCAGCTTCCGGATGAATGATTGTATGGATTTGTATTGTTTATAATCCAATATGTCCGTACTTGCCTGCCATCCCAGAGCTAAGAGAATTTCGGATTTTAGATTTCGATTGATTCTTTTACTTTCTTCCTTAGCTGCTTCGTAGCTTATATTACTTGCTTTTGCATAATCTGCCAGGTTGTCAAATTGCTTCAACCTCAGATATGATATGTAGTTGCCTCCATTTAATACGGACCTTGGTATCATTTGTTCAGGATTAGTGAAATTGAGTTCTTCTATATTACTAATCATAATCTGCTTAATCAGGGATGCTTCATTCATAAGGTCCCTGTATAGCTTGCGCTCATCCTTTAATCTCTTATAGTGATCGCAGAGCAGGTTGTGTGTCACCTGCCTTAACCAAGCATGTACGTTGTTGATTGTGTTCTTTGAGGATAGCAGCAGTCTGACGACTTCTTGGGATATATCTTCGGATAGGCTGGGGTCTTGAGTTTTGGTGAGGCAAAATTGAAGTGATGCCCGATGGTAGAAATTAAACACATCCTCCACGGCTTTGGGGAATAGGGAATTGATAAAGTCGGCTGGAATCTCCATGGGATCAGTGGAAGCTGGGCTTTTGATCAGCTTTACCAAAATGGCGTTGGCGATATCATCAAAAAGATTCAGATAACGGAACCTCTGCGAAGTCTGC
>JAAYJN010000016.1 GCA_012522935.1 Candidatus Cloacimonadota bacterium | reverse complement strand
TAGCGAAGCCTGTAACCTGAAACCTGGAACCTAAGCCAGCCCCCGGCTGGCGCCCTACTCCATTCCAATAGTTTCTCTTAAGAAAGTAATCTTATGCTGAGCCAATTCCCGGGCACGGGCAGAGCCCTCTTCCAGGATGGCGTTGATTGTATCTGGATTTGCCATCAATTCATCATAGCGGGTGCGCATGGGAGCCAAGGCAGTGTTCATCACCTCAAAGAGTTCCTGCTTGGCGTGTCCCCAGCCCATGCCACCGGCAAGGTAGCGTTGGCGCAAGGCTTCTATCTGATCTGGACTGGCAAAGTTTTGATAAATGCTAAAGATAGTGCAGTTATCCGGGTCTTTGGGTTCTTCCACGCCCTGGGAATTGGTGATGATGCGCATGATCAGCTTGCGCAGCTGTTTTTCCGGCAAAAAGAGGGGGATGGTGTTGTCATAGCTTTTGCTCATTTTGCGCCCATCCAAGCCGGGCAGGGTTTGGGCAGAGGGTTGGGCAAGGGGCTCCGGGATACGGAAACACTCTTTGCCATAGTTGTAGTTAAAGCTTTGGGCTATATCCACTGCCATCTCCACATGCTGAAACTGGTCTTTGCCCACAGGCACGTAGTCTGTATCAAATATCAAGATATCCGCCGCCATCAACACAGGATAGGTAAATAGCCCCATATTCACGCCATCATCGGGGTCTTTGCCGCTGTCGGCGTTGCTTTGCAGCATGGCTTTGTAGGCATGGGCGCGGTTCATGAGGCCTTTGGGGGTGAATGCCAACAGCATGGTGAGCAGCTCAAAGGTTTGGGGCACAAGGGATTGCTTGTAAATCAATACCTTGGCAGGGTCCAGGCCAGCAGCCAGCCATGCGGCAGCCACTTCCAGGGTCATTTGCCTGATTGCTGCGGGGTCTTTGCAAGAATTGAGCGCATGATAATCGGCAATAAAATAGCGTGCCTGACAGGTTTGGGATAGTTCCAAAGCAGGCTTGATGGCGCCCAGGTAGTTCCCCAGATGGGGGATGCCCGTGGGTTTGATTCCGGTGAGGGCTATCTTGGTCATGATTCTCCTTCGGTTTCCAAATACTCAGCGTACAAATTGGTATCATCCGCATCGGTGATGAGGGCATTCACGATGCTGCCTTCCTCAATGTCCTGTGCGTCCACAAACACGATGCCATCTATATCCGGTGCAAAAAACCAGGTACGCCCCAGATAGCCATCGTTTTCCTCGTCATATTCCTCGATGAGGACGGGGAGGGTTTGATCCACAAAGCGTTCCAGAAAGGCGGTGCGCTGGTCTGCGTGGGTGTTGATCAGGATGGAGCTGCGTTTTACCACGATTTCATCCGGAACATGATCCGGCATATGGTATGCAGGCGTGCCCTCTTCCGGGGAATACTCGAACACGCCCAAAAAGTTGAAGCCCACCTCGTTCATAAAGGCATACAGTTCTTGAAAATCCTCGTCTGTCTCGCCGGGGAAGCCGCTGATGAGGGTGGTGCGCAGGATGGCAGCGGGCAGCTCTTGTTTGATCTGGGCAAACATCTCCTTTAGCTGGTCTCCCGCTTGTTTGCGTCCCATGGCTTTCAGGATTCTCTCCACACTGTGCTGGATAGGTATTTCAAAGTAAGGCAGCAGCTTGGGCAAACGCTTCCACAGCGGCAGCCACTCCAGATTGAAGTGATCAGGATGCATATACAACACTCTGATCCACTGGATTCCCTCGATCTCATGCAGTGCCTCGATCAATTCGGGAAGTGCCTGGCGTCCATAGAGATCCATCCCATAAAGGGCGGTATCCTGGGCTATCAGGATCAGCTCCTTCAGCTTACGCTGGGGGTCTCTTGCCAAGGCACGGGCTTCCTCCACCAAGGTTTCGATGGGAACGCTCTCGTGGGCTCCACGAATGGAGGGGATGGTGCAATAGCTGCAATTGTTTGAACAGCCATCGCTGATGCGGAGGTAGGCAAAGCCTGTTCCCGTGAGCCTGCTGCGGGGATGAAAGGATTGAGCGGCGGCGGGAGGCATAT
>JAAYJN010000115.1 GCA_012522935.1 Candidatus Cloacimonadota bacterium | reverse complement strand
GTATGCCATCAACCTTGCCCGAGAGTGTAATGAGGCAGGGGAAGACACCGTATTGGCAGATATGGACGTGGTGAATCCTTACTTCCGCAGCCGTGACGTGCGTGATAAATTCACCGAATTGGGCATCGAGGTGATTGCCCCGGATGGTCAGTTTATGCATGCTGATTTGCCCATGATTTCCCCACGCATCCAAGGAGCAATCCAAGACCACACCAAGACCGTGATCTTGGATGTGGGAGGCGATCCTGCAGGCTGCCGCACCTTGGGTAGGTTTGTGGACAATATCAATGCCCGCGGCTATGAGATGCTGTTTGTGGTGAATACCCGCCGTCCCTTCACCTCCACTGTGGAAGAGATCTTGGTGATGAAAGAGCAGCTGGAATTCTCCTCCAAGCTCAAGATCAACCGTCTCATCTGCAATACCAACCTGATGCAATATACAGACACCGCTGTGGTGGAAGAAGGCATCCAGATTATAAAGGAAGTGGCTGTCCAGACGGGTTTGCCGCTGGATAATTACCTGGTGTTGAGCGAATATGCCCAGCGCATCCCAGACGGACTGGGAGGCCTAACGCGCATCCTGCTGCAATACACCTTGCAAAAGCCTTGGGAGCGGCTAACCGCCAAAGGCATATAGCCCCATAAGTATAAAAAGGATTGGCTGGCAAAAACCAACCAATCCTTTTTTTGTGTGTATCCGGTAAGAGCCGAATCTATTTGTTTAAGAATTCCTGAATGTGTTCCACATATTTTTGTGGTCCACCATATTGGTATCCGGTTCGTCCCAGAATCTCGCCTTGTGAGCTTAAGACAATCACAGTGGGGAAGCCTTGAATGCCAAACATTTGCATCAATTCCTGATTCTTTTCAGCTTGCTCTTGAGGCAGCTTGGTGCGTCTGGGGAAATCCAGGTTCAAAAGCACCAGATTCTCTTTTGCATAATCCAAAAACTCTTTTTGAGAGAACACCTCGTCCATCAGTTTGATGCACCAGGAGCACCAATCAGAGCCGGAGAAGTTGATCAGTATGGGCAAATCCTTCTTTTGCGCTTCGGCGGCTGCCATGTCAAAATCCACAAGCCATACCTGCTCGTTTGCTTCCACTACTTCAGTATCCGGTTCTGGAGTCACTTCAGCTGGTTTTTTGCTCACATCACAGCTGGCAGCGCTGAATGCCAGTACCATGATCAAGATTGCCAAGTATTTAATCTTCATTATATGTAACCTCTTTTCCATTGATAAATATCCTCACGATGATGTTTGCCGCTTTTGAAAGCATGGCATTCACTCCACAATACTTTTCTGTGGAAAGCCTGACCGCTTTAACGAATTTATCCTCCGGCAGATCTTCTCCGGCAAAATGGAAATCCATCCTAATCGTGTGGTAGATAATGGGATGCTCGGATGTGCTATCGGCATCCAATCCGATTTTGAAGGTGTAGGCGGGTACTTTCATCTTCTTCAAAATGGATACCACGTCCATTCCGGAACAGCCACTCAAGGCAGCCAGAAGCAGGGGTTTGGGCCTGGCTCCCTCATCGTTGCCGCCAAATTGGACGTCCACATCCATCTTGACATGATGGCCTGATACTTCTGCGTCAAAGAGCATGTCTTTGACCCAGTTCACATTGACTTTAGTGCTCATTAGAGCTCCACATAGCTTTCCGCAAGAACCGCTTCGTATTGATCGATATAGGCTTTCAAAGATTTGTACACTGTGTCCACATCTTTGGCGGGCAGCTTTTCAATGATTTTCTTTTGTTGATCCACCACAGTCTGCTGGCTGTTTTCGGCAAGCTTCTTACCCTTTTCGGTAATGATGGCAAACCAGCAGCGTCTGTCTTCTTCTGAAGGACGACGGGTGACAAGTTTTTTGCTGACAAGGTTGTCCATGATGCGGGTCACACGGCTGTGTGATACACCCAACACCTTTGCCAGTTCGTTCATATTAACTGGTGTTTTTACTACGAATAGATGGTTGAGGAGCTGACACTCCATTTTGCCTGCCTGCAGACAAGCTTTTTGAGCGTAATCGATTTCGCTCAACACTACTTGCAGGCGCGTGATAAGGCCGTGGAAATTTTCTGCGCTTGTACTCATTTTGGTTCTCCTTATTTTTTTGCTTTTGCGAGCAACGTATCGATCTTAGTCCGATCAAAACCTACAATTGCAACGCCGTTGATCCATGTTTGTGGGACACCCTGCTGTCCCGTTTTACGTATCATATCCTTCAAGGCCATGTCATCTTTGGACACATCCACATATTTATATGTATAGCCTTGAGTCTTTATATAATTCTTTACTTTGGTACACCAGCCACAGGTAGGAGTACCAAATATTACGATATTAGGCCGCATTTATTTTACACCTCATATTAGTAATAATCCATTTCGCAGGGAAAACAAAGAAATGTTTTTGCAAATCCCAAATTATTTTTTATGTCCACTGAAATAATAATCCAACTGCGTAAAGAAAGCAAAATAAATCTTGCCATAATTTGCAAATTATTATTCTTGGATTTTAGAAGGAGATAAAAATGGCTCATAGTTTCTTTTGTTCAGATTGTGGGTTCGAATCTGCCAAATGGAGCGGCAAATGTCCCTCCTGCGGCAGTTGGGGAACCCTGAAAGAATCCAAAACCGTATTGGGCAAAAAGGGTGCCACATCCCGGCGCAGCACGCATCAGAGCAAGCCGGAAAGGATAATTGATATCCAGACCGAAGGCATTGCCAGGCTGGCATCCGGCATCACGGAGCTGGATTTGGTGTTGGGAGGAGGCATTGTATCTGGCATGCTGACCCTGATAGGCGGAGAGCCCGGCATCGGCAAATCCACCCTGATGCTTCAGCTTTCACAGTGGCTGGGCAGTGTGGAAAAAAAGGTACTCTATGTATCAGGTGAGGAAAGTGATCAACAAATCCGCCTCCGCGCCACTCGTCTGGATGTCCACAGCCCCAATATCTGGCTTTATTGCACCACCGACGTGGATGCCATCATCGATGTTATCCAGCAAACCAATCCGGATTGCGTGATCATCGATTCCATCCAGTCCGTACATATTCCCAGCCTGGATTCCATTCCCGGCTCCATCACCCAGCTGAGGGAAAGCTGCAGCCGTTTGGCAAGGATAGGCAAAACCCTGAATACCCCCATCTTTATGGTGGGACACGTTACCAAAGAGGGATTGGTGGCAGGGCCCAAGCTCATTGAACACATAGTGGATACCGTCCTCTATTTTGAAGGAGAATCCAGGGGACAATACAAAATCCTGCGTGCCGTTAAGAACCGCTTTGGCTCCAGCAACGAGCTGGGCATCTTTGAAATGACCAGCACCGGGCTGAAGG
>JAAYJN010000114.1 GCA_012522935.1 Candidatus Cloacimonadota bacterium | reverse complement strand
GCCACGGGTTTGCGATATTTGGGCTTGACATTTTTACGGGACATTTTATTCCTCTATTCAAATACTATTTATTAAAGTGCATAAAAATACGGCAGCCGCTATCGGTCAAGCACAAAATGCCGCCTATGCAAGGAGATGAGCGATATGATATTTGAATACCAAAAGCGTATATACGGCTATGAATGCGACGTGTATGGGCATCTCAACAATGCCAATTATCTACAGATTTTGGAGGCTGCCCGCGCCGAGGCCCTCATCGAAATGGATCTTTCCATCTGCCGCCTCCGAGAGCTGAATCTGCAGATATTCGTCACCGGATTCCAGCTAAACTACATCAAAGCCATCCAGTTGGAAGATATCATCACGGTGAAAACCTGGGCTACCTCCATCAACCGGCTGCGCGGGCACTGGCATCAGAAAATCTATGACAGCCAGGGCACTTTATGCTTTACGGCAGAGATGGATGCAGTGTTTGCCAGAGACGGCAAGCCGCAACGGCTGTCACCGGAAGTGTTGGAGATATTTAACGACGCTGTTGCGCCGCAGGGACCAGTGGACAGTGAACAGTGAACAGGGGCTACAGCCTGGGATTACAAATGCTTGCGTAGCAAGCACCTTAAAGAGTCTCACCAGAGACGCTATTTTAGGTCAACTCCAACTATAAGAATATTTTACGAGTCTCGGAGAGACGGCATTTTTAGCCCGTTTTGCGAGCGACAGCTACTCTTGAGCGATAGCGAATTCCCCTGGCCTCTAACCTCTAAGCTCGCGCAGCGAGCCCCACTGAAACCTGAAACCTCTGCCAGCCATCGGCTGGCGCCCTTTACCCTCCCTTGTACCACCCTTGTCTCTCCCTTGTCGAGACAAGGGAGAGACAAGGGTGGTTAACAGGCAAGCAGGCATCCAGGAGGCAGTTTTCCAGAGGCAAAAACAGCTATTTTTATAAAAAGCTTGACCTTAAAAAGCATATAAAAAAACTGCCCTTGTAACGCCATACCAAAAAAGTGGTCGTTCAAAAAACGTAAACGGTTGAGGCGTTCCCAACAAACAAGCTATTTATAAATCAAGGAGATACAAATGTTTGAAGCTCTTGCTAAAAGAATCGAAGCTCTCACATTGGATTTTGTGAATATCCGCAGTGTGGTGGGCAGCAGTGAAGAGAACAATATGTCCGAAAGGGTATATGAAGTTTTGAGCAGTGTGGATTATTTTGCCCGCCATCCCCAACAGCTCAAGTATGTAATGGCAAAAGATGATGCGCTCAACCGCAAATCCGTGGTTGCCGTGCTGAAAGGGGAAAAGAAACCCAGCGCCAAGACCCTCGTCCTTATCGGACACACAGATACAGTGGGCATCTCGGATTATGGCACCATCCAGGAATATGCCACCCGCCCCTTGGAATTGGCAGAAAAAATCAGGGAACTGAGCCTGCCGGAAGACGCCGTCGAAGACCTGGAATCTGGCGAGTATTACTTTGGCAGAGGCGTCTTTGATATGAAATGCGGCACCTCCACCCTGCTTTCCATCGTGGAACAGCTCTCCAAAAACCCGCAGGATTTTGAAGGCAACCTCATCTTTGCCGCCGTGTGTGACGAAGAAGGCGGCTCCAAAGGCATGCTTTCCGTGGTGGATGAATTGATCCATTTGCAGGAAAAAGAAGGCTTTGAATACCTCGCCGTGATTGATACAGACTACAGCGCTCCCCGCTATGAAGGCGATAACACCCGCTATATCTATGTGGGCACCGTGGGCAAATTGATGCCCAGCTTTTACGTGGTGGGCGCCGAAGCTCATGCCGGAGACCCCTTCAAGGGCGTGGATTCCAACCACCTCAGCTCCGCCATCATGGAAGAGATGAATTTTAATACCGCCTATTGTGACGAAGCGGAAGGCGAAGTGACCGTTCCTCCCATTTCCCTGCGTCAACAGGACCTGAAGCCGGAATATTCCGTGCAAACAAACCGCGCCAGCTATCTCTATTTCAACTTTAGCACCCACAGCAGCACCCCGGAAAAGGTGATGGAAATGATGATCAAAGGTGCGGATACGGCTTTCCAAAAAGTGGTGGACAGCCTCAACGAGGAATACGAAAAGTATTGTCGCAGCAATAAATTCCCCTTTGCCAAATTGCCCTGGGAATCCAGAGTGATGAGCTATGACCAGCTTTATGCCAAGGTGAAAGCGGAAAAGGGCGACGAACTGGACACATTGATCAAAGCCAAATGTGACGAATTGATGCAAGATCCCGATCTGGACGAGCGTATCTTTGCCCTCAAGATGGTGGAATATCTGCACAACCTGTGGTCAGACGTGAATCCTGTAGTGATCGCCTATTACTCCCCCCCTTACTATCCCCACATCTATGTGAAAGATGAAAGCGAGCGGGAAAAACACCTGCTGGGCGCCCTCAAAAACGCCCTGGGAGCCACCCAAAGCAAGTATGACGTGGCAATCAAAAAGTTCTACCCTTATATCTCTGACCTCAGCTATGCCGCCGCACCCAGAGAGGCGAATGCCATCGAATCTCTGAAAAACAATATGCCGGGCTTTGGCGTGAAATATGACCTCCCGCTGGAAAATATGCAAAAGCTGAATCTGCCGGTGGTGAATATCGGTCCCTTTGGCAAAGGCGCCCATAAATATACGGAACGCCTGGAGAAAGACTATTCCTTCAACGTGGCCCCCAAACTGGTGTATAACACGATTATGGAGCTGTTGAAGTAAGACTGACATAGATATCTGAAATAAAAAGGTGTACCCGGGTGGTGCACCTTTTTTTGGATTATGTGCGTTCATGGGGAGGAGAAATAGTTGAGCGTTCGCTGCGCTCTCTGTTGAGTGCTACGCGGTTGAGAGGCGCTAAAGCGCCAGTTGAGCACTTGCTGCGCAAGTTGTTTAAGGTGCTGGCGCACCTATTGGATTACTCGCTGCGCTCGAGGCTCGCTAACGCTCGTAAGGAAGGCGGGCTACGCCCGCGTATATTTGACCTAAACTGCCGTCTCTGCCGAGACTCTTTAGGGAGCTCGCTTTCGCTCGCAGAGTTTTAGGGCTTCGCCAATGCAAAGTCTATTTTGAATTAGTGGAAAATAAAAGAGCGGCATTTGCTCTTACTGAAACCTGGTACCTGAAACCTTGCAGACTATCAGCCCAACAACACATCCAATACCATCATCACGCAAAAGCCCAGCATCACACCGATGGTGGCAAGGTGGCCGTGTTTGCCTTTTTGGATATCAGGGATCATCTCTTCCACCACCACAAAGATCATGGCGCCGGCGGCAAAAGCCATCGTGTATGCCAAAACAGGCTTGGCTGCCACAGCCATCAATGCGCCCAAGACTCCTCCCAAAGGCTCCACCATGCCGGAGAATTGTCCCCAGAAAAAGCTCTTCCAACGGCTCATATTCTCCCTGCGCATGGCGATGGAAACCACAGCACCTTCGGGAAGGTTTTGGATGCCGATCCCCAAAGTGAGGGCAATGGCTGCCGCAATGGAAGTGGCGTCTCCTCCATGTGCCAAAGCGCCAAAGCCAACGCCCACTGCCATTCCTTCCGGAAAGTTATGCAGGGTGTCCGCCAAAAACATGAGGGTGGATTTGCCCCAGGGGGTTTTGATGCCTTCCCGCTCTGTTTCGCCATGGGCGGTGTGCACATGGGGCAAGAGCAAATCTATCAATCTCAAAAATGCGCCGCCCAATAGAAACCCAATCACAGCGGGGAAGGGGGAGCCATTGCTCATCTCGATGGCGGGATCCAAGAGCGACCAAAAGCTGGCGGCTATCATCACCCCGGCGGCAAAGCCCAGCATGGTATCCAAGAGCCACTCTTTGATGCTCTTGAAAAAGATTACAAATGCAGAGCCCAGCGCCGTCATAAACCAGGTAAACAAGGTGCCCAAAAATGCCAGGAAAACGGGGTTGTAGCTTTCCAATGTTTGCAATATCATATTAACCTCATGGATTGATCACGCATAAAACTTTTCGATAGCCTCCAGGATGTGGCTGATAGCCTCTTTGGTATCCGCCACGTCCACGCTGATCCTATCTCCATTATCAAAGGTGATCACCACGTTGCCTAAGGCGGTGCTTACCTCACGTATTTTGGGGATCACGAGATAGCTCTTGCCCAAGTGTTCATCTTCATAGGTAAATATGGATTTCATAAGCGCTTACATCCTTCAATTACGGCGGAAGCTGCAGCCCTGGGTGTGGTTTTCTCCAGGGCGCATATATTCCACATAGTCTGGTTCAAACTCGATGAGGGCATAATCCGGATCGTCATATCCGCCAAAGAATTGATCGAAAAAGTAGCAATACTCGGCAGCTTCCGCTTTCAGGCCGGAGTTTGAGACCACCTTGGCAATCCCGCTGAGGCGGAGGTAGCCATTATGGCCATCCTCCTGCAGCGGAACACATACTTCCACCCAGCGGTTGGCATTCACCTGTGCCACTTTGGAATTGCCGCTGAAGGTGGTAAAGAAATAACGGTCTTCGAAAGAATAGAGCACGATGGGACGCACCCGGGGCTGCTTTTTATCACAAGTGGCAAGATATACATATTGATTTTGCCTCAGCCAAGAGAGGATTTCGCCAAGCAGGGCAGATTCGGAATTGCGTGCCATGGTTCTTATCCTTTTCTTATTCTTGCACT
>JAAYJN010000113.1 GCA_012522935.1 Candidatus Cloacimonadota bacterium | reverse complement strand
GTATTGATGAAGTTTCCACTGCTGGCACCGGGAGTGTTTTCTTCCACGGCGATGATCAGATTTTGGACGTTGTTATAACTGAAAGGATAGGTGAGCGGTATATCTATCCAGCCTGCCACGGCGGGAAGCTCCACTTCGCCAGAAAATACGGGCAGCAAGTCTGTCATACTGAGCCAGCTGTTGGCATTGGGGAATACGTTTAGATCAGTATGTCCCATATAGACAGTCCAGTCTTTGCTGTTTATGGCGTTGCTCAAGCCATTCCAATAGTAAGAGATTGTTTCGATTACCTGATTGGGCACATCGATTTCGTTTTGCAGATAGATAGTTTGAGAATAGTTATAGGCATAGGCAGGGAAGATGGGCATGCCCGGAGCGGTATCATCTCCATCGCCGATGAGCACCACGTCTGCAGGCAAACCGAGGGCACTGAGTGCCACATCATATTCTTCACCTTCATGATTTATGCGCAACGTGGCAGTCTTTTCGCCTTCGGCTGAAAGCGTGGCACGCACGGGAATGCTCACACTGCGGCCAGGCATCAGCAACACTGGCAGTTTGGATGTGTCATATTCAAACATATCAGTATTATCGCCAAAAATCTCGATGTCATCTGCTTTTAGCTGCAACACGGCACCGCCGATATTGCTTACAATCACGTTTTGCCATTTGCTGGGACGGTTTTGGGTCAAAGTGCCAAAATCCATGTTTTCAGGCGTGTAGATAAAGATGGGGTAATCCGGCAATTCACCAAATTCAACGAGCACATTTGGATAGGCTGCTTTTATGGTTCCGGAAGGCGGATCGGCTGGATTCGGATTGAGGCTATCGTTGAAATAAGTGATGCTGCGGTTCATTCCCGGTGTGGGTGTGGTGTAGAAAAAGCTGACGTTATTTGTATAGCCGGGCATGTTTTCATCCACGGCGATGACCAAGTTTTGACTATTGTTATACACAAAGGGAGCGTCCAGCTCGATAATGACCCAGCCTTCAGCTTCGGGGATATAAATTTCGCCTCTGAATACTTCGATGAGCTCGGCGTGTGGAATCCAGCTTGAACTGCCGGAGAATCCTTCTTCATCGGTATGGCCCATGTAGATGGTCCAATCATTGCTGTTGTACCCTTCTGATTCACCATTCCAATAGTAAGACAGCCTTACAATGCGTTGATCTGCCATATTCAGCTCGCTTTGCAGGTAGATACTTTGGCTGTAGGTATATCCATACCAGGGGTTTATGGGCAGTTTATTATCCACGTTGCCATCGCCTATGGTCACCAAGGTAGTCGGAAGAGTGGTAAAGCTCCAGACGGGGCAATCCTCAGCGTCTCCATATTCGTTGTAAGGCACTACTTGCCAAAAGTATGTGCGTCCGTTTTCCAGCGGAGCAGCAGTGGTGTAACTGGTAACATCACCCAAATCCGTGTGTTCTTCCACACTTTGGGCGGGGTCTTCAGACCACAGTGAAATCTTGTAGCCTTCAGCACCCAATACTGAGGTCCAATTGAAAGTGAGTTCTAATGGTGCATAGATGATGCCATTGGCAGGGCGCAGATACAGAGGCGCTCCGGGGGGAGTGGATACGCTGGTAATGATCTGCACATTGGAGCGAAACAGGGTGGAGGCTCCGTTCTCAGATGAGGGGAAGGTTGTATTTGCATATTTAAATACGGCACGATAGCCAAAATCATCCGGGAAGGAGTATCTGAATACGGGATGACCGCTTTGGCGAGCGCCGCTGTGGTTTTCAAAAAGGAATTCAATGTTTTGGTTTCCATTCCATTGGAATGTATTACTAAAAGGATAAACGTGCCAACCGCTATCGTTGTAGATTACGTCATCTTGATAAACAAGCTGGAATCCATCCAGACCGGGGTATGCCAAATAGTCTCCAGAACTATAATCCATATCGTCGGTGTGGCGGGCGTAAATACGCTGATCTTCTTTTACATAGTTATCCGGTGAATTGTTTACTTCCAAGCCCAGCCCGATGATGCTGGAAGCACCTACCAGACCGGCGGTATTAATCTCTTGCTTTGTCCAGATCACTTTGCTCCAGCCATAATCAAAGTTGCCATGGAACGGGATATTTTGCGTAGTGAAAGTCCCGGTGCCGGTACCTATGGTGTAGGTTTCGGCCACGGCAAGGCTGATGAGCACAAGTGACAGAGCTAATAAAAGGTATTTTTTCACAATAACTCCTTGATTGGGTTTATCTGAATTTAATACTGCAAAAATCGTAAGGGGGGATTTTGGGTTTGGGATATCACAAAATCCCCGATTTGATTTTGACATGAAAAAGAATCAAATCTGTCTATCAAACCCGTGGCTGCGTGTAAAGATGTGTTGTTGTGCGATGTTGACATATAAAACGCTCAGCCATGGGTTCTTTTTGATTTGATATAAAAGGTGGTGGCAGATTCTGCAACCGTTTGATTTTGAAGCATATAATTCCAATACTCCCGGAAGCTGGAGGGATTGCTTGGCTGGATACCGCCAAAACCACATCTGCTATTCGCAAGGCTTTGAGATACCGGCGTCACCGGTGAAATCAAAACCTGATCCAGAGGGCGTCCCCAGATACAGTCTTGATGGGCTTTGCTTTCTTGGTTTGCAGCTTCCATTGGAGTTCCTTTTTTAGTCTATATTTTGTTGCACTACTTATATTATACTTAATACATGGCTTCAATTATGACAATCAAGGATGCAATGTCAAGAAAAACGAGTTTTGGTGGATTTGAAAGTTATGCACCTGGAAATGGTCTCTTGGCAGTGCCAGAATGCTGGAATTGTTGCCCTTGAAAACCTTAGCAGATACAGGCTTCAATACCGAGATCATTAGCACGGATATTATTGGCTGTGAGTAAATATCAGATCTGATTTGATGGCATAGCAACGCGAGAAGAGAATATTGTATCCATTTGAAATATTAGATAGATACAATGTAAACGAAAGGGGTTTGTTTTCCAGACGACAGAACCGGTTTTTGGATAAACTTATATGTAAGCTGGAAAAAAGGGAGCCCTAAAAGCAAGCAGATAAAACCGACCTAAAAGGCTCACTGTTTTGCTACTTATAGCATTGAAGATATCGCGAGACCGATGGCTGCCTTTGCAGGCCTTACCTTAATATGTGAACTGTGTAAACAGGAATCACTTGTGAGGCGCAGAATCCGTATTACCATTATGTTTTGAGCATGTAATTATATAAAATTGAACACTAAAACATAATGAAGAGACAAAGATGAAATCTGTCAATAGCAAAAAGACCTTGATACGGGCTTTCTGCCAAGCATAAGTTTAAGAAAGCATATTGTAATGGTATTTATGAGCATTAAGAGTGTCTAAAATCATTTGCTTACAACTGGTTGGCAAGCCGTCTCATCTCTGCTGCTCAGACGATATCCTTGAACATTTTCAGCATAGTGGGGTAGCTGATCTTGAGTTGTTTGCTAAGCTGCATTTTATTATTGTTGTGATGCTTGATCAAGGCATTGAGTGCGTCTTTTTGGAAGCAGAGATTTGCCTCCTTCCAATTTTGCTCTGTCACGCTTTGGCAATACTCTGCAAATTGGGGATCAAGTTCAAGCTTTTTCTGGGCTGCATAACTATAGCGAAAGTCTGGAATATCAAAACCTGCTGAGATCAGCTTTTTGCGGATGGCTTGAAAGGTGCAGAGCTTGAGATCAAGGTGGCTTAGCAGCTCGCTAACGCTTTTGCCCTGGGTAAGGTGATGTATTATCAGGGAGTATTGAAAGGTATTCTTGCATTGCTTCCAATCCTTATCCAGGCAAAATGCCATGTTTCCGACATCAATTGTCTTTTGGCCATGGCTAATCCAAGGTAGGTAGTATTTTTCCATAAATTCTGGATACTCCCTGGCGATGCGGGCGGATCTGGAAAATAGGTGAATCCCCTGTTCCTGCATATCCATCGCCGCATCGTATCCTTTTTTCATGTAATACCTTGCCATTTCGAGGTCCTGCTTTTCCTCCCGATAGTAGTGTCCCAGATAGAGGCACACCACGGGTATCTTTTGCATGATATTATGTTTTTCTGCCTTTTCCAACATTTTCATCAGGGCTTCAATGCGCTTATTGTGGCTGGGATTATAGCGTTCATACAGCGAGGCAGTATTCTCAAAACACAACAGTTGCCGATAATGACTCTCGCTCATCTCGTAGGCTTCCTGATAACATTTTAGTGCCTTTTGCCACTCTTTATTCTTTGCATACCACACGCCCAATGCCAGGTGAAATCCGGATTGAAACGTATCCAGACCAAGCTTTTGGCAGATGCCCATGCCTTCAAAATAGTTATCAAAAGTGGCATCCATCTGACCCAGAGTGATATTGATGGATTTGCGTAAAAACAGAGCCTTTACCAACGCATAATCAAGTCGGTTTTGCCTCATATATTCCAAACCCTCATCAAACACACTCATATCCCCGGCAATTACATCCATAAAAAAGAGATTGCGACTGAATGCCTGCTCAAAAGTAGCCGTTATCACCTTTAAATGGTTTGAGTGTGCAAAAGATTGTGCCCTTTGTATGTAGTTACGGGTGTTTTTGATATCGAACAGACGGTAGAAAAAACTGGCTATTTCCAATAGACCGTAAGAAAAGAAGTCATTTTTGGGGATGCTATCACCGTGGACTTGGTGAGTAAGCTCCAAAACGCGCTCCGCTTCCATCAAAAAAAGGTAGCCCTGTAGCATATCTCCATCCTGATGGTGAAACATCCCCCACAAAAGATGATGGCAAGCCCTGATGAGGGGATCGGGATTATCTTTGTTTGCAGGCAATTCCAAATCCTGCAAAATCCTTGCATCCACCAGATTCAGGTTCTTCCAATCTTCTTTGAATAGGTTAAGATGCTTTTGCACATAGCCACTGCTGTGAAAGCAAGGGCTGTTATTGGTATCAGAAAAATACACTACTTCGTTCATAAGACATTTCAAATCCCACATCACCTATTTTTGTCAAGGCAAATCGACCCCCTTGTTCCCTGACCCCTAAGGCACACGCAGCGGGCATCTTGCCTGTTAACCACCCTTGTCTCTCCTTTGTGTAGACAAGGGTGAGACAAGGGTGGTACAAGGGAGGCTAATGGGGAAGGACTGGGAATTTTTAGCTGGTTTCGTCTGGGAAATCTGTTTGTTGGCTGTCTTCTTCCATATTTCCAGATTCAGGTGTTTGGTTATCCACAGGAGGATCTTCCGGGCTGGCAGGCACGATTGGGGTGCTGGATTCACTAATAACACCTTTGGATGCACTTTTTTTGAACATATTAAAAAACATCAGGGCAAGAACAACCACCACTAAGCCAATAATAATCCAGGTCAGGGGAGAAGATTTCCTGCCAAAAATGGCTAACTTTTTGGGCACTTCATATTGCAGATAAATGGAATCTGCCGGAGCGCCTTTGATATCCCAGGTGTAAACGCCCAAAGAATCGTTCTTGGTGCTGGCATTGGTGGCTATCACTTTAAAGGGCACTTTCCACGTGATTTTATGCTCGAAAGTGGCTAACATCGCCGCCATTATGTCCTTATACTCCTCATTATCTTCCTCGATTTGGCCGCCGCCAATCAATTCCATCACGTTGGGAAGATATGATATCGTGTAAAGATCGTGGGTGGACGTTTCTTCCTTCCTCACCACGGAAGGCTGGTTGGTGCTGCTGGTATCTGCCACCATCGGGAGCTTGTTCAGTTCAAGGATATTCTGTACCTTGCCTATGGATTCTGTCCCCCGATATTTATCGTTTTCCCAAGCTTTCACACTGAAGTTATATGGCACATAGCGCAGCGAATCTTCCTTCACCATATCCTCGGTCTTTTCCCCATCCTGGCTTTTATCAATTCCCTTCATAAAGCGAAAATCAACCGAGTTGTCTTTGTTAATCGTAAATTCAGACTCTGTGAAGACACAGCCCGTTAAAATAAACAAAGTAAGCGCCAAAAGTAATATGCGTTTCATAATTTCTCCTTTTTTGTGTGTTGTGGATATGGCGTAGAGCATTGTGCTTTATATCCATTGGATCCGTCATCTATCCATTTGGTCCATGCACTCTTCATAGACGATTCGCATTATTCTCATTGTGTTACTTTCTGTCAAGGAGAATGCGCTTGCCAGCCAGAGGCCAGAGGCCAGAGGCCAGGGAGTGGCGTCCCGCCACTTCACTGAAACCTGGCACCTGCTTGCGCGGCAAGCCTATTTGAGCAGCAACATCCTCTGTGGAGGCACGTCACTGCCACGCAGTTTCTGCAAATATACTCCCGAAGGCAGGCTGCTATCTGCATTCCAAACGAGGTCGTTATTGCCGGATTTGACGTTATCCAGGGTGATGCTATCCACCTTTTGCCCTTTCAGGTTGTAGATATCGATGATGGCATTGGTGAGGGGTTTATCGCTGCTGAGGCGGAGGGTGGTGCTATGTTTGAAGGGATTGGGGCGAGGGGGCTGGAGACTCAGGCTCGCTTGGGGAGCCAGCGCATCATCAGCAGATACCATATCGCTGGTGCGGTATTCGAAGGGGATGCTGTAATCGCCAAGTTCGGGGCTATTGATCACATAGCGGAATTTGCCGATACCGCTGGAATAAACCATCAGATTGAGGTGGAAAGCCTTGGCGGTATTGGGAGGGATCACGTGGGGCATGGCAAAGCCGCCGGGGAAGCAATTTCCCTCTTCATCACAATAATTGAAGTACCAATCATCCGGAGCATCATCCACTTCGATACGGGTATTAAAATCCGAACCCATGCCCAGGTTGAAAATCCAGAAAGGCTGGGAAAGATAGTTTGAGACAGCCGGATCTTCCACAATCTCTGTACTCCAATCCATCGCCGCTCTGATATGTGTTTCCGGCAGGGGCAGGCTGTGCGCCGTTTGCAGGATGGTGTTGTTATCCGTTTGTATAAATGCCGCCACCCACAGCTTGTCATTATCATAGTAATCCCGGATTTCAAACTGAGCAGTGAAGTTCAATTCGCCAGCATCCAGGCTGATAGTTTCGCTGAGAATCTGGCGCGTAACGTGGGTATCCTGGTCTGTCACATCATTTTCCACCAGATATAACAGCAGTTGGGCACTATCGAGGGCAAAGCCCGGCGTTACAATCCGGGCGGTGCCATGCATCAGGCCACTATTGACATTAAAGCTGGTGACTTTCATTTTGAGGGGAGATGCGGCAAAGCGGTAAGGGGCGAGCGCCTCTATAATGGGGGCTCCGCTGGCTACACCGTCAATATTGCCTTCCAAGTAAGTCTTGCCATTGAAGATCACCGTGGGGATGCCAAATACTTGGTAATGATCAAAGCGGTCCAGCACGTCCTGATTGGTGAGGGGACCGCTCTCCGTGTAAAGACGGGTGGAGATAAACTCTCCAAAATGGGTCTGCGCATGCACCGCATCCAAACCCTGGAAAACCAGCTGACAACCGCTGCACCAATTGGCCCCAAAATCCTCCGCAATGGTGGTGAGAGGATAATATTCCGGCACGTCTGCCACAAGGTTCCACGCGGCAAACAGCATGATAAAGATAACTATATATTTCATGGATTTCTCCTTAAACTAATGGTTAAAAACGGGTGGCGAGCTCTATCCTGAGCCCGGAAAACGGCGCCACATAACGGCACATTCCGTTGCGGCACACCTTCCCGCCAGCCTCACGGCCGCCAAAGATGAGGATATCGCTCTCGTTGGAAAGAGCCAAACGCAGCTCTGCGCCAGCCCAATAGCGGCTGGTGAGTATGGAGTCAAAATCCGTCCACTTGCTTTCTGCAGCCAAGGAAATGCTGTGGCCGCCCAAGGCTAGATCAAGCTGCAATCTGGGTTCATAATGGCTCTTTAGCTCATAGGCACTGCCTTCAGCATTCAGGTTTTCCTTATCCACCAGCTTGTATTGGGCAATCACGCCGAGGGGCGTGCCAAAAGCGGGAAAGTCGAAACTGAGGGCAGGGGTGATTTCCCTCTGCCAATAGTGGATTTCCTGGTTTAGGTGATCCAGATCGCTGCCCTTCTTTTCCACATGGGACCAGGAGGCTTCGCCATTTAGGTCGCCGATTGTGTATTGCACTGCCGCGTATGCATCATTCATGCGCTTGGATTTGTCCTTGTTCCACGCTTCGGCATAGTTCAGATCAAAGCTGGTATTGCCCAAACCCACGTTTGCCCAGCCCTGCCAGCCTCGCTCGTCCAATGCGGAGGCTTGGGTATCGCTGAGGGTTTCCCCGTGGTAATTGGCAAGGGGAACATCCTGCTGGCGGAAGTGGAACTGGTCATAATCCTTGATGGCTGTGCCCAACATCAGCGGGCCGATACTGTAATCGGCAGTGACATAGAGGGCAGAGCCGGAGACGGATTCAAAAGTAGGGGAAGCGGGATAATCCAGATCGCGGGTGGCATATTCGGTATTGATATTCAGGTTTGCCAGATTTATGCCCAGCCTGCCGGAATAGATGTCTGTGCGGCTGTAATCATTGAGCGGAGTGAGGTTGCGATAGCCAACACCGGCGATGCCTAACTTCATAAACCAGAGGGGATATTCAAAATCCAAGCCGTAAGCCAAATCCAGAGCATTGCCATTTTGGGGACTGGCATTGGCGCCATAAATGGCTTTGAGACGGAAAGCGTCGTCATATTTGAAGTGGAATCCATCCAAACGGTGGTCGTGATCAAACTCCAAATCCTCATAACTGCGGAAGACGAGGCCGCTGCCGAAGGTTTCATACATCGTGCCACCACGCAGCATCCAGGCATCCTTTTCATAGGCCACAAACAGCTCTTTCCAGCCCACGCCGAGGTTTTGGGCATGCAGGTGATGCACCAGCTGGCTTTGGTCGTTTTGATATTTGGGCAGCTCTGCCACAAACTTCATGCCAAAAGCGAAATTGCGATAGCCCATTTGGAAGGAAAAGCTGTCTTTGAAATAGAACCCAAGCGAATCCTTGGCATCACGATAGATGAGCTGGGCTTCGTTGAGGCCATTGATGGTGAGATTTTGCTGGGCAAACAAGAGGCCTGCCAAGAGGAGCAGGAACAGCAATAAATAGCGTTTCATACAGTTATTCCTGTTTTTCTCCCAGCTTCTTTTCTGGCTTTTGTCCGGGTTTTTCACCCAGCCCCGGTTCCGGCTTATCGCCTATTCCCGGTTCTGGTTTTTCTCCCAGCTCTGGGACGGGCTTTTCTTCCAGTTGAGCACCAGGTTTCTCTTCCAGCTGGGCACCTGGCTTTTCTTCCAGCTGTGCGGGCGGCTTTTCACCAAGCTTGAGCAGGGCTATGATCTGTGCCTCGTATTCCTCCATCACGCTGGGATCAAAACCCTTGTGGGAATATACAATCTCGCCTTTGCCATCCAGGATGAAGGTATGAGGAGGGATGCTCACGTTCAGCTTTTTTGCCAAAGTCATATCCGGATCAAAGAGGGTCACAAATTTGAAGTTGTTTTGCTTCAGATAGTTTTTGGCACGCTGCTGGTCTTTGGGTTTATCGATGGAGATCATCACCACGGTGATATCCTCGTAACGCTGTGCCAGATCGCTCAATAGCGGCATGGATTGCTTGCAGGGTTTGCAATAATCCGCCCAGAAATCGATGATGAGAGGATTGCCGTCCAAAAGCTCAGAAAGAGTCACGTTCTTGCCGGTGGCATCCTGCAGTCTAAAATCCGGCATGGCATCTGCCCATACAATCGCGCTTGCCAGTATCAAAAGGGTTATCAAAAGTATGTTTTTCATCTTTGTCTCCTAAAATTTAGTTATGTTTAGCGGCACTTCAATGCCACCGTAAATGAAGGCGTCGTTGTTGAACGTGCCAGGTCTGTGCTGCACAAAGATCACCAAGGCTGTGTCATCCGGCAATTGGGCGTCAACGCTCTCTACGCTGAAGGAAACAGCCCCATCCAAATTGTTGCCATCCAGAGGGATGCATCTTTTGCCGCGCACCACGTTGTGCAGATTCACCTGTTGGGTGTTTGTGTAGCTGGAGGTTTTTTCTATCAAAACGGCACTGAGATACATATCCTGCAAGGGGGTTCCTTCCACTAAGAATTCCAGTTCCACACTGCCGGAGACGGTTTGTCCATCTTGGGTGTAGAGCAGGTTTTTGTATTCAATGGGTTTGTTCATCTCGAGATAAGTGTGAACCCAGTGATCAAAGGCGTCCAAACTCTCCTGGGAAGAGCCGTTGATGCGGTTGGTGCCTTGTACCATGGCTGCGGGAACACCGGACGCTCCGTAATAGGCAAATGTGGGATCACCAGTCACAGCCAGAGGTGGGGTGGTGTGGTGTTCCAGATAGATCAACTGGCCGGGATGTTGCTGTTGCAATTGGTGTAGTTTGGCTTCCACGGGCGGGCAGTTGGGACATCCCAAAAAGGTGAAGTATTCTATCACCACGGTCATCTTGGGATCGGGAACGCTGCATTGGGCACCGTTTCCCTTCAGCAACCAGCGGTCGTTTTCCTTGATCAAAGTATCGCCGATGAAGGTGCTGTCTGCCAAAACACCACGCTCGGCACTGCTCAGCTTGAGCTGCCAATTCACGTTGGCGTGGGTGGGAGAAGTCTGTTGGGAAGCCAGCATCTTCACTTCCACAAGTGGATTGGGGTCTTGGCTAAAGATGCCTTCCAGCCAGGTGTGGCGGTCGGTTTTGCTCTGCCCATTGTGCATAAAATCATCACTGAAATAGCTCATCGCTTCAACCACATCACCCATCACCAGAGCTTCCTCGAGGGGAGCAAAGACTATGGGGGTGAAATCCAGCTTATCAGGTGGTTTGAAGCTGTGATCAAAGCGATCACAGCCGCTGAGGGCAAGCAGAGCCAACAGGATAAAGACAAGGTGTCTATATTTCATTCGGTCTCCTTGGGGATCTGCGCCAGAGCGTCACGCACCCGTTTGGCGCTGATGAGTTCGGGAAAGAGGATGGGCTCTTTGCCGGGGATATAAAGGGCGTTGAAGGGCACTCCCGCGCGCTCGTGAGCCTGTATCCATTTGAGGAGGGTCTCGTCTTTACGGGTGAAATCTCCTCGCAGAAGGGTGACGCCATGGGCGGCAAATTCTTTCATAATATCAGGGGTAAAGAGGACGGTCTTTTCGTTTGTCATACAGTTTTTACACCAGTCTGCACCGATATCCAAAAACACCGGCTTCCCTTCATCCATCAGCTTCTGATGCAGCCCCGGCGTGAAAACAAACCAGCCTTCCGGAGCATGCGGAGCGGGGATCATCCCCTCTGCATTGGCAACCAGCTGCGTCTCTGCCTGCAGATATTCATCCTTGATGGGCAAGAGATAGATAGCGGATGCCACTATCACCGCCAGGGCAATGACGCTGAAGACCCATTGGGTGATGCGGCTGTTTTCCGCCCGTACAAAGCGTCCGTACATCCACAGGGCAAAACCAAGCAGCACCAGGAAGAAGATTACATTCATGAGATATATGCCGCTGGTGAGGGCGAGGGTGGTCTTGAGCATGGTGTAAACCAGATAGAGCAGTACAAAGCCCATCACTTCCTTGAAGATATTCATCCATTCGCCGGGCTTGGGGATTAGCTTCATGGCAGCGGGAATCAGCCCTATCAGGATGAAGGGCAAGGCAAAACCCAAACCGATGATGAGGAAAAACAACAGCAATAGAGGAGAAGGCAGGCGGAATGCAAAGGGCAATGCCGCACCCAGGAAGGGTCCTGTGCAGGAGATCGCCATCAAAAAGGCAAAGATGCCGCCAAAGAAGGAACCGCTGTAGCCACTACGGGAAGTGGCGCGGGAAGCGGTGTTCATCCCCGGAGCGGTAAGGACAAAGACATCCAACAGCGAGAGGGCAAAGCCGAAAACTATGCTGAGGAGGATCACGCTAAACATGGGGTTCTGGTTTTGGAAGCCCCAGCCTTGCTGTTCTCCGGCACTGCGCAAGCCGATGAAGATGGCTGCCAATACTCCAAAGGATAACATCACGCCCAAGGCATAGATCAGAGTGTGTAACAACACCTTGGCACGGTCTTTTTGGGCTTGATTTACAATCGCCATAATGCGGATGGGCAAAATGGGCAGAACGCAGGGGGTGATATTGAGGATCAACCCTCCCAAAAGGGCAAAAAGCATAAACTTGAGGATATCAGAGGTGCCGATATCGCCCTTGGAAGCGTCCGTTTCGGCGGCGGCAGGGGTCTCTTCTGCAGCTGTGGTGGAGGTGGCGATGGCATCGTCATCCTCTCCCGCATCCCGATCATCTTCGCCTTCCATCAGGGCGGCTGCTGCCGTGTCCTCTGCATCCGCTGTGGCAGACAGGATCTCCAGGCGCACTTTCCCTTCCGTATCTTCCGGAGGTTCACAGGCGCCACCATCCAAGCAGAGGTTGTAGCTCAGGGTGGTATTGATGTCGATCTTACCCGCCCGCGCGTCCTTTTTCACGGTGAAGGGAAGCCGGAGGGTAACGCTCTTATAATAATCCCATTGATCAGCAGAAACCACCTCATGGGCTTTGGGATAGATGGTTTTACCAAAGCTGAGCGAGGGGTGGCTGGCTTCCAGATAGAAATAATCCGGTTCCTGGGGGTCATGGCTCTGGTGTTTGCCCTCAGGGATGGTCATAGTGGCGCGTATCTCTCCCTTTTCACCCGGTTTGAGGGATGTGGGCGAGATGCTAAACTTAAAGCTTTGTGCCGCTATCAGGCTGATAAATAGGAGCAAGGCGGCGGTGAGAATCAGGTTTTTATTTCGTAGCATTGTCATATTCCTCTATATAATACTTCTGCTTTATTATATTATGCACTATATATTCCAGTTTGGCAAACATATTCTATGCCTTCAGCCGTTTGCGCAAAAGGCGCAGATCGGGATATTGGGATAAAAACAGACCCAGAATAGTGAGAGCAAGGCCGATGCTGGAAAGAAGGCAAAGACGATCTCCCAACATAAAGTAAGCCAACACAACGGTGAAAACGGGGATGAGATTGGTAAAGATATTGGCACGCACCACCCCCAAATCTCTGATCACTCCGGTATATAAAAGAAAAGCACCCACCGAAGCAAAGACACTCATTCCGGCTACGGCGCCCAGGGGAATCATGCTATGCGGAACTTGTGCGAAATGCTTCCATTCGAAGATGGCAAAGAGAGGCAGGAAATAGAGCATCCCAAAGAAGCTCTGCCAAGCAACCACCGTGAGAGCGGAATAGCTGTGCGTGAGACGCTTGACAAAGATGGCATAAAACATCCCTCCCACCACTGCCAAACTCAGTAGTGCCAATCCCTTGAAGGTGGCGCTAAAATCCCCTGACGCCATGCTCATTGCCGCCACTCCTGCAAATGAAACCAACAAACCCACCAGCAGCCAGCGAGTGATCCTTTCTTTCAAAAGTAACCATGCCACCAAAGCTGTAACCAAGGGAATAACGGAAATGACAAGTGAGCCAAGGGTGGAGGAAACGTACTGCAGGCCATTGGTTTCACCCATGAAATACAGGAAGGGCTCACAGAAGGCTACCAGCATAAACCTGCCCCAATCCTTTGGCTCTATCTTTTGCCAATGTCCGCTTATCAACATCACAGCAAAGAGAATCACACAGGCAAGCACCAGCCTTATAAATACTATTTCCATGGGCCGATACACCTCGAAGGCGAATTTGACCCACACAAAGGTCAGTGCCCAAAAGAGCATCGCCATTGTTGCTTTGAGGTAAACAAGTCCGTTTTTCATCTATTTAAGTATTCTCCATATTAAATACCACATATGATCCATAACCCTGCATCTGAATGCGCTTGGCTACACATATCCCACGTAACAGGGGAAGTCATGCACCTGCATCTTGTAGATAGCCTCCGGACCCAGCTCTTCCCAAGCAGAGAGTTCAAAGGATGTAACACAACGGGCAAGCAGTGCCGAGACCCCACCCACCGCTACCAGATAGATGGCATTGTGCTGGCGGATAGCCTTTTGCACCTCCTCACTGCGGTCACCCTTGCCAATCATCACCCGCAGGCCATGTTCCAGGAGCGTGGGAGTGAAAGGATCCATCCGCGAGCTGGTGGTAGGTCCTATAGCGCCGCAAATCTTATTGGGCGGCACTGGTGAGGGTCCACAATAGAAAAGAGTGCTGGATGAGAGGTCGAATGGCAGCCTCTCCCCTGCTGCGATGAGCTGGAGCAAGCGCTGATGCGCCTTGTCTCTTGCCGTATATAAGACGCCGGAAAGTAACAGTTTATCACCGATATCAAGAGACTGAATGATTGAAGGATTGAGGGGAAGATCAAGTTTTAGGGTGCGCACATTATCTCCAATGTTTCACGTGAAACCTATAAAACGAAGCGGGTATGCCGGTGAGCATGACAGTCAAGATTGATGGCAAGGGGTAGCGAGGCAATATGGCAGCTCTTCGTTCTGATGTGAACAGCCAGTGCAGTTGGTCCCTCCCCCATCCCCATCACACCTCTCCCCCGGGTATTGATCAATGTCAATATATCATTCTCCAGGGTTGCATAATCTTTATCCGGATGTCTTCTGCCCAAGGGATCAAAGAGCGCACGTTTTGCCAATAACGCAGATTCCTCAAAGTTACCGCCTATCCCCACACCCACTATCACGGGTGGACAGGGTCTGCCTCCGGTTTTTACCACTTCTTCAACGATATATTCCTTCACCTCATCTACAGTGGCAGTGGCAGCCATCATCTTCTGCACGCTCATGTTTTCAGCACCACCGCCTTTCAGCCCTATTATCACTTCTACCCTGTCTCCGGGTACCAGCTTCCAATGAATAATCGGCACCACTCTATTCTGTAATACCCTTCTTGAGATAAGAGGCTCCTCTACATTGGAGCGACGTAGATAGTATCTCTCCCAGGCTTCTTCCAATGTGGCGCAAATAAGCTCAGTTACATTGCCTTGATCAAAACTGATGTCCTCTCCCAGCTCGATAAACATTACCACAGAGCCGGTATCCTGACAGCAGGGAGTTCCATCCTCGACCGCATAACGGGTATTATCCACAATACTTTGCAACATATCCCTGGCAAGGGGATTGGACTCGCTGGAGGCTGTTTCTTCGATCAATCTGATCACTTCAGTATCGGGTTGACAGTATATTTTACCCACTGCCTGCATCAGCTTCTCGCTTAACAGAGAAACAGGGATGATCCGCCTCTTTCTCATAAAAGCCCCAAATCTCGCCTGAGAGCGTTTTTGATAGTGCGCAGCACATGATACATCAACTTCATCCTTTTCTCCTCTTTAAGAGGTATTTTAGGAGGAGGTCATTGAGGGGTATCGCCGTATTGACGGGGTTATATTCAATCTGATATTGGTTGAAGCCCGCCCTCAATTCCTCAAAATGCTCTTGATAGTATTCCTGATAGCGCTTCTTGATTTGCCAGGCGGTGGCGATCAGCTTCTCCCCCGTCTCGCTATCCACAAATTCCGTCTCTCCACGAAAGTCGAAATCCTCTTCCATGGGATCAGTGATATGAAACACCAACAGTTCATGATGGCGGGAGCGGAATTGTTTTAGCCCTTGGATAATGCGCTCCGGATCATCCAAGAGGTCTGAGATAAGCACGATGAGGCTGCGCTTGCGGATGGATTCTGCCATCTCGGTAAGCGGCAAGCCCAGATCGGTCTCCCCTCCTGCTTTCAGCTCTGCCAACACACGGAATATCTGTGGCAGATAGCCTCGGTATGCCTTGGGTGCCAGCTTGTTTGTGATCTTATGATTGAAGCTAACCAGCCCCACGGCATCCTTTTGTGAAATCATCAGCCAGCTCAGTGCCGCTGCCACCTTGGTTGCATATTCAATCTTGCTGATGCCCTTGTCCTTATAAAACATGGAATGACTGTGATCGATGAGGATATAAGAGCGGAGGTTGGTTTCCTCCTCATAGCGTTTCACATAATACCGCTCCGTACGCGCCACTATCTTCCAATCCACATCCTTCAGTGGCTCCCCCTCGTTATACTCCCTGTGGTCGCTAAATTCCACGCTAAACCCATGATAGGGAGAGCGGTGCAGCCCCACCAGGAAGCCTTCCACAATGCCTTTGGCAAATAGCTGCAGTCCCTTTAGTTTGGCTGCTGTTTCATCGGAAAGCAGTTTCACTGGCTACTTTTTCTTGGGTTTATACAGTAAGGCGAGGGGAATCAAGGCTGCATACACGGCTGCCAGGATCAGGGGTGATATACTTATATCATTGTAGGACATAATAATATAACCCACAATAAGCAGGATGGCGGCAAGCACCAACAGCAGATAATTGATCTTTGTAAGGCCAAGGCGGTTCTTATCGTCTGACATCACACCACTCCTTTATCTTGGTGATAGGTGTTTAGGATCAGCTCACGTGTCTGAACTGAAAGTTGAGAGCGCTTGAGCTCTGGATTATACGGTATGGGCGGCAGGAAGGTTACCTCCACCTCCACCCGGCGTTTCAACAGCTTCAGAAAGTGGGGCACAAATTCCATCTCCCCATACCAGCACACAATGTCGCGGTTGCCATCATCCATGGGTTGCCCATCGATGGTAAGATAGCGGATGCAGACGGGCTGGATGGTGGTTTGGGCAGCCACTGCCACCTGAAAAAGGGAGGAGCGAAAATCCCTCACCGTCTTGCCATCGGTGCTGGTCCCCTCAGGGAAGAGCACCACCTTGAAGCCCTCATTGACGGTATCGGCAAAGCGCTGTATCTCCTGATGCAGGGCAACCGGCTTTTTCCTATCCGTATACAGGCATCCCCCCACGCGGGTGATCCTGCCCAAAATGGGATTGTTTCCCATCTCCACGCTGGTGATAAACACCAAGGGTTGCAGCGAGGAGAGCACCAAAATATCGGTATAGGACACGTGATTTGCCACCACCAGACAGGGTTTATCCTTCAGTGCCTCAATGTTTTCCCAGCCCTTGGTGGATACATCAAAGCCCAGCGTCTTCATATACACCCGGCACATGGTGCTGGTATAGCGGATGGCGCGTTGTCTGCGCCGCACCGGATTGCGGGTGCAAGCGTTCAACACCCATGCCCACACATAATAAGCGAGCAATACAGAGACATTGATGATCAGATGGGGAAGGGTGCTTATCCTCATGAGGATGCTTTACTCGCTTTTATATTTGCGGTGATAAACCTCGCCGATATCCTGCACGCTGAGCAGGGTGAGAAAATCGATACACCTGAAATTACGGTCCAATGCCGGATTGCCACACACTTTGGCGCCCGCCTTCAGATAGGAATTCAGTAGCGGCGGAATCTTATCTTTATGCACCTGCACTTCCATGGCGGGAAAGCGGTTTTTATATTTACGGATGTAACGGTCAAAGCCCGGTACCTTGAATTTTCCACGAGGTCTCACGCGGTATTCCTTGGTGAGGTATCCGCCCTCTCTCAGAAAGTGGTAGATCCCCTTGATATCGTTGTTATCCGTGGTATTGATGCTGGAACAGCCAAAGAGGTATTCCGTCTGGCTGGCGGTCATATAGGCATGAATCCCTGCCCACAACAGCGCTATCGTCACCCCATTGCGATGATCAGGATGCACGCAGGCGCGCCCTAATTCCAGCTTGTTCCCCGGCAGCTTTTTGGTGATTTGTTTGATATTAAATTCGGTGGCGGTATACCAGCGTTTGGTGTGCAGGGAGGATTGCAGCCTGTAGGTGCCTATCACCATGTTGTTGCGTTTGTCGATTATCAAGAGATGGTCACAGGTCTTATCAAATCTATCCACATCGAATCCACTCTTCTTTTTGCGCTGCAACAGCTCTTCCAAAAACACCTCATGTCTCAGCCTCAAAGCTGCCCGCAGCTCCTCGGCGCTATCGGCAGTTTTCACGATGAAATTACGCTTTTCCAGATATACGGGGATGTGTGCACGAAAGTTTTTCATGCGGTTACCACGGCGCTTGAAGCCAAGCCTCAGCGGCACTTGCAGTTTAAGGGGCTGGGTCATTTATGGATACCTCGGTGATTTTTATACATGAAATGGCAAGATAATAGAGCCTTGTTTGCTTGTCAAGAACATTTTACCCGCATCTATCATGTCTCTATAACACAGCCGGATGCACACACGACAAAACCGGGGATAACAAGCTAAATAACCGTTATCCCCGGATCTTCAATTTATATGGTTGCTGTCTTAAGGATTCACAGCCTGCACCTGATAGAAGGCACGCGGCAGAACCGCATTATCGATATAATACTGTTGGCTGGTGCTGCCAATTTGGACATAGCTGCCCAAGGGATCATCCGCTCTGAAGATCAGATAGCGGCTGGCATTGGGAACCTCTGCCCAGCTCAAACGACGGTTGGCACCCACCATCTGGATTGATACCACCGGGCTCTCCAATTCAAGCACAGGATCCTGCAGGGCAAAACGGATATTATAGCGCCTGGATACCGCTGTACCGCCTTCAAAAACATCAGTTTGATCTATGGTATTGTTCCAGGCAAAGCGATAACCAGCTGTCATGGTTTCATAGCGCATGGTGCCCGTTTGACTGAGTTGGCTCACCAAACCAAAGGCAGTATCCACCAAGATATTATCCACCCCGTTCCAGAGGAAGGGAGTGTGGAATTCCACCATGGTCCATCCGCCGGCAGTGGGCATATAACTGGGATTGTTATAGGTGGTCACCAGTCCCGTGGCATCTTGCCACACATTGCCATTGACGGCGCTCGTATGTTTCATTCTCACGATAAAGTCTGGCAAAGGCAGGGCGGGCGCAGTCACCAGGTCAAAGCCCAATCCAGTGATCAGAACAGGACCCGTCACTCCCGCGGCGTTCATCTCGGCAGCGGTATAGATCAATTGGCCGTGTACGCTGTTATTACAGATATTGAGCGGTGCATTTTGCTGTCCCCCGGTGATTTGTGTGCCCGTGCCAATGATGACATAAGTTAAGGAGCTGGGAGTAGCCTCCACGCTGTTGGAGGGGGCGGATTCACCCGCAGGATTGGTATAAACGGTGGTCACATAGTAGGTATAGGTGACGCCATTCACCACAGCATCATCGGTATAATTGGTGCCTGTCACCGTGCCCAAAGCGATGCCATCACGATACACCTTGTAGCTGCTAATCACCCTTTGCGCTCTGCCTGCCGTCTCCAATTCCCCGTCTGCCTCGCGTCCCTCGGCAGCCATCCAGCTGAGAGCCACTGTGCCATTGCCAGATACTGCCTGCAGGTTGGTGGGTGCCAGGGCATTGGGTGTGGCGTCCACGGTTTCCGTTGCCACAGATTCCGCCGTGCCATACATCGCCTTCAGGTAATAGGAATAGGTGTTGCCATTATTCACCGCCGTATCGGTATAGGTCAAGGTGGTGACGGTGGTCAAAAGCAGATTGTTTCTGTAGATCTTATATCCCGTGGGGCTGCCAGAGGCGGGAGCCTGCCAGGAGAGCCTCACCGATCTATGGCTGGCGCTGGCGCTAAAGTTACGCGGCGGCTGATTTTCTGCATCTGCACTTACAAAGTTGATCTTGAGGTTGGGTCTATTATTCTCTACGCTCCCACCACTGAACATATCGGAATAATCTGCGCTATCACTGCGCATGTATCTATAGCCGCTGGTGACGGATGTGTATTGCACAGTGCCAGAGCTCGACCAAGCAGATGTCAAGCCAAAGGCTGTATCCACCACGATGTTATCCGTTCCATTCCAGAGGAAGGGCGTTTGCAATTGATACATCTCCCAACCGGTTGCCGTTGGCTGGTAGGAGGGTGCAATCCACACCTGGGTCAAACCGGTGGAAATCCAGCTGGAGGCATTGGTAGCACTGGTATGCCCCATGCGAATCTTAAAATTAGGCATCGCATAGCCTGGCGTCCCAGTAATATTAAAGCCGATATGGGTGATGGTGGAACTGCCGATAATGCCTGCCGCATTCAGCTCTGCCCGCGTATATACGCTTTGCCCATGCAGGCTCTTGTAATATACGTTGATAGGCGAAGCCGTCGAACTGCCAGTGCTGCCGGTTCCCGTTCCTATCACCACAGAGGTGATGGGGTTGGGCGTGGTGCTCACCGTGTTCGAGGGTGCAGATTCACCGGCGGGATTTGTGTAAACAGTGGTCACATAATAGCTGTAGGTATTGCCATTGGCTACGTTTTCGTCCAGATAGGTATGGGTGGGAACGGTGGTGAGGGCTACGCCATTACGATAGATTTTGTAGGAGCTAATGGCACGGCTCTTGGCGCCCATCCGTTCTTCGCCACCGCGCCCCTCTGCCAGTTCCCACTCCAACAGTACCACGTTATTACCAGGAGCCGCAGTCAGGTTGGTGGGCGGCATCATATTGGGTGTGACGGTGATGGGTTCTGTTGGGTCGGAATCGCCATCGTCAAACACGGATTTCAAATAGTAGGTATAGCTGGTGCCATTGCTCACAGCTAAGTCTGTATAAGACAACCCCGCCACCGTGGTCAAAAGTGCGTTGTTGCGGAATATCTTGTAAGCGCTGGGATTACCCACAGCCGGCTCCTGCCACTGTAAGACCACAGATTGATGGCTGGGGAAAGCCTCAAAATAGCGAGGTGGCAGCTGGGCATCATATTGCGGGAATATCCTGAGCTGGAGATTGGGCAGGTTGCTATTGGCACTCAAGGAAACAGGCTGAGAACCGTCGCTGCGTCCATGCCTGGCACGGGTTGTGGTGGTGGTATATTTCCAATAGGGGTAATTAGTAATATAAGATTGATGTCCTTTTAGCACCAGGATGGCAAGGTTTTCCAAGCCGTCATAGAAGAACATCTCATCCAGAGTCACTTCCATCCAGCCGCTCGTGGCAGTATTGGGGAAGTTTCCGGTATAGACCAATGTGTACCCTGTGAGGTCATAGCTACCGGAAGCAAGGCTGGTCTCAGAGGTGTTTTTCATATAAATCTGCACGTTTTGGATGGGATTGGTATCGGCCCCGGATGTCTTTTCATACGCCAAAGTCTTGATCAGGCAGGGCATATTGATTTCTGATGACAGATAAATCCCTTCGCTGCTGCTGTAATTGTAATATCTATCCAAGGGATAGGTTTGCTGATCGCTTCCACTGCCGATATAAAGCACTATGGGCGCACCCACTTCCAATACATTCTGTTGTGTATAGGTCAACATCCCGGAACTGATATTGAAATTGAGGTTGATCAAGGAGCCAGTGGTAATCGTTTCCGCAGCACTGAGGTTAAAATTGAGCGTGGCATAATCTCCGGGTGCAATGGCATTAAAGCTGGAACTGCCATTATTGATGGTAATTCCCTGGGAATTGGAGCTGAGGGTTGCACTACCCGCCGCCGCAGCCACCAGCCCATCATTATAGAGCCGGATGCTGAGGCTCACCGTCTCCCCCGGATCTAAAATTCCATTGTTATTGCCCCCGCCATCGCTGATTATCTGGTTTTGCAGGGAAAACTCTGCCGAGTGTACCGTCAGCATGAAGGGCAAGGTCCAGGAGGCACCAACGCTGTTTACCTGCAACACAAATTGCGCCCTGTGCCCCGTGGGACAGTTTGCCGCCACACTCACGCCAAAGTTTTGCAGGGGAGTCCCGCTGGCCTGGGCGTTGATATTGCCATAGGAGCTATAGGAATTGTTAATGGTGATATAGGGATCGGTGGTACTGAGAGTGGCAGATACACCAAGGGCATTTTGCAAGCCATAGTTATTCAGCACGGGCACCACAGACGCCGTCTCTCCGGGCTCCAAAATCCCGTTGTGGTTGGGATCCAGCACCTGCACATCCAACAGCCCCAAATATGCATAATCAGGCAAGATGGGACGTGTGGTAATCAGCAGCGCCATCTCATTTGTCAGTATCTTGGCAGTATCAGGATAGCTATTGTTGAAAGTATATTCCAAACCCACTGTACCGGTGTGATTTTCAATGCCCACTGTAGCATAATTGCCATGCGGTCGGTTGCCTTCTCCGGCTGTGCCGGTATCGATGTTGTTGATCACCTTGTATTGCAGTTTGATCTGCCCATCATTGGTGTGGGTGGGATGATAGGTGGGATCATAAAGGATGGCTTGGAACGTCTCTTCGGAACTGCGGTCATAGCCGGAACGCAATTTGTACCATTCCACCACAAAGTTGTGATTCACAGTATCGTGATAGGTATATACCCCGCTATCACCGCCAAATTCCAGATCATCCCAAAATGCTGCTATCATCTGGTTGGGTCCGCCGGCATCGGGAATGCGCCAGTTGCGCCAGTCTGAATTGGTGGTTTCCCCAAAGGAGATAAACCCGTTTGAGGAGATCGAGGCACGGCTGTATTCCACCCCATAAAACCTGAAATTGAAGGGCAAATCCACCGTTTGGATGGTTGTGGCTCCCAATTGGTCTCCCTCGTCGCCATGGATTCCCGGATCGGTGATATTTAGTGCCACGCCGCTGCCACCTTCCGCAGGGGCAATGCCCACCCATTGATAAATGGGGCACTGCTGGTAGAAGGTATCCCCATCATCGAAGATAAAGTATCCGTAGGTGTCCTGACCCAGGGGATGTCCCGCTCCGGGCTCACCCACCATGATCTCAAAATTTAGTGTTTGAGAAAACCCGCCAAAGCTGCTCAGTTCCAAGGTAAGGGGAACGATCATCCCCACGATGCTGGAGCCACGGGCGTGCACGGTGAAGGTATTGCTGCTGTTGCCAAGGCTCTGCCCTGCCGCGATATTGCTATAATACCCCAGGGAATCCGGCACTGTAAAGAAAGGATCATCACTGCGCAAGGTGGCATTCAAAGCGCCTGTATTTACAGAGCCGATATTTTTGAGGGTAATGGTGAGCGGAAACTCTTCGCCGGGTTTGATGACATTGCCAGAGGAGCCAATTAAGGTATGAGACATATACTCAAGCTGGGGGCTGCTCACGGTGATGGGCACCCACACATTCACGCTCTGCAGGTTGCTGTTCATTTGCAGGTTAAAGCCTGTTTCATAGTTATCAGGGCAGTTTCTTGCCACGCTGAATACGATGGCATTGGCATGCACGTCCGTCTGCCCCGCAGCTATGGTGGGATATGTAACCCTGTCCGAACCCACTAAGGTGAGGTAAGGATCATTCATGATCACATAACCTGTAGGTCTGTGACTAACACTGCTGTTGTTTTTGAGCTGGGCAAAAAATTCTATCGTCTCCCCCGCGTTGATGATCTGGTTGTTATTACCGGAGGATGGAGCCGAATTATCGTCATCAATCAAGCCTGCATCATACACCAAGCCGCCACTTGCATCAACGCTCACGCTGCTGGTATATGCCTTAAAATCATCCTTGCTCACGGTCAGGTTCAGGCTGCCCGTAGCACCTGCCGGCAAAGCCAGGCTCACCACGCCATCCGTGCCGGAAAAGCCAATGATCTGAGCGCCAGCGGTGTTGGTAAGCGTCACTCTGGCGCCAGAGACGGGTTGCAGGTCGGCATCTTTTACAGTGACCGCCACGTGGCTGGTGCCGGCGGGGACAGAGGTAGGTGCCGTCACATCGAAGCTGGAGGGTGCCCCCACATACACGATGCCAGTGGGGTCACCAATCAAGTTACAATATTTGGCAGGCTCCTGGGCATAGCTGGGATTGCTGACACCATACACGGCATGCAGATACAGCTTGGCATACAGCATGGCAGACCCCATATCACGCACCCCCACATTCATGATGCTGTGGAAGATGCCCATATCCAAACAGTTATTTTGCGGGGTGGTGGTGGATGCCCCATACATGCCAATGGCGGTGTAGGCACCGCGCGGATTGGCTTGATCCCCGTGCCTCACCACTTTTTCCGTGGTGGATTCAGTGTTATGAAAACCACCGGTGGAACAGGTAAGAAACACGGCATGGAACAGTTTATTGGAGTTGTTTAGGTTGGAGATATCATTGGGCCAGCCATTCATATTGATCCAACCCCGGTAATTATAATAAGCCACACCTTGGTTGATGGAGCTGGTGATATTGGAATTGCTGACGCTGCCACCATATTCCTTGGTGTAAGTATAGTCAGGATTTACGGCACTGGAGATATCTGCCACATATTCATTGGTATAGATGGTGGAAATGCCGGAGGGCGAGGTGTGCCCCACCAATACCATTCTATCCAAAAAGGCACTGTTATTGAGGTTCAGGTTTTGTTCCATCACCGCCACTTTTGCCATGTAATTGATCATCTGCGCCGTATTCTCCACGGAGATACGCCCGATGATCACGTCACCCAGCTGATCATTACCCTCCAGCCAGGTGTATTCATAATCCACATAGCTACTAAAGGTGGGAATCTGCATATTGCCCGTGCCAGAGTCGCCAATCAAAACCACATAATCCGGACGGGTGGCGGTGTTGTTGTATTGGGTCTGAATATAGGTCTTGATGGCGCTGCTGCTGGTGCCCGTAGTGGCAGTGCTCACTGCATTTACGATGAAGCCGCGCTGCTTTTTCCAATCCACATATTCATTCACTTTGCTCTGATAGATGGTGTCGTTATAATTGCCATAAATCACTAACATCCGGGGAGTGCTGAAGCTGGCATTGCGGTTTAACGCCTGCTCGTAATTCAAGATGAGATCGCGATAAAGGGGTTCATACACGCTGGAATAGCTGCTGGGCGCCTCCATCTCGTTTATGGAAGGGGTGGAAGTGAAATTGAGCACGATCTCCACAGATTCATTCACCCGCAATTGACGCTCTTCCTGATCATACTGGAAGGGATGCACGTTGATATGCACGATGCGAAAATCCCGCATTATCATCGGTTCACCCAAGATTACGCTTTGCGCGGGGTACAGCTGTTCCAGATGGCGTCCCATGGCTCTTTCCCGGCTCAAAAGCACGTCAAAATCTGTGCCATCCAAAGCTTGCGTTTGGCTGGCTGTGTTTGCTATTTCCAAGCTCACTCCGCCCTGATAGGGGATGGCGATGCTGGTGCTAAAGACGGGAAGAGTCTCTGTTTCATCGAGGTACAGATATGGCACCCCCTCCATCTTCACCCTTTGGCGGGTAATGCCATCATCATCATTGGTTTCCTCCAGTTTCCACGTGGGAAGCTGAAAACGAAGCTGGATGCCGTCATCAGAACTGCGCATCAGTGAAAAAGAAGAATTTGCCACCTGGGTTTGTGCCCCAAGAATGGCTGGCAATGCGATAAAAGCTATCAGCATAAGCGCCCAAAACTGTCTCAAATTCATTTCTCGACCTTTTTACTTAATTGATTTTGCCTTATCCATTGCAATTTGTGGTGCAAAAAACTTTATTTTATTGCCAAATATTGCACATCATGGATATCTGACTTCTGTGGCGGAGTGTTTTGCCCCCCGATTTACCATATATCACAAGATCTTATCCAGCTTCTGATAGCCGGGAATCTCTGGCAGCAAACCCCCTTCCACCGCCGTTTTGATGCTGCGGCAGGGCAGGGGAGTATCCTCTATCATCTGCCGCGTCAAATCCAGCACGCTTATCCCCAAAGCCTTGGCTTGCCCATACATAAGCCTGATGTATAGCGAATATGAATTGCTGAGCGGTTTTTCACCTTTCTTCAGATATGCATTATGAATCTGGCAATATCTTTTGCAATCCTGCATAAAAAGCTCTGTTGGCTGCAGGCTCTTCAGGTGTTTGGCTCCTTCTCCCAATCTCTGGTTGGCGCTGGAATAACGCGGTTTCACATAGCGCCTGGCTATCATTTTGCGCAATCTTCTGTTGTAATAATACACCAAGCCGTCACATTTGCCCCTGTAGGCCCATTGTTCAAATGCAAGTTTTACTTCCATGTTTTTATCTCCTTTTCTTTGTTTTTTTTGAGTACATGTCACTACCCGCCCTTTCCCCACCTTTGTGCCTCCTTTGCCCTGACAAGGGAGAGACAAGGGTGAGACAAGGGTGGTTAATAAGACAGCCTCTACTATACATAGGGAAACGCGGCACTATTTGCCAGAGGTAAATAGTTTTACAGTGTAACGGATGAGATGGGTAAGGGTATATATTCACATATGGTTAACCACTCCCATTTTACCATATAAGAGAAAGTAGCAATGGTTTATTCGTGCAATATTATATGCCCGGGGATAATGGGGTGTAGGGGTGGGGGATTGGCAGCTTTTGGGGGATACAAAAACGGAAGCTTGATGCTTGGTTTATTGAGGTTTTTATTGACATAAAAGCAGTTGCTTTATAAACGTCATTGTATTGTAGTAAACACAAGAATGTATATCAAGGACAAGATAAAATATGGAAGCGACAGACTTTATAAGTATCAGAGACGCAAGTAAGTGGGCAAGCACATATCTGCAAAAGAAGGTCACGCCCTCCAATATCAGCTATCTGGTTCAGTATGGCAGAATAAAAAAATTCGAAGAAAACAGTTCTGTGATGATCTCCAAGGCAGAGTTGAAGGAATACTATCAAAACTATCACTCTAACAAAAGAGAAGAATGGACAGAGATTTTGGGCGAGGACCTGAACTGGGCGCTTTCTTTTGACCAGTATCGGGAAGCGGAAACCACAAAGCATGTCCATCGCTTGCATCCTTATAAGGGTAAGTTTATCCCTCAATTGGTTGAATATTTTTTGGATACTCATACCGATAAATTCAAGGATAAAGTCTTTTTTGAGGCGGGTGATATCGTGTTAGATCCTTTTGTGGGCAGCGGCACCACCCTGGTGCAAGCCAACGAGCTGGGTATTCATGCCGTTGGTATTGATATATCGGCATTTAATATCATGATGGCTGCATGTAAGATTAATGAGTATAATCTTGGCCTGGTGCAGGCTGAATTTGATAAAATCACTGCAATGCTATCCCAGAATCCCGATACCCTCAAATCCATTGCCTTTGAAGAGAAGCTGTTGCAAGCGTTGAGAGGTTTCAACAGCAAGTATTTTCCATCTCCTGAGTATAAACGTCAAATCAGAACTGGAGAAATAGACGAAAAAGCCTATGCATTCCCCAAAGAAGCAGAGTTTTTACCACAATACCAAGCACTCATCGAGGAGTATGGGATAGATTTATTGACTGATAGCCATCAAGGCTTTATTGATAAATGGTTTATCGCCCAAATCAAAAAAGAATTGGAGATGGTGAGCAGGTATATCAAATCAATAGCCGATGCTAACACCAAAAGGATTGTAGCTCTTACCTTAAGCAGAACTATGCGCAGTTGCAGAGCTACCACCCATGCAGATTTGGCAACCCTGAATGAACCTGTGACCACCACCTATTATTGTGCCAAGCATGGCAAAATCTGCAAACCTCTATTTTCCATTTTAAAGTGGTGGAAAACCTATTCAAAAGACACCATCAAACGCCTGAAACAGTTTAATAAACTGAGAACCAACACCAAGCAGGTGGGCATTACCGGAGACAGCCGCAATATAGATATTATCGAGAAGGTGAACAATATCGATCCTCAATTTGCCAAGCTAATCCAAGAGAATAAAATCAAAGGAATCTTTACTTCTCCGCCCTATGTGGGGATGATAGATTATCATGAACAACACGCTTATGCTTATGAACTGTTCGGTTTTGAACGTAAAGATGAGATGGAGATTGGACCTCTTTATAAAGGGCAAGGCAAAGAAGCTCAAAACAGCTATGTGGAAGGGATCTCGCAGGTTCTGATCAACGCCAAGCCATATCTGAAAGAAGATTACGATGTATTCTTGGTGTCCAATGATAAATACAATCTTTACCCGGAGATTGCCAAGCGTGCCGGCATGAAAATCGTGAACCAATTCAAAAGACCCGTCCTGAATCGTACTGAAAAAGACAAAGGCGCGTATTCAGAAATAATATTCCACCTAAAACAAGATAAGACAGGAAGTAAAGCATGAAAGACAGCCAACTATTTGCAGATATCAAACAAATACTGATCGATAGCCTAAGAAGCAAGTTTGCAAAATACAATCCAGAGCCACGCTATATGCCCTTTCACACAAGACTGCTTGGCAAAGACAGAATGGCATTGTATTCATTTATCCAGTCACTAAATACAAACTTTGGCACCTCCATTTATGAACCGGTGGCTGTTCGCATTGGCAAAAGCAGATTTGAAACCTCAGAAAAACAACAAACTGCTGGCACCAAAATCTCCTCCGAAGCTCAGACCGTGATTCAAAATATCATGGACGATCTTAGCGCTGCTGACATCGCACCAAACAAGATTTCAGAAATTGAACGGATTCGTAAAGTGTGTCAAAAAGGGCAGATGAACACTGTGAAGCTCACCAAAGTTGATCTGAAACTTCAATCCGCATCCGGTGATATCTATCTAATTGATATCAAGACTGCCAAACCAAACGCCGGTGCTTATCGAGAATTTAAACGAACAATGCTGGAGTGGACAGCGGCTATGCTGGCTGATGATCCCAACGCCAAAATCCACACCTTGATAGCTATTCCATACAATCCCGAGCATCCCAAGAAATATGACAGATGGACAATTCTGGGGATGTTAGAAATTGATCAGGAATTATTGGTGGCAGAAGGATTCTGGGACTTTTTGGGCGGAAAAGGATGTTATGAGCAGCTTCTGGATGTATTTGAGGAAGTGGGCGTGGAGCTAAGGGATGAGATAGATGAATACTTTGCAAAATATGTGGGAGGCTGATAGGTTAGTATGGTTTAGATAACTTATGACGCTCTAAGTTTATTGATATTTTCTGTTTCCAGGCGTTTGCTCCAGGGTAGATACTGGGCGTTTTTACTAAAGATGGCTTCAATATATTCAGCCTTAACAGCACGCTCAACGTCATTTACTATGGCAAGAGCAATCACTTTTTTGTTTGAAAGTCTCTCGCGCACGGGCTGTATGTCATTCCAGGTAAAAAGGAATTGAGGTAAGTTCATTTTGTTTATAGTGTTGAACGCTTTGATAACAATCTCTGTATGTTGGTAGGCGATTTGGAAATCAAAAGTAAACTCCAGCCCCGTGCTGCCTTTGGAGATAAAGTGTGGGGTATAGATAATGCCTTGTTCATCCAAGTATTTCTGTACATCTTCTTTAAAAACTGATTCCACAGAATGCTTTGAAAGTACATAAAGATCATTGGCTTCAGAAATGGCTGATAAGAGATTGAGCTTTTTTTGGGCAAAAGACTTTTCATTTGCAACCACAGTCAATTCTGAGGCACCAGCAAGGGTTATCCCATAATTGTTTAATATGTTATCCAGGTATTGTTTACGCTTTTGTGATCTTGTGATTGATGCACCACCTAATTCAAGGTTATAAAGCGTTTCACCATCATCGGAGAGTATTATTTTATCACCTTCTCTTTTCGCATATATCTCAATGCTATCGTTAAATGTGTTCAAAAAAGGTGTGGATATCTGGGTCCACTCACTTTTTGTATCTGCCGTGATAAGTGTATTTTTGCGTAGAAATGTGTAGAACTCTTCTACTAAAACAGAGATGGAGCTTTTCATAATGCCTCCTCTTGAATATCAATATGCAGTTTTGTCTGCAGATTTACCAAATTCCCCATGGCAAGGATAGCTTTTTTGATGTCCTCTAATGAATCAATGCTTTTGATGGGAAAACCATCTTGTGAAAGCGGTATTGCCCATCTTAACGCATAGCCTTCCACATAATAGTGGATATGCGCCTCATTATTTTCAAATCTCTTACCCTGGTATTGTATTAGAGTGTTTGGAACGTTATTTGTACTAATTTCAGGGTTCTTATGGCCGGCTCCATAATCAATCCGAATCAAGGGGATGGAATTATCAACCGTCTGAAAATGAAGCGTGAGTTTGAGATACATCTTTGGGCTTTGTTTTATATGTAATACAAAGCGCATATCTTTGTCTTCTAAAGAGAGCATTGTGATAAAGACTGGAGATACCCCACTGATCAGTACATCAAGATCTTTATGTTCTTTCTTTTTATCTATGGAAATCTTGGGGCATTCAATCAATTGATCTGCTTCTTCTTTGGTTAACATTAGATAACTCCTTTTTTTTAAACACGATTACATATCTGATAATGCCAAGTTTTTGAATAATTCAATTGATGTCAATGAAAATATGGGTATTGATCTTGAAACAGTGAAGAGAAGCGTTACAAGGGGATTTATCGTACTGGTGGCTCAACAAGTGATAGATCTAACCCAATCTCCCATGCTTGAATAAATCGATTGTTTGAGTAAATATGGGCACTCCAGACGGTGACAGCAAACACCCATGAACACAAATCACTCATTATCACATAAACTTTTCACTTTACAATACATGTAACCCCGCTTAGATTATCTACCAAAAAAGGAGACGATCATGGTAAAACTCTTTCGTAAAGACTTAATAGATAAAAAACCTTCAGTGGTGGATGTTCCTCAGCGTAAACGCATGATGTGCCTCAACGAGAGCTGTATGAATCCCTTTGAAGTGGTTCAGGATGATTTTCTAAAGCGTATGCAGGATATACAATTAAACCGTTATATATCGCCCGTGGCAGATGAACTAAGGCAGAAACTGGCAGATTATGTGGGGCATGGGATGCAGCCGGAAAACCTGGTGTGGGGGAACGGTGCTGATGATATGATTTTTCACACGATTTTGAGCGTTAGAGAAGATGAACGCAGCTTTGCCGTGAGCCCGGCACCCTCCTATTTTGATTATAAAACCTATACCGATATGGTGGGCATGGGCATGCATTTTGTGGAATTAGACGAGGATTTCCGCCTGGATCCTGCACAGTATATTGCCGCTGCCTCCCATCCGGATTGCAAACTGGCGATACTTTGCAACCCCAACAATCCCACGGGCAATCTCTTTCCCAAAGATGATTTGCGCACCATCGTGGAGGCCCTGCCCGATAAACTGGTGCTCTTGGATGAAACATATTACGAGTTTTCCGGCGAAAGCCTCATCGACGAGCTGGAGCGCCATCCCAACCTGATCTTGGTGCGCAGCTTTTCCAAAGCCTTCTCCGGAGCGGGCCTGCGCTTTGGCTATGCCATCTCTTCCGCCTCCAATATCTACAACCTGCGCAAGGTGTTTATCACCTTCCACAGCAGCGTATTGGCACAGGCATTTGCCCTCAGCATCCTGGATAATATCCCCGCCTTCAGACAGCAGGTAGCCCAAATCAGCGCCCTGCGCCAGGACGCCTATCACCAAATCAAAATCATGCCCCAAATGACGGTGCAACCCTCCCACACAAACTTCCTGGCTTTCACCGTGGGAGAACAAACCCCGCAGCTCTTCCAATACCTCAAAACCCGCGATATCGCCCTGAGGGATATCGGCGGACAACCCCGCCTGAAAAACTACCTTAGAGCCACGCTCAGCTGTGAAGATGACACCAAAGAACTGATCAAGGAGATGTGGAACTGGCTGGATATGAACGAAATCAGGAGACACTCTGCGGACATGGAAGAGCCGCTAAGGGAGGGGATAGCGGGGATGTAAAGATTATTATGGTTTGGGCAACTTACCCTACCTCCAGCCACCCTCTGACTGTCTCATAAATCGCCTCCTGGAGGTGTCGAGAGCGCCATTGAGCGTATGCGCAAAGAAGAGGCTGGCAAAAATCTTTCTTCTGTACATGGGTGCAGACATCATGTAGGGGTACTACCGTGGGTTTATCCGCATTTGATTGGCTACATTATTCAAAATAGACTTGGCATTTGTAACATCTAAGCGAGCGAAGCGAGCTTTAAGCATTGACAAAAAAACGAAACATAAATATTAGTTAATCATGGATTACCATGAAACATGGGTAGCGATAAACAGAGCTTGTTTTTTAAATATAAAATTAATTTGCACTGGCTTTCCTTTGCCCGGCTTCAACTTTTATGGTGCGGGAAAAGGGTGCATAGAAAAACGTATAACTTGATGATTAATAAGGAGTAGAAGTGGTGTATAGGTTGTCAGTCATTTGCTTGTTTTCAATTTTGTTAATTGTTTCATCTTGCAATTCTGTAAAACCGGAAACGCAGGAAGAGCCTTTTTCGATTGAAATATCACTCAAAGACTCGAGCTCCAAACCATTACATGGTTATAAGGTATCAATCTTTCAAAAAGATTACAAGAGCTTTGTCACGAGTTCCCTTGGCAGCGGAGCATCCACTATAGTTAGGTGGACCAACGCTGACACATGCCGAGTGGAGGTTTTAGTAAAAGATTATTTTGGTAATATAGTTAGAAAGTTACTAAATGAAGTAGTCCAGAGAGGTGATCATACGACATCATGGGATGCAAAAAATGATGCTGGAGAAAACGTTAGAGATGGGATTTATAAGATTATATTAAGCTACTATAATGTTGCTGATTCTTTGCTTTTTTCCAAATCAAGTCTGGCGTATAAGTTTGGTGAGTTTTTGACAGAAGAAGCCCAGTACATAACCAATCATAGGGGCATGATAGTAAGTGATGATATTGTGCCTTTTCCAGTGTTGTATTGTACAGATGAAATTCGTTTGTATGATGTGTTTGGGAGAAATATTGGAGGTAGGAGTTTTAGTAATACTTCAAACACCATGGTTGTATTGGTGTCCACCCCAGATGGGGAAGAAACACGACAGCATTTTTTCAATATCAAAAATGGCAGAAATAGGTTGGACCTGAATTGGGATCTTATGAATTATAGTAATTATGATTTTGAGTCAAGCAGTGGATCGAGGATGATAGGTTTATCAGATAAAAATGATTCAAAAGGACTTAAATTGCTGGCATTTACGGTTTCACTAACTGCACAGCATTTTGTCAAACTTAATTGGATAACAGAATACGAAACGGGAATGATTGGTTTTCGCATCTATCGTTCTCAAAATAACAATCAAGAAACTTCTATGATGATAACTCCTATAATGATTCCAGCCACCAATAACAGCAGCGTTCAAACCTATGTATTCGAAGACCGCGAAGTGGAACCTGGGACTTACTATTATTGGTTGGAAGCAGTTGACTACATTGCTTCACAATTTTATGGACCGGTACGGATTTATATAGATCCTATTGAGCCACCGCCAGCAATAAATAGTGCTACGCATAATTATCCCAATCCTTTTAATTGTTATTTTGATGACGGTCCTTGGTGATCCTCTCTTGCTTAAAACTCGAAGGGTCTATGCCAAGTCTATTTTGAATTAAAGAAACCCTTGTAATTCGTGAATTTCATAGTTCAAAACTCTTTCGTGTATTTTGGTATTTTTCGTGGTTAAATAAAAGACGCCGGCAAGCGGCTGGCTTAGGTTTCGGGTGTATTGTACCCCCTGGCTTTTAGCCGGGCGTTTCACCGGTTTTAACCGGTTTTTTAATTAAAGCAACATTTCTATTTTTATTATATGTTTCATTGATAATATCCCTCAAAACTATCACCTGTCCTTAAAACAAATACCTGTCCCCATAGCTTACAGGTGTTTCGTAAACAGGCTAAAACCAGCGGGGTTACTCTTGCGTAAGACCATTGCTACCATGTTGTTAAATAATTTTGCTCGCATGCTTCAAAGACCGTCTAAAGTCCCAGAATTAACAACGGATTACACGAACTACAAGAATTAGGTTTGGAAGACAGACATAGGTTGATGATTTATGTTTTTTAACACGGTGTTAAAAAAGTGGTAAGTCCTTATCTTAAAACCGGTTAAAACCGGTGGAACGACCGGCTGAAAGCCAGTGTTACCCAAAATCACTTCTTCCTTGTTAACCACCCTTGCACCACCCTTGTCTCACCCTTGTCGAGACAAAGGAGTGACAAGGGTGGTTAACAGGCAAGCAAGGGGAAAAAGGGGAGCAGATTGAGGGGAAGAATCGCAGTATCGGTATATGGGGCAAAAAAAGACTTTACTAAATACGGCACTTCAAAGAACTTGTTTGATAACTCAATTATGAGGTGGAAACGCGCATGTCTTTTAAACATATCTTGTTGAGCCTGTTGCTGTTGACGGCTTTTATGAGCTTGGCAGCACAGGGTGAAACCATATACTCCATCCGGGTGGAAGGTCACAAGACCATCTCTCCAGAATTGGTCACCTCTGCCATCGGCATCAGGGTGGGAGACCTCCTGGATCCGGAGGCGGTGGCACAAGCCATCAAAACCCTTTATAAAATGGGTGTGTTCAAGGATATCCGGGTGTTTTCCGAGGAATATCGCACCGGGGTGAATCTCATCTTTAGCATAGTGGAAAACCCCGTTTTGACCCAGATAGATTTTATCGGCTTCAAGGCCATCAAAAAAGACCGGATAGACGAGCTTTTGGGGCTCAAAATAGGCAGCTTTTGGAATGATTACCAGAATACCCGCATCCAGCACAGACTCTTTAAAGAGTATCAAAGCAAAGGCTTTAGCAATGCCAAAGTGATTGTGTATGAACATCTTTCAGAAGACAACAGGATGCGCGTGAAAGTGGAGGTGGAGGAAGGCAAGCGGGTGGCAATCTCCAGCATCAGCTTTATCGGCAATGAAGAGATGGATGCCAAAGCCCTGCAGAAGAGGATGAAGACCAAACCCGCCTCGCTGCTGCGCTCCGGACGCTTTGAACAGGAAAAGTTTGATGCAGACTTGGTGAATCTTGCCAATTATTACAAGCAGCGCGGCTATGTGGATGTGCGCATCGGTCCCTGGGAGCTTACTCCTATCAATGACAAGGAATTGCATCTGGAAATACAGGTGCGGGAAGGGGAGCGCTATATCTTGGGCGATATCGGTGTGAAGGGCAATGATCACTTTACCACGGATGCCATCCTCGGCAAATTCACCCTCAAAAATGGCGAGCCTTTCGACGAAGAAAAGTTTGAAAAGCAACTGGGCTTGGTGTATGCGATGTATTTTGATGAAGGCTTTATTTATACACAAATCGAACATGAAAAGATAAAGCGTGATAACGAGCTGGAAGTGATGTTGATGGTAAATGAAGGTCCCCGGGCACGCATTCGCCAGATACACATCACGGGCAACCGGCGCACCAAGGAAAAGGTGATCCGCCGTCAGCTGGAAGTGGCTCCCGGAGATTATTTTCGCCAGAGCCAGGTGATCCGCAGCCAGCAGAATATCTATAATCTGGGCTTTTTTGAGCCGGATATTTCGCTGGATTATCGCCCCATCAATAACGACGGGGATATCGACCTGTATCTGGATGTGATCGACAAGGCCTCCGGTATGGCAAACGGGGGTGTGGGCTATAACAGCCAGGATAAGTTTGTGGGACAGCTTTCTGTATCTCAAAACAACCTCTTTGGCAATAATTGGTCCAGCAACCTCAGCTGGGAATTTGGTAAGAACACACAGAATTTTGAATTTGGCTTCACCAATCCCAATCTCTATGATACAGATATGCTTTTGGGCACCAATATCTATTATACGGAGAGGGATTGGAGCTCGTTCTACTATAAAATCTACACCCGCGGCGCCAGCCTCAGGTTGGGGCAATACCTGCCTTGGGTGGATAGAACCCGCTTGGTGGCAGGATACTCTTTGTATTCCAAAAAATACCGCATCACGGATATGGATAAGGTGTTGGGAGATCCCCTGGCAAATGCCACTCTGATAGAGCTGGATTCCCTTAGCTGGCGCTACACTTCCGCGCTCAGCGGCACCCTTAGCCGGGATACGCGTGATAATGTCTTCTTCCCCACCCGCGGCACACAGATTACCATGTTTTCAGAGGTCGCCGGCGGTCCTTTGGGCGGAGACTTTGATTATTTTAAACAGATCTTCCAAGTGAATTGGTATGCAGAAGCGTGGGAAAAGCTGACCCTGCGCAATAAATGGCGCTTTGGCTATGTGGCAGCTTATGGACGCAGCAACGATGCCCCTCCTGATGAGAAATTCTATCTGGGAGGAACCGGAGTGGATGGCATCAGAGGCTATCCGGATCGTTCAATTGGACCCGCAGGCGGAGGAACGCGCGCCATTATCTTTTCCACAGAAATGGGATATCCCATTGCCGGAGATCAGATTATCGCCGTTGCCTTCTTTGATGCGGGAAATAGCTATAACAAACTGAGAGACTTTAACTTTTTGGAGCTGCGCAAAGGTGCCGGAGCCGGCGTCCGCATCCGCAGTCCCTTTGGCTTGATTGGTTTTGATTATGCCTACAACCTCGATGAAGGCGGCTGGGAGCCTCACCTCCAATTTGGAACCACATTCTAAAGTGAAACGCTATCGCCATCTCTTTGGACCTGTTAATTCCAGACGGCTGGGGCTGTCTTTGGGGGTTGATCTGGTTCCTTATAAATATTGCCCCCTAAACTGTGTGTATTGCGAGGTGCAAAACACCACCCATCTGGTTACCATGCGCAATGAATATATCCCCATAGATGAGATCTTAGAGGAGCTGGATCACTTTTTGATCAGCCATCCACGCTTGGATTATATCACCTTCTCCGGAGCAGGAGAGCCAACCTTGAATATTGGCTTTGGACGCGTGGTGCAACACATCAAAAGCCGATATCCAGAGTATAAACTGGCACTACTCACCAATGGCACCCTGCTCTATGATCCCGTGGTGAAAGCAGAGGCATTGCCCTGCGACCTGGTATTACCCTCCCTGGATTCTGCCACCCAGCGCGGTTATGAGATTATCAACCGTCCCCAAAAAGACCTGTTGGTGCAGGAGCTGATTGCCAGTTTGATAGCATTTCGGCAGGAGTATAAAGGGGAGATGTGGCTGGAGGTGTTTATCATCGCCGGTATCAACGACAGCCAGGAAGAGCTGATCGCCCTCTCCCGTGCCATCTCCCAAATAAGGCCGGATAAGGTGCAGCTAAACGCTTTGGACAGACCCGGTGCCGAGGAATGGGTGCAGGCGGCGCCACTGTCTCTACTACAAGAGATCAAGGCATTCTTTCAAACCCAATTTACCACTCCGGTGGAAATCATCGCCAAGGCTGCGGCACACCTGGAATATGAAGGTTCCGCGGATATGTTGGCTCAAATCTCCTCCACGCTGCAGCGCCGTCCCTGCACTGCTGAAGACCTCGCCATCACCCTGGGAACGCATATCAATGAGGTCTCCAAACTGTTGCGGGAGCTGAATACAGCTGGCAAGATAGAGCATAAGCGTGAGGAAAGAGGGGTGTTTTATCTATGGAAAGCTTGAACACCGCCATCATCACCGCAGCCGGCAGCGGCACCCGCATGCTATCCGCCATCAAAAAACAATTTATCGAGCTGGCGGGCATCCCCATCCTGATCCGCACCTTGGAGCGCTTCTTTGCCTCTGCCTGGATCTCCAACCTCATCATCACCGCCCCCGAAGAAGACCTCGAATATACAAAAGCCTTGATCGAAGAATACTATGGACAGGAAGAAAAACCCTGGATAGTGATACCGGGAGGCAGCCAGCGGCAGGATTCCATCTTTGGGGCATTGCAGCTGTGTCCGGATGATACCAGCTTGGTCTTTATCCACGATGCCGTGAGGCCCTTTATCTCCCTGGAGCTGATAGCGGAGCTGGGGCAACAGGCGGTTTCCCAGAAGGCTGTGATTCCCGTGGCAAAGATCAAACACACAGTGAAATCTATCCAGGGCGATCACATTGAAAACACCATCCCGCGGGAGCGCTTGGTGCACGTATTCACCCCGCAGGTTTTTGATTTTGAGCTGATCACCAATGCCTATGAAAAGGCTTATGAAGATGGATTTGAAGGCACAGACGATGCCTCGCTGGTGGAACACCTGGGGCATCCGGTGGGCTATCTGTATGGCTCGGATTTGAATATCAAGATTACTGATGAAGATGACCTCTTTTTGGCATCCCAAATTATAAAACACTCCATGATATAAAAGGACGCAATATGTTTACTTACAAATTATTACATCTTTACAACAAAGCGTTGGCAAGCCTTGCCAAACGCCTGCAACCAGTTACCCTCAGGATTCCCGTGCCTATCTTTGGCGTGGGCTGTGGAGTATTGGGTCTATCCTTGGGCAAAGTATCCGTCAATATGGGCAAACACGCCTCCACCCTGCTTAAATCTCTGGAATACCGGGGGTTTGATTCCACCGGTGCTGCTTTTCAAGCCGATGGGGAGGAAGTGGTGCTGCTGAAAGACGTGGGCGCACCCAGCACCTTGGTCAAGACCTTGGGCATCGAAAAACAGAAGGGAAGCCTCTTTTGTGGGCAGGTGAGATGGGCCACCTACAGCATGGTGAGCAAAGAAAACGCCCAGCCCTTTGTGGTGAATTGCAAACAGCATATCTATGGAGCTCATAATGGCAATATCACAAACACCCGCGAGCTGGAAGTATTCCTCACCAAGGAAGGGCACAATCTGCAGGGCACCAGCGATGGCGAAATGTTAGTCCATACCGTGGAGCATTACCTGGATATCGAGATCAAAAAAGCGGGACGCCCTACAGACCACGAATCCCGCCGTGCCTGCATGCGCAAAGCCATCATCGCCATGTCTGAAAAGCTGGTGGGCTCTTATGCCGCGGTGATCGTAGACCCCGTCACCCGCTATAGCTGGGCCATCAAAGCTGGCAGCAGCCTCTATTTTGGTGTGGGAGAATTGGATGACAGCAAGTTTGGGCTGGCATCCTCAGACCTCACCTCCGTATTGCGTTTTACCAAGATGATCGTAAACCTGCGCGAAGGTGAATTCATCGAGTATGCCCACGATAATTATCAGGTTTACGCCCTCAAAAACCTGCGGTTCCGGCACCTCAAGAAAGCCGATGAGGTGTATGTGAAAGGTCAGGAGATTGGCACCAAGGCGGTGTATTCCCGCCTCAGAGCGGAAGATGTGGAGCTGATGCCCGAATTCGACTATTTTATGGAGCAGGAAATCTATGCCCAGGTGGAATCCACCGGCAAGCTGGCAAAGCTCTTTGCAGGAGGCTCCAACAGCGGAAGGACGATGCTGGAGCTCCTTCGCGAGGCAAATCTGTTCAAGAAGCTGACCTCCATCGTGAATCCCATCCTGGATACACCGGAATTTGAGGAGAAACAAAAGCTGTTTGATGAATACTGTGAAAGCGAGGAATGGAATGAATTTTACAAGTCTTCCCGCAAGCTGTATCCGGCGTTTTTTGATGTGGCAGTGAAAGAAGACTTTGCCAAGAAATACTTCTTTTCCAACGAGATGAATATCTTTATCGATCTCATCGGCAGCGAATTTGATTTCCGGAGGATCACCCTTGCCAAATCCTTTGACGCCATCTGCGAGCAGCGCAGCGTGCAAGACTTTGAAAAGAAGGTGAAAGGCTTTTTGGACCTGATCGTAAATACAAACCGCAACAACCGTATTGCCTATACCATCGCCTGTGGCACCAGCTTCCATGCCACCAAGGTGGGAGCCCTCTTTTTCAACGAAATAGCGGGCGTGGAAATCATCCCCATCCTGCCGGGTGATTTTAGAGGAGAATATTCAAACTGCGTGAAAGACCACGACCTCGTGATAGGCGTCTCGCAATCCGGCGAAACCAAAGACCTCATCGATATCTTTAACGATATCGAAGCCAGCGGACTCAATATCAGCCGCGTGGTATTGGTTAACAACGTCAATTCCACCCTGGGACAGGAAAAGAGCGATATCGCCATCCCCATCCTCTGTGGACCGGAGATTGCCGTTCCCGCCACCAAGAGCTTTGTAAACCAGATCATGCTGTTTTACTACCTGGCAATCCGCACGGCAGAGGCAATGCTGAAGGAACACAAAAAAGACTGGGACGCCGCCAAAGTGATAGCGATCAAAGAACAGATAGAAAAGCGCAAACAAAGCCTGGATCGCATTCCCGGCCTCTTGAAAGAGACCCTGGAAAGCACAGCGGATATCATCGATTCCGTAGCTGCCAAAATATATATGGAGCCCTCCTTGCACATCCTTGCCACCAAGATCACCGGCGTGGCAATGGAAGGGGCGCTCAAGATTCGCGAGACGGTACTCAACCATGCGGAAGGGCGTGAAGCCAGCGAATTTAAACACGGACCCAACACCATCTTGGGCAAAAACACCGTCTTTGGCTTCAAACACGTGCGCAGCTTTGTGAGATCCCTCACCGCTCTGATAGACCAGATGGAAACCAAAGCCTTTGAAAAGAAGATAGACCGCACAGAATTCAAAGAGATGATACCCGCCCTCACAAACTTTATCTTCAACAGTAATATGCCCTTCAACCTCAGCAAACAAGGCGATGAGGTCTTTAAGGAAATCATCAAAAACAAGGAATTCTTTGAGCCCATCTATCGCAAGTATCCGCTGATTTACGTGACGGGACCGGATGAAAGAGACGTGAATCTCACCATCTCCCAGATCAATACCCACAAAATCCGCGGCGCCGATACCTATGTGATTGCCGAGGAAAACGACCATCTGCTCAAAAACGCCAGCCACAACCCCAATGAAGGCGGATACTACGGCTGGGGCTATATCATGCTGCCCAGAACCGGCGACAGCCTGCTCACCTGCTTCTCTGCCACAGCAGTATTGCAGCTTTTGGCGTTTAAGATGAGTGTGCGCAAGATGAAGAGGCTGGATCGCATCAACATGTTGGATCACGGCGTGCATCCAGACGTTCCCAAAAACGTCTCCAAATCCATCACCGTGGATTAGGGATAGAATATGAGGATAGGCCACGGATACGACGTACACCGCTTGATCAAGGATAGACCCCTGATCTTGGGCGGGATGAATATCCCCCACGAGATGGGATTGGCAGGCCATTCCGATGCCGATGTGCTGTTGCATGCCATCATCGATGCCGTCTTGGGCGCCTTGGCATTGGGTGATATTGGCGCCCACTTTCCTGATACGGATCCCGCCTATCTCAATGCCGATAGTGGCAGCCTCCTCACAAAGGTGTGGAAGCTGGCTCAAGACAGGGGATACCAATTGGGCAATCTGGATGCCACGGTAATCTGTGAATCCCCACGCCTCAGCCCCCATATCCAAAAGATGCGCCAGCGTATTGCCGATATCCTCCACAGCCCCATCCAGCGCATATCCATCAAAGCCACCAGCGAAGAAGGGCTGGGCATCAGCGGCTCCGGAGGCATAGCCGCTCACTGTGTGATCCTGCTGGAAAAACAAGGATGATACCCTTGAATCCGCATACTCTTCACAACAATGTGCCCCATACCCAAAAAAACCCTTGACCAAATCTGCCAAAGTTTTAATTGGGTAGAATGATGAATAAATGGAGATAAAATGAAGATCCACTTTCGAGACGTTCAGACGGGAAATGTAGAAGCACGTGCGATTATGGAGATCGCCGATGGGGTTTTTCTAAACGAAATCACCATCCTCAATTACAATGGCGAGATCGCAGTGGAATTTCCCCGCAAGAGCTTTGTGGGCAAAAGCAAACGCACACACTACATTGATATCGTGAGCTTTGTGGATAATAGCAAGCGCCAGGTATGGGAATACGAAATCAAAAACGCATACACCGAATGGCGCAAAACAAACAAGAAAGTATTGGTATATAATAACAAAAGTAACATAGATGGAGGATCATCATGATCAAAGATTTGCAATCTGCGCTTTCCACCAACATCAAAGGTATGAAGCGTTCCGCAATCCGTGAGCTGCTCAAGTATTTGGGACAGCCCGGCCTTATCTCCTTTTCCGGAGGTTTCCCCTCACCACTCACCTTCCCCATAGAAGAGCTGAAGGTGATCATGAACGAAGTGATGGAAACAGAAGCCGCCTACGCTCTGCAATATGGAGCCACTGAAGGCGATCCCCTGCTCAGAGAACTGATGGTAAAGCGTTATCAAGCCACCGGCATGAAGCTGGAGATGGAAAACCTTATCATCACCACCGCCTCCCAGCAGGCGTTGGACCTCGTGGCCAAGATCTTCGTGGATCGAGGCGACCCCGTAATCGTGGGCCTGCCCTCCTACCTGGGTGGTCTCAGCGCATTCAATTCCTACGGTGCCAAGATGATAGGCATCCCCATGGATGACGAAGGCGAAGACCCACAAATCATGGAAGCCAAGATCAAAGAAGAAATAGCCAATGGCAAAAAACCCAAATTTATCTACGTAATCCCGGATTTCCAAAACCCCGCCGGCATGACCATGAGCGAAAAACGCCGCCTGGAAATCATCGATATCGCCCGCCGTTATGATATCATCATCATCGAAGACAGCCCCTACCGCGAGCTGCGCTATGAAGGCACAGAACAAAAGACCATGTACGAACTGGACGGCACCGGTCATGTGATCCTGATGGGCACCTTCTCCAAAATCTTCTGCCCCGGCTTTCGCATTGGCTGGGTGATCGGCCATCCCGACATCCTGGATAAAATCGTGATCGCCAAGCAAGCCACAGACCTTTGCACACCTCCCTTCACCCAAAGGCTGGCAGCCCGCTACATCGAAAAAGGCCTCTTGGATACCAAAATCCAAGAAATCATCCAAATGTACAGCGTGAAACAAAAGGGAATGCTGAAAGCTCTGGACGAGTTTATGCCCGAAGAATTCAGCTGGACCCGCCCCGAAGGCGGTCTCTTCCTGATGGCAAAAGGCCCCGAATACATCAATACAGACACCCTGCTCTTGGATTGCATCAAAGAAGCCAAAGTGGCTTATGTGGCTGGCACCTCCTTCTTCTGCGACGGTGGCGGTCAAAACACCATGCGCCTCAATTTCTCCTATGAAGACCTGGAAACCAACCATGAAGGTGCCAAGCGTCTGGGCGGTTTTTACAAAGACATTATCGCTAAAAACAAATAATAAATACATCATCGATTCCCCCGGTTTGCCACCCGCATGCCGGGGGTAAATCTCTTAAATATTAAATAAATAGATACATGGAGGAATGATGCCTAAAAAGGTGGAAAGAGCCAAAATGGGCATGATCATCCGGGATGAAGACACTCCGGAAAAGATGGAGGTGGAATACACCGACGTCACCGATCCGGGAGATTCAGATTCACCGGTGCTGATATATTACAATTGGTGCAAAAAGTGTGGTATTTGCGTAGCTTTTTGCCCCACAGGCTGTCTGGGACGCCGTGCTGATGGCGCACCATATGTGGCAAACCCGGAAAAGTGTATTCACTGTGAAACGTGCGACCGTCTGTGTCCGGATTTTGCCATAACCGGCGCCAAAGACCGTTAAGGAGACAAAAGATGCCAAATTCCAAAAAAACAACCAAAACCACCAAAGCGGCTGCCAAAGAGACAAAAGCCCAGCAGACCGATACAGCCCTCAAAGAATTGGAAAGCAAGAGCAAACGCAAAAACGTGCTCATGCAGGGCAATGAAGCAGTGTCTTATGGCGCGCTTGACGCCGGCTGCAATTTCTTTGCCGGCTACCCCATCACCCCTTCCACAGAAATAGCCGAAATCTTAGCTGCCGAGCTGCCCAAACGCGGCGGCGTCTTTATCCAAATGGAAGACGAGATTGCCAGCATCTGTGCCATCACCGGCGCCTCTCTGGCTGGTGCAAAAGCCCTCACCGCCACCAGCGGACCCGGCTTTTCCCTGATGCAGGAAGGCATAGGATTTGCCAAAATCACCGAAACACCCTGCGTGGTGGTAAACGTGCAGCGCGTGGGTCCCTCCACTGGAATGCCCACCAGCCCTGCCCAAGGTGATATCATGCAAGCCAGATGGGGCTCTCATGGAGACGCCCCCGCCATCGTGCTTTATCCCGATAGCGTAAAAGAATGCTACGAACTCACCATCCGCGCCATCAACCTCTCCGAAAAATACCGCACCTGCGTGATTTTGCTGTTAGACGAGGTATTGGGGCATATGCGTGAATCTGTGAGATTGCCAGATATGGAAAACGTGCGCGTGATCAACCGCATCAAACCCACCGTACCCCCACATTGGTACAAACACTATGACGAAAACCAAAAATACCTCTCCCCGCTGGCAAGCTATGGAGAAGGATACCGCTTCCACGTAACCGGCCTCACTCACGACGCCCTCGGCTTTCCCACAAACAAAGCCACCGAAGGGGCAGAGATGATGGAACGCCTGCGCAAGAAGATATCCTACAATATCCGTGATCTGGTGCAGATCGAAAGCCACCAGCTGGAAGATGCCAAAATAGCCCTGTTCGCCGCCGGAATCAGCGCCCGCTCTGCCAAAGCCGCCGTGGCAATCGCCCGCAGCGAAGGCGTGAAGGTGGGGCTCCTCAGACCGCTCACCATCTGGCCATTCCCCGATGAGGCAGTGCGCAAAATGCTGCAACACGTGGAAACCGTGATCGTTCCAGAGCTAAACCAAGGTCAATTGATTCACGAAATCAAACGCCTCACCAAAGACAAGAGCGATAGCAACGTGATTGGCTTGCAAAGGGTAAACGGCAAGATGATTACACCAAACGACATCCTGCGCAAGATTAAGGAGGTGATGTAATGGCTAATATCCCACAACGTGTTGTTCACGAATACCTGCGTCACGACAAGAAGTTCCCCCATGTATGGTGTGCCGGATGCAGCAACGGAACCGTCCTGGGCGCCATCATCCGTGGCATCGCCAGCTTGGAGCTGGATAGAAACGACATCGTGATGGTCTCTGGCATCGGCTGTTCCTCTCGCATGCCCGTGTATGTGGATTTTAATACACTCCACACCCTGCATGGACGCGCCATCGCCTACGCCACCGGCATCAAGCTCTACAAACCCAATCTCAAGGTGATTGTGATCACCGGTGATGGAGATTGCACCGCCATCGGTGGCAACCATCTCATCCACGCGGCACGGCGCAATATCGATCTCAGCGTGATCCTCATCAATAACAATATCTACGGGATGACCGGCGGACAATGCTCCCCCACCACGCCCCACGAAGCACTTGCCACCACCATGCCCTATGGCAATATCGAACCTGATTTTGATATCTGCCAATTGGCAATGGGTGCCGGTGCCTCCCACGTGGCGCGCACCACCGCCTTCCACACCCAGGAAGTACAAAAGATGGTGGTGGATTCCCTCACCCACCCCGGATTTTCCCTCATAGAGGTGATGAGCATCTGCCCCGTCATCTTTGGCAGGCTAAACAAGAAAGGCGGACCCGCCCAGATGATGAAAGACCTGCGGGATAATTCCATCCCCCTCACTGCCGTGGACAAGCTCCCCCCGGAAAAGGTGGAAGGCAAGATCATCCGCGGCACCCTGCGCAAAGAAGTGCAGCCAGAGTATTGCAATGTATATGCTGATTTGGTAGCCCGCGTGCAGAATATGGGAGAAGACAAATGAAAAACTATGAAATCAGACTCTCCGGCAGTGGCGGACAAGGTCTCATCCTTGCCGGCATCATCCTTGCCAGAGCCGCTGTGATAGATAATCTCCGCGTCACCCAAACCCAAAGCTATGGCCCCGAATCCCGCGGCGGATCCTCACGTGCAGACGTCATTATCAGCGATCAGGAAATATACTTCCCCGAAGCTCAGGCTTTCAACTGCCTCTTGGCGCTCACCCAGGAAGCCTGCGACAAATACCTCTTCGACCTGCGCGAGCAAGGCACCCTCATCGTGGATACCACATACGTGAAAAACCTCGCCATGGCTGCGGAAAAGACCTATGAACTGCCCTTCACAGAAATAGCCATCGAAAAATTAGGCAGCGCCATCACCACCAATATCATCGCCCTCGGCTTTATGGTGCGCCTCATCAAGGTGGTCAGCGAAGAATCACTGGCACAATCCCTGCGCGAAACCGTGAAACCGGCCTTTATCGATCTCAATATCAAAGCCATGAACCTCGGCTTTGAATTGGCAGATAACTACGGTAAATAAGGCGGCAACATGGTAAAACACATCAGTCACATCGGAATCGCCGTCAAAAACCTGGAAGAAGGCATAGAATTCTACCAAAAGCTGGGATTGGAGCTGGAAGCCATTGAAGAGGTACCATCCCAGATGGTGAGAGTGGCGTTTTTCCCCTGTGGAGACACGCGCATCGAACTTCTGGAAGCCACCTCCCCGGAAAGCCCCATCGCCAAAGCTATCGAGAAACGAGGAGAAGGCGTCCATCATATCGCCTTTGCCGTGGAAGACCTCCCAGCAGCCCTCACAGAAACCGAAGCCAATGGCATCAGATTGATAGATAAAGAGCCGCGCCCCGGCGCTCATCAGGCGGATATCGCATTTCTGCACCCCAAATCCACCTTGGGCGTCCTCATCGAGCTCTGCAAAGAAAACCACTAAGTCTAACCAGACTAACTTAATAATCCGGCGGATTTCATGAAAATGGACTCCGCCTTCTTTTAGTTTTAAATACACCCCTCTATAATACATAGGGAAACGCTCCCTTAAACCCTGAAATATCATTCACCATCCATATCCAAACCTTCTTACCCTTATGCCGATACAAAATAGTAGTAATGATTAACTCTTGGCAGATATTGTGGCAGCCTGCAAAGGTTTTGTGTGTCGAAGGCCATGGCGGCACTTACAAAGCAATGAGCCCCGGCTGATGATACTATATCTAAAAACAGGGATAAAAGAGTAAGCAGTTAATAAATAATCTTGACAGATTTCCAAGTTTATTTTTGTTGTTCCCATGTAACATAACATGAAACTGTTATGCTGTAGCTTCCTAACTTTACAAAAGGAGAATATTTTGAAGAAAGTACATTTAGTTTTGATCGTTGTCCTGCTTTTAGGGCTGAACCCCTTGTTTGGGCAACACAGAAAGGCGGAAAACACCCCACTTCCCACCGGTCCTCAAAGAGCCACCGTCAGCGTGGATGATATGACCGATGGCGTCACCAAGGAAGACTTGGTGGATAAACTGGTTGGCGGTGGTATTACCGTCTCCAATATCACATATACCGGAGCCGACGTGGCATCAGGGATATTTGAGGGTGGCATGCAATCCGGAATTGGAATCGAAGAAGGAATTATCCTCTCATCGGGATCTGCCAAGTTGGCAATAGGTCCCAACCAAGCTGATAATGCTTCGCAAAATAACAACCGTGCAGGAGACCCTGATCTCGACGCCCTTGTTACAGGTGATGTAACTCTCGATGCCTGCATTTTAGAGTTCGATTTTGTTCCCCAGACAGAGAACCTGCAATTCACCTTTGTGATGGGCTCGGATGAATATGAGGAATATATTGACTACCATGACGTATTCGCTTTTTTCCTTAATGGCGTAAATATCGCCCTTATTCCGGGCACCAACACCCCCATTTCCATCGGTACCATCAATCCCAACGTAAACCCTTCCTATTACGTCAGTAACTACCCCTTTCCAGGAACCCATGATATCGAATGCGATGGCTTCACTATTCCCATCTCCGTCAATGCCACTGTAATCCCCGGTGAAACCAACCATATCAAGCTGGCAGTTGCTGATTACATGGACTATGTTTGGGATACTTGGATTTTTATGAAAGCCGAAACCTTCATCAGCGGCGTCAACGTCTTTGTGGATTCCGCTCCCCAGGGCGCACATATCTTCAAGGATGGCGTGGATACAGGTTTAACTACGCCTGATACCATTTCCCAAGTCATCGGCACCACCAGTGTTTATCATCTTGAGATGGATGGCTGTACTTGGATTCCGCCCTCAATAACCGTAGAAAATATCCAGTCCGACCAATCAATTTTCTTTGACGGGGTATGTATCCCCGATGATACCACTCCTGTGGAACTCTCCTCCTTTACTGCCACTATAAGTGCCCAAGGCTTTGTGGCTTTGCGTTGGGTCAGCGAATCTGAAACAGACATGTTAGGCTACAAGGTATTGCGTTCTGATAGTGACCAGTTGAGCGATGCACAGATCATCACACCTTTCCTAATTGCTGCCACAAACACCTCCACCCAAATGGTTTACGACTATGAAGATCATGATATCTTAAGCAACCACACCTACTATTATTGGTTGGAAGTTCTGAATATGAATAACTCACAGTTCTACGGTCCTGTTATGGCAACCACTTCCGGGCATGATACCCCAACTCCGGATGTGCCACTTATCAACAAGTTGCACAATGCCTACCCCAACCCCTTCAACCCCAGCACCACCATCAGTTACAGCTTACAGCACCCCTCCCATGTGGACCTGGTTATCTTTAACATCCAGGGTCAAAAAATAAGAAACTTTACCGTCAATCATAGCCAAGCTGGCTTATATAACATCATCTGGGATGGTAAAGACTACAATGGACGCACCGTGCCCAGCGGCGTTTACTATTATCGCATACAGGCTGGCAGCTTTAGCGAAACCAAGAAAATGGTGATGAGCAAATAGGACAATATCTGACGATATATAAAAAAGCCCCTGACACTGCGTTGGGGGCTTTTTTTAGAGGCCAGAGGTTAGAGACCAGAGACCAGGGGCTTCGCTGTGGTGTCCTGAAAACTCCGGACTGAAAATAAGGAGAAAAAAGTGAAAGACACTGGCCCCAAGAAAGTTATTTATCGCTACAGTGAATCCTTCAAACAGATGGTAGTTTCCCAAATTGAAAAAGGG
>JAAYJN010000112.1 GCA_012522935.1 Candidatus Cloacimonadota bacterium | reverse complement strand
GGCGCCCACAATCAGGTAATCCAGCTTTTTGGATACAGAGCCCAAAATCTTGCCTCCATGAGACACAATCATTGCCTCCATCTCCTTGCGGCCATAGCTCTCCAAGGTGCCTGTAATCAAAAAGGTTTTGCCATCCAGAGAATCCGAAACCTGCTGGCTTTCCCAGATCATGCTGATGCCCAGCTCTTTGAGATCTGCCACAAGCTGGAGGTTGGCATCATTGGCAAAAAACGCCAGGATAGATTGGGACATCCGCGGTCCCAGCGCGGGGATATTTTGCAGCTCCTCATCAGCAGCCTCAATCAGTTTTTCGATACTGCCAAAGTGGCTGGCAAGGGCGGTGGCGCTAACTGAGCCCACATGCCGGATGCCCAGGGCAAAGATAAGCCTGTCAAAGCCGCGCTCTTTGGATGCCTCCACCGCCGCCTTCAGGTTCTCTGCGCTTTTGGCGCCATAGCCTTCCAGGGTGGCAAGCCGCTCAAAATCCAGCCTGTAAATATCGGCAATACCCTCTATAAATCCTTCATCCAACAGCCTTTGCACCAGCGCCTCTCCCAAGCCCACGATATCCATCGCCTGACGAGAAGCAAAGTGTTCCACTCGCCGCTGCACTTGCGCCGGGCACAAGGCATTGGGGCAGTATGTGATGGCGCCATCGCTGTCTTTTTTCAGTGCCGAACCACAGGAAGGGCAATGGGTGGCAAAGGTGACGGGCAGTGCATCTGCAGGCCTCTCATCGATAATGGCTTCCAGGATTTTGGGGATGATTTCACCGGATTTTACCAAGCTCACGGTATCGCCCAAATGCAGGTCCAAACGCTGGATTTCGTCTTCATTGTGCAAGGTGGCGCGGGAGACGGTGCTGCCGGAGATATACACTGGTTCCAAAATGGCAACCGGGGTGACGGCGCCTGTGCGTCCCACCTGGAATTGCACGTCCACCAGCCGCGTCTCTTTCACCTGCGGGGCAAATTTGTAGGCAATTGCCCATTTGGGGCTTTTGGCAGTGTAACCCAGGCTTTTTTGCAAGGTAAAATCGTCCACCTTAATTACCACGCCGTCAATCTCGTAGGGCAGCTCAAAGCGGCGTTCTTCCCAGCTTTGGCAATACTCTTCCACCTGGGCAAAAGAGGTGGTGGTGATGGATGTATCGGTGATGGGAAATCCCTGCTGTGCCAGCCAGTTTATCAGCTCGGTTTGGCTGTTTACGGGCTGCGGCTCTGCAAAGCCAATGGCATAGAATATCGCCTTCAGCTTCCGCTTTTTCAGCTCCTCGGTATTCTTGAGCTTGATGGAGCCGGCGGCGGCATTGCGCGGATTGGCAAAGGTCTTTTCCTCGTTTTCCGCTCTGGTCTCGTTGAGGGCGATAAATTCCTGCAAGGGCATATATATTTCGCCGCGGATTTCGATGGCGCCCAGGTGAGGGATCGTGGCGGGGATGCCTTCCACAAAGCCGATATTCACGCTCACATCTTCACCTTGGATGCCATCTCCACGGGTGGCGGCATATTGCAGGATTCCCTGATCGTAAAAGAGGTTGATGCTAAAGCCGTCAATTTTTAGCTCCAGATGATATTTTGCCTTGGCATCCAGCTCCAGATTGGTCTTATTGATAAAGGACTCGGTTTCGGATAACGAATAGGAATTATCCAGGCTATACATCCGCTGCCGGTGGGGGATAGTGGGGGAGCCGGGCTGTAAATCGCTGCCCACTATTTGCGTGGGGGATTCCGACGCCTCGCCTAACTGGGCTTCCAGCTCTTTCAGTTGCAGCACCAATTGATCATATTCATAATCATCAATCTGTGGATTTGCCAGCTGATAATACAGCATGTTATGCCGCTCAATCTCCTTTTTGAGGGCGGCAATTAGTGCTGTGAGCTCCTGATTATTCATCTGTTATCCTCTATCTTCGCGTCATGTGGATTGCACCCTGAAGACATGAAACAATCCATCAGTTTCAACATCGGGGATGGTGGTGATTTGGTCAAGCGCTTTGTTTGGTCTTGCCTGTTAACCACCCTTGTCTCTCCTTTGTCTCGACAAGGGTGAGACAAGGGTGGTGCAAGGGAGG
>JAAYJN010000111.1 GCA_012522935.1 Candidatus Cloacimonadota bacterium | reverse complement strand
GGTGAAGGATACACCAACCACGGTGCTTTTGGAGGGACCAAGCGGCACGGGCAAAGAGCTGATCGCACGTGCCCTGCACCATCGTGGCAATCGCAATCAGAAGGCATTCGTGGCTCAATATTGCGGTGCTTTGCCGGAGACGCTATTGGAAAGCGAACTCTTTGGCCACGAGAAAGGCAGCTTCACTGGTGCTGTCTATAACAAGAAGGGGCTGTTTGAAATCGCCGATGGCGGCACCTTCTTTTTGGATGAGATTGCCGATATCAGCCAATCCACTCAAGCCAAGCTGCTGCGCTTTTTGCAGGAGGGAGAGATCAAACGTGTGGGCTCCACCAAAACAGAAAAGGTGGATGTGCGCGTGGTGTGTGCCACCAACGTTTCGCTGTTGGACAGGGTGGATAGTGGAGACTTTAGGCTGGACCTCTATTACCGGCTCAACGTGATCCGCATCGAGGTGCCGGCGCTGAAAGACCGTGAGGGCGATATCCCGCTTTTGGCAATACACTTTTTGGATAAATACATCAAGCGCATAGACAAGGAAGTGGCAGGCATCACCGATGAAGCGATGAATATCTTGGAGCAATACGATTGGCCGGGCAATGTGAGACAACTGGAAAACGAGATCGAGCGCGCCGTTACTCTGGCAGAGCCGGGCTCCTTTATCCAACCGGAGGATTTCTCTGACGAGGTGCGCCGCTTTATGGATAATATCCGCACCATCAAGGCCCTTTCCGGCAAGAAAAACCTCAAGGAAGCCATCGAGGAGCTGGAGCGCAAGATGATATGGGAATGTATGGAAGCCTGTTCTTGGAATCAAACCCAGGCTGCCAAAGAGCTGGGGCTTTCCAGACAGGGGCTCATCAAAAAGCTGAGCCGCTACAATTTGGTCAAGGATGATGAATGAATACAAAGCCTATATCAGAGGCGGATTTTGTCCAAACGCTGGATTTTGTGGCGTTGGACCTGGAAACCACAGGGCTGGATCCCAAAAAGAATGAAATCATAGAAATAGCAGCCATCCGCTACGTGCAAGGCAAAAAGACTGATGTCTTTCAGAGCTTCGTGAGCCCCAAAGGTTCCATCCCCAAATTTATCTACCACCTCACCCATATTGATCCCCAGATGTTGCAAAAAGCACCCAGATTGGAAGAGGTGTTGCCCCAGGTAATACAGTTTATAGGAGACAGCGTGATCGTGGGGCAAAACGTGAGCTTTGATATCGGCTTCTTGGATGCCGCCCTCCAGCGGGAAGGCAGACTAGTGATCACCAACGATAGATGGGACACGATGGAGCTGAGCCGCATCTATCTGCCCTTTATAAACGATCACTCCCTGGGCACCATCTGCCGCTATTTTGATATCGATCTGGTAAATGCCCACCGTGCGGATGCCGATGCCGAAGCTACCGCTGAGGTAATGATAAAGCTGGCAGAGTATATCGTGAAACACTTTGCCATGATGATCAATGCCCGGATATTGGATCTCAGCCATCAGGCACAAAATCAGGATAGCTCTGGACATTTTCTGCGAAAAATGTTGGAATGGCAGCGCAGAAACCTGGGCATGAAGAAAGTGAGCCTGCCCCCCAATAAACGTGTGAACGTGGTGGAACATAAGTTTGTGGACGATAAAATCCTGAGTATGGACGAAATCTTCGGCGAGCAAGGTGTTCTGCACAAGCGTTTTGAAAACTTTGAATATCGCTCTGGACAGAGAGATATGGGCAAGGCGGTGGAAGACGCCTTTGCCCAAGCCAAACACCTTGCTGTGGAGGCTGGAACCGGCGTGGGCAAATCCTTTGCCTATCTGGTGCCCGCCATGCAACACTCCCTGCGCCACAAAGACACGGTGGTGGTCTCCACCAACACCAAAAACCTGCAGGAACAGCTCTTCTTCCAGGATATTCCCCGGCTCAAAGAGTTGTTGCCCATATCCTTCAAAGCCGTATTGGTGAAGGGGCGCGAGAATTACCTCTGCATCCGCCGCTGGAATGATCTCCTGATGGAGCAAACCCGCGGCCTCTCCTCATGGGATGCCCAGGGGCTCAGCTATCTCTTTATCTGGAAGGAGCTCTCCCACAGCGGGGATGTGTCTGAAAATTCATCCTTTGATCGCAAACGCTTTGGCGGGCTGTGGCGACGTATCAATTCCGACCGCTTTAGCTGTATGGGGCGCCGCTGCCCACACTTTAATGAATGCTATGTGATGCAGCTGCGCAAGCATGTGGAGACC
>JAAYJN010000110.1 GCA_012522935.1 Candidatus Cloacimonadota bacterium | reverse complement strand
TGCATCTGGCAGAGCCACAGACATTTGCTGCCAGCTTTGTGCGTCTTCGCGATCCCGACCTGCCCCAGGATCAGAATACCCGTCTGGTGTTGGATGGAGATCTGAAACAAGCCCCAGGTGGCAAGTGGTGGATACGCAAGGTGGAGGGATGGGTTCCCAAAAATCCCTATAATCCCAATGATGGGCTCAAGGAGAAGGTGCTTATCGTGTGGCGCAAGCTGACCGGTAACCTTGAGGAAGATAACCTCGTGCTGGATACTTGGTTCCAAAAGAATCGTATCAGCACCTATGATTGGGAGTTCGATACCATCTATGTGAATGGCAGCAACAACCTGCCTAATCTCCGTCTGGAAGGTGATACCTGGAAAGTGCGCCTGATTGAGGAAGAGTTTATGAAACGGATGTGGAATTTGGAGGAGGTGTAAGATGACAAAGGATTTAACCAATTCCTCAGTAGATCGTCAGAATATCTTAAATAACCAGTATGCTTTGAATGAGATACAAAAAGCTATCAAACTACAGGGTTTTATCTTTGGCGGTAAACTGATGTTTCTCCGCGAACAGGTTGCTGATTTCTTTGAAGTTACTCACAGAACTATAGATAAGTATTTAAAAAAGCATGATAGTGAACTGGCACAAAACGGCTATGAAGTTTTACGAGGTAAACGCCTGGCAGATTTTAAGTTAACCGCAAAACCTATGGATGATAGCGAAGTCAATTTCGTTAACATCAAAGCAGCGCAATTGGGAATATTTGACTTCAGGTCGTTTTTGAACCTGGCAATGCTCCTTGTAGAGAGCGAAAGAGCCAGATTACTTCGCCAAGCCATCCTGGATATTGTGATAGATACTATCAATGCCAAAACCGGGGGTGGAACCAAGTATATCAATCAAAGGGATGAAGGTTTTCTAAAATCTTGGTTTCTGGAAGAGAACTACCGTAAGCAGTTTACCGATGCATTGAGAGATTATGTCAATTTGGGCAATTTTAAGTATCCACTTTATACTGATCGGGTTTATGTGAGCATTTTCAGGGAAAAGGCATCCGAATACAGGGACATCCTCAGATTAAAGAAACACGACAAGGTTCGCGATACGTTTTACTCAGAAATCCTGGATTTGATAGCTGCCTATGAATGCGGGTTTGCAGTTATTCTACAAAAGGAATACGAGAAGCTTGGACGCAAGCTTTCTTTGTGGGAAACCGATGAGTTATTCAGAGAGTTTGAATCTCAAGCACATTGGAAGCCTTTGATAGACAGCGCCAGAATAAAAATGGCAAGCAGGGATTTGGCATTTCGCGATGCGCTGCACCTCCAGCTTGAGGAATACATTACACCGTTGCAAGCAGAAGAATTTGAGCGCTTTTTGGGTGAGAAAAGCAAGGAACTGGCAGAACGTCTTGAAGAAGCAAAGGATGTGATGAAGCGCCTCAAGGATAGGGAATAGATGGCAATCAGATATATTGACTTGGAACACGCCATTAAGACTCATCATCTCACCATCGATGTCAGCGGTGGTGGAGATATAGGCATCATCAATAGCGGTCAGCTTGAAAGCGTTCTAAGTCATATTCAGAATGACGTTTATTACCCCAGTTTTCCAGATAAACTGACTCACTTAATCTGGGGCGCTTGTAAGTTCCATTGCTTTACGGACGGCAACAAACGAATTGCCATCTCATTGGGAGCACAGTTTCTATTGATAAATGGTTACCTGGCATTGACCGGTAAGTTCATTCAATACATGGAGAATATAAGTTATCACGTAGCTGCTGGAAACATAGACAAAGATTTGTTATCCAGAATTGTTCTCGCCTTATTGGAAGGAAATGAAGAAGACGAATCTCTCAAGCTGGAGATTTATAATGCAATCAAGGAAGATGAGGGATAAGCATGGCAAGAAAATCGGCATTGAAAAAACATAAATTTACCAATAAACTGATACTGAACCAGTGGTTGATGATTCAGTTTGGGATAGACCCACTAACGCAGGATCAAGATAATCAAAAGCCTTTCCACAGACTGGCAGCCCCTTTGAAAGATCCCCGCCTGGAAGGCATGGATACAGATGGCTTGCACAAGTTTTACCATGCACTGGTAAATAGCGAGCTCTTTTACAACGAGTTTCACCCCATCAGCAAACAGCAGCTATTGGTCTATGAAGAGAATATCATAGCACACACCAATACCATCAATAATCTGCGCTCGCGCCCAATCATCTGGAAATACTTTCAGTGGTTTTCCCTGATGTTTGTGGAAATCTATCTTGACCGCTATTTCACAGATAAAGAGAAATTGTTGGATGATTTGAATGCCTATATACAGCTTTTTAACGATAAGTGGAGAGGTTTTCGGAATATTGATCCCTACAGCCTGGATGATCTCAACAAGCTGTGCCTGCAGAATGCCACGGGCAGTGGCAAGACCCTGTTGATGCATGTGAACCTGCTGCAGTTTCAACACTATGCCAAACGACATCCCACGGTTAGTGAGATTTCCAGAATCATTCTCTTGAGCCCCAACGAGCGCTTGAGCGAACAGCATCTGGAAGAGCTGAACCTGAGCGGATTCTATTCTGCCCAAAGGCTTAATCCCAGATCCAGCAGCAGTTATGGAACTATCGATGTGATCGAAATCACCAAGCTGGGCGATACAGAAGGTCCCAACACCATTGCCACCCGCAGCTTGGGAGATCAAAACCTGCTTTTGGTGGATGAAGGACATCGGGGAATGAGCAGTAAAGAAGAGGGGGCATGGTTCACCCGGAGGCAAGAGCTCTGCGCCAAAGGCTTTACTTTCGAGTATTCCGCCACCTTTGCCCAGGCAGTGAAAGCGGCAAACAACGATGCTTTTGAAGATAGCTATGCCAAATCCATTATCTTCGATTACTCCTATAGGTGGTTTTACGAGGATGGATTTGGTAAAGACTATCAGATTCTAAACCTGCCCAAAACCTTCCAAACGGTACAAGACGTCTACCTTACGGCTTGCCTGCTAAAGTATTATCAACAACTTAAGGTTTATCTGGATAAAACGGTGGAGTTGGAACCCTATAATCTTGAAAAACCTCTTTGGGTATTTGTGGGGAGTACGGTTACCAGAAAAAGGGGTAATCAAGAAATTGAGCTCCCGGACAAGGTTATGCTGGCAGATGTTGGCTTGATCATAGTCTTTTTTGCCAGGTTTTTGTCCAATAAAGATACCTTCCTTGGCTATATCAGGCAAATTCTGTACGATGGGGGGCAAAGCACCGGTCTGCTGGACGATAATGGCAATGATATCTTTGCGCATTCTTTTGCCTATTTGCTCAAGACAATCGACCCCCAAGCCGATTTGGATGCAGTGTATCAGGATATCTTGATGCACTTGTTCAACACCCCCGCCAGCGGTCAATTGAGAATGGACAGGATCAAAGGTGATTCGGGTGAAGTGGCATTGTATACTGGCAATTCAGACACCCCGTTTGGTTTAATTAACGTAGGCGATGCCAAAGGTCTTTGCGACCATGTGGAAGATTATGCCAGGCAGCATGATATTCAGCTTAGTGTGGAGGAGAGCGATTTTGCTGAAACAATGTTTGCCACTGTCAAAGATTCAACCTCTCCCATCAATCTGCTTGTAGGTTCCAAAAAGTTTGTCGAAGGCTGGGATTGCTGGCGGGTAAGCACCATGGGGCTGATGCACGTGGGAAGAACTGAAGGAACGCAGATTATCCAGCTATTTGGCCGTGGAGTGCGCTTAAAAGGGTATAACTGGAGTCTGAAGCGCAGCGGATACATGCATGAAATTAAAAAGCCCAGTTTTATTGAGGATATAGAAACACTCAATGTGTTTGGCATCGAAGCAGACTTCATGGAAAAATTCAGGCAATACCTAAAAGATGAGGGCTTGCCCGGCAACGAGAAAAGAGAAGTAATCACCATCCCCATGAATGTTATAGCCGATTTTGGCAAAAAGCTAAAAATCATAAGACCCAAAAGGAAACAAGATGGCTTGGAGTATGACTTTAAGAAAGATGGCCCCATCCCGTCAATAGGCCCAATTCCTCTGTATATACAAAAAAACCCGGTGGTCTCAGACTGGTATCTCCGCATCCAGACCATTAAGTCCAAAGGCGCAAATCAAGCAAGCCGGAAGGATGAGGTAAAGCTTACAACCAGGCAAATAAGCCTCTTGGATTTTGATTCACTGTATTTCGAGCTTGAACGCTTCAAAAGAGAAAAGAGCTGGCATAACCTTACTATCACCAAACAAGGCATTACCAAGCTGCTATCAGACTCATCCTGGTATAGGCTTTTGCTGCCGGAATCAAGGCTGGTTCCGCAAGATTACAACGATGTGTTCATCTTGCAGCAAATCGCTATAGAACTGTTGAGACGATTTACAGAGAAGTACTATAACCACTGTAAAAAATCCTTTATTGAACCCCGCTTGGAACTGCGTGAGCTTAACAGGGATGATGACAATCTCCCCGTTGAAGAGCTGTATAGAATCATAGTTGATGGTGATGATCACACACTTATCCAACAAATAGAGAAGCTGAAGCAGGATATCATCCATAGCAAAAAAGACCTCTTGGAAGTAAGCGATCTTAAGGCCTGCAATTTTGGCAAACACCTCTTTCAACCCCTCTTCCACGTCCGCAGTGGTGACAAGATCACCGTCCTGCCTATTGCGCTGGGTGAGAGCGAATACCGGTTTATAACAGACCTAAAAAAATGGTGTGACAATAATGAACAAAGGATGAAATCCGAAGATATGGAACTGTACCTGCTTCGCAACCTCAGCCGGGGTAAGGGAGTAGGCTTCTTTGAAGCCGGCAACTTCCATCCTGACTTTATCTTATGGGTTCTTAAAGATGGTATGCAGTATGTTCACTTCATAGAACCGCACGGGCTGATGCATGAGGGTGTCAACAGTCCCAAAATCCAGTTTCATAAGACCATTAAAGATATTGAAGCAAGGCTGAACGATCCCCATGTTATCCTCAGCAGCTGGATTCTGTCCTGGACCTCCAAGAAGGAACTTGAGATAAGGGGCTATGATCAAGAGGAATACTTAAAGAACAATGTGGTGTTTATGGAAGATGATGGGTATATAGAAAATCTGTTTCATGGCCTATTAGGAGGGTTAAATGGATGAGCTTAATGATATTCAGAATCTGATTCTTAACGAAAATGCCTACTTTCTTAAGAAGAAAGGGGATTCATATTTATCCAACAGCTTTATTAATGAACTCTTTAATAAAGCATCTGTTGATAAAAAAGGTAGATACTTATTGAAGGAGATTAATGTAGAGAGGACCATAGAAAGTAACGTTGTACAATACTCAATTTGTGTTTTCAGATTTGAAAGGGATCCCACCTTTATCAAAGAACCAAGAAAAGGATGGAAAGAGATAAAACTTGGATATCTGCTGATTGCAGATTACGGAGATTATGCTTTCATGGCGAAAAAGAATGTAGCAGTGATAGAAAATTTTCTAAGAAAAAACCTAACAGATGTAGAGTATGACCATCTCTCAACACTATTTGTGAACGACAACACTGCTTTTGAAAAAATAAACATGAATAATACAAGCATAACAAACGAATCAATAAGAGGGAAAAGTATTGAAGCATTTGATTTAAAAAACTCTATGCCGACTTTGGGAATAGGTACGTATGTTCCTACATCAATGCGAATCAACAATGATAATGAAAAGACAGCTATCACATTTAACACTTCAAGAATTATGCAGTATGGGGCAAAAAAAGAAATTCCTGCCCTTTTGGTATGGGCTCACAATGTTATTAAAAAAATCAGATGTCATAGGAAAGCTGCTTCATTCTTGGATGTATTCTCGACCCCAGTCGAGTGGAGTGATTTCAGAACTGAGTTAGTGCCATCAACAATACTATTTAATCTGATTAAACTTCATGCTGATTTAGAAAGTGGTATAATTCAAAGCATGTATTATAAGGAAGTCGATGGCAAATATACAACAATAAACCCCAATACCGTGATATCAGATCTCCAAAAGTTGCTGGAGATTAAAAAGAATACCGAAAATGATATTGTTCAATATTATATATTAAATTTATTTGACAACAAGGTTAATGTCAAATTAAACGCCAAGTCTATTTCAATACAGTGGGATTCAAAGAGAAGAGTGTATTTAGGGTTTGATGACGGGTCACAAGAATGCATCACACAATATCTCTCAAAGAATAACTACTATATAGTCAATTTTGAATCTGTTGAGTATGTATATACGATGAAACAACTTTACAAAGACAGTTCCTTATTAGGGTATATAGAATTGTTTTTGGAAGTATTTAAACCTCATTCTGAGCTTGCGAATATGCTTTCAGAGAAAGGCACTGGTTTCTGGACATCTTCGGTTAGATTCCCAAATAACAGTTTATTTGGCTTTATTGAGAAAGAGTTAGTACCAGATTTTGATTATGCCCTACTAGACGATTTGGGGGATGAATGGGCTGACTACATCTTGTTAACAGATAATAAAATTCAATTTGTGCATGCAAAGCATGATACTACTAAGGCATCAGCATCAGCGTTTCATGTTATTATTAGTCAGGCCTTGAAGAATATTGGAAATTTTACAGCCACAAAGGATAGGCTAGAAAAAAAAGGATTTGGAATCTGGTCAAATTTATATAATAATGGCAATAAGGTGACAAGGATTAATAGACTAAGAAAAGGGCCTGATATAAACAGTGCTGTTGCCTGCTTTATTGACCTAACAAAAAAACCAAATCTTAATCGCGAAGTTGTCCTGGTTGTGGATTTTATTTCCAAATCAGATTTAGCGGATTGGCTTACAAGATTAAAAAATGAAGAAAAATTTGGCGAACGAAGGCAAATTATACAGATTATTTGGCTAATATCCAGCCTAATAAATGCTTGTGTAGAAAGCGGTGTTTCTATACAGATATTATGTAAAGAGTAGTCATCCTATCCTCGTGTTTACTAGATTGCTGCAATCACTACCCATGTTTGCTGGTTCTTTACACATTACTAAATTATGATTCATCAGTCAAGGCTTGATAGCGAACATATAATGTACGATAAAATGTGTCAGAATCTACATTTTTCTGTGATTTAATTCGCCCCCTCCTTCCTCATTAACCACCCTTGTCTCTCCCTTGTCTCGGCATGGGTGAGACAAGGGTGGTACAAGGGAGGCTAATGGGCTGCTTCCATGCCCCCTGCCCATTAGATGCCGTTGCGATGTGGTTGCCTCTCCCAGCAAACCGCTGGGTATCGCAACGGCATCGCAAGCGCATCTAACAGGAGAGCAGGTGGGAGGGGCATGCAAAAGGGGGTAAAAAAGATGTGAAATAGCGCAGGAAAGACTTGTTTTTAGCAGGCATTCATATATTATATGAATATATACTCATATATGGAGAGAATAGTGAGCGAGACCACGCAATGTAAGATGATAAGCGCAGATGAGAAGAAGAATCTGCAAGACAGGCTGCCCCCATTGGAGGTGTTGCAGCGTTTGAGTGAATTCTTTGGGGTATTTGCCGATGAAACCAGACTGAAGATACTGTTTTTCCTCAGCCAGCAGGAGCTGTGTGTGGCTGATCTTGCCACGCTTACCCAGATGGGGCAATCTGCTATTTCCCATCCATTGAAGGTATTGCGGCTCACGCGTTTGGTGAAATATCGCAAGGAGAAAACCAGCATCTTTTATTCATTGGATGACGATCACATCCACTCTGTATTTGAGGTGGCGATGGAACACATCTTGGAAGGAGACAGAAAATGACGACCCGTGAATATGACATCCACAATCTGGATTGTGCTCATTGTGGCATTAAGATAGAAGACGGCGTGAGCAGCATGCCGGGAGTGCATAGCGTCCAGCTTGATTTTGTGAATAAACGCCTGATTGTGAGCTTTCATGAGGGCGTGGAAAACGCTCTTGAACGCTTGAACCACCTTGCCGATTCCATAGAACCGGGTGTTACCATCACCGATAAAGGAGCCCAGGAGGAGATAAACAAATGGGATTGGGGCTTTTGGCTGCCCTTGGCAGTGGGTGTGATGATCGTAATCCTGAACATGCTATTGGGCACGTCCGGCTGGCTGAAGATAGCCTTGGGCGTGGGCGCATGGCTGTTGGTGGGCTATCGCGTGGTGATCTCCGCCATCAAATCCATTGGCAGGGGACAGGTGTTTTCAGAGCATTTTCTGATGAGTCTTGCCACCATCGGCGCCCTTGTGTTGCAGGAATATACAGAAGCTGCGGCAGTGATGGTGCTGTATGAGATAGGGCAATGGCTGGAATCTTTGGCAGTGGCAAAATCGCGCTCTTCCATCAAAGGCATTTTGGCGATCAAACCGGAAAAGGCGCATCTGGTGACGGAGGAAGGCACATTGGATCTGGCATTGGGCGAAGTGCAGGTGGGCGATAAGCTGCTGGTGTATCCCGGAGAGCGGGTGCCCCTGGATGGAGTGGTGACCAAGGGAAACTCTGCCTTGGATACCTCCACCCTCACGGGTGAGGCGATTCCCCTGCCGGTAAGAGAGGAAGATGCCATTTTGGCAGGAGTGTTGAACCTGGATGGGCTCCTGGAGATGGAGGTGAAATCCGTGGATGCAGAGAGTACCGTGAGTCGGATTTTGCAATTGATAGAAAACGCCGGAGCCCGAAAGTCTCAAAACGAGAAATTCATCACCCGTTTTGCCAATTATTACACTCCGTCTGTGGTGGGGGCTGCGCTCTTGGTATTTCTAATCCCCGTGCTGATGGGATATCCCGCCAATGTGTGGCTGCATCGGGCTCTGGTATTTTTGATCGTGAGCTGTCCCTGTGCCCTGGTGATCTCCGTGCCGCTCTCCTATTATGTGGGGATAGGCAAGGCGGCGCGCAAGGGAATCATCTTCAAAGGCAGCGTGTATCTGGATACGATGAGGCGGCTGAAGGCAATGGTTTTTGACAAAACGGGAACGCTCACCACCGGCAATCTGAAGATAGAAAAGCTTTTGGCGCCCGACGGGATAGACCCCACGGAACTGATCGATACCATCTATAAAAGCGAATACACATCCAACCATCCCTTTGCCAAAGCGGTATTGAGCACCTATACGGCGGATTATGACGGTAAAATGGTGAATGCCTATTCCGAATACTCCGGCAAAGGCGTGTTGATGCTGTATGGCAATGACCGGATGATAGTGGGTTCCGCCGCCTTTTTGGCAGAGCACGGCTTTGTGGGCTTGATTGACGCAGGGGAAACCAGCGTGGTGCATGCCGCCAAAAACGACATCTATCTGGGTTGTATGTGCTTTAGCGACGAGATACGCCCGGGTATGAAAGAAGCCCTGGACAGCCTGCGCAAGCGTGGAATCAAGCGCATGGTGATGCTATCCGGAGATAGGGAAACCAAAGCCCGCACCATCAGCGAAGAGCTGGGCTTGGACGCTTGGGCGGCAGAGCTGTTGCCCCAAGAAAAGATAGACAGGCTGGAAGAGATTATGGCACAGACGGATGGTTTGGTGGCATATACCGGCGAAGGGATGAACGATGCCCCTGCCCTTGCCAGAGCGGACTTGGGGATTGCCATGGGGCAGATAGGCAACCCGGCATCCATTGAAACGGCGGATGTGGTGCTTTTGAACGACCGTCCCCAACAACTGGTGGCGGCTTGGGATCAGGCACAAAGAACCCATAACACGGTGACGCAAAATATCCTCTTGGCATTAGGCGTGAAGGTATTGGTGATGGCATTGGGCATCAGCGGCGTGAGCGGCCTGTGGGAAGCTATCATTGCGGACGTGGGGGTGACGCTGTTGGCGGTATTGAATGCGACGCGGAGGTGAGGGCGGGCAGAGCGCGCCAGGGGACAGGGGACAGTGGACAGGGGCGAGCTGCGCGAGCGGTAACACAGGCTTCAGCCGGTGGTTCCACCGGTTTTAACCGGTTGTTAAAGAAGGGCTTACGGTATTCAGGGATCAGGTTTCAGGTGTCAGAGTGGCTTGAAGGAAAACGGGCTGCGCTCGCTTTTTTGACCTGAACTGCCGTCTCTGCCGAGACTCGTAACGTAAAGCTATAGTAGGATTTGACCTGAACTACCGTCTCTGGTGAGACTTTTTAAAGGAGCTCGCTAAGCGCTCGCGATGAATAATGAATGACGAATAATGTGGACAGTGTGCGCATTCTTAACCACTAATTACACTAATTACAAGGATTTCACTAATTCAGAATAGACATCAGCCACTTCATAACAGTGCGAAGCACGCTCAAATGAGCGAAGCGAATCTCAACCGTAAGCGAAGCGAACACTCAACTGGCGTCTTGGCGCCTCTCAACTGCTTGCGCAGCAACCCGCTTAGTATTTATAATAAAAAAAGCCCCGAAGAGAAATCCCCGGGGCTTTTTTGTGTGTTAAGATTTTAGTGTATTTTCACGATTCTGCCAGTTTTGTTGATGCAAGCAGCTTCAAGCTTGTAATAGTAAATTCCGCTGTGGACGGGGTTGTTTGCATTGTCTGTGCCGTTCCACTGGATATTGGAGATGCCTTGTGCATCGCTGTGGGTGTTCCAGCTCTTTACCAGCTGACCTTTCAGGTTGTAGATGCTGAGCTTGACGGGAGTGGCGGCTTTGGCTTGAACTTCAAAATTGGCATTGTTGCCAAAGGGATTGGGGTAAACGGAGACGGAGGCAGGGGCTGCCACCACGTCATCATTTGCCACGCCAATGCGCACCGTGACGATATTGGAGGGATCGGAAACCAGCATGGGATTGTTGAAGAGGGTGCAAACCCAGTATTCATGGACTCCATCCGGCACGTAGGTATCGGTGAAAGTGAGGATGGTGGGATTGGTGATGGTGGAGATATTGAGTCCGTTACGGAAGAGACGGTATCCCACAAAGGCACGAATATCCACGTTTTCCGGTGGTTCCCAGGTGAGGGTTACATCACTGGGTGGGGTCACGGTGGCGCTCAGGTTTCTGGGAGCCGGGATATTGGTGATCGCGGGGCTATGGGCGCTCATCACAGGGTCGCCGGGCATTCCGTGTTGATCAACAGGTGTCACTTCAAATGCCAGGGGATAACCAATATCTGTTTCCAGAGGCTGGTAGGTGGCTTCATCGGCACCATCGATGGCCTCGGGGATATCGTTTACAATTCTATACCATTGCAGGATGGTGGCTCCTTCGCCATCGCCATCGGGGTCTGAGAAAGTGTAGCTGCCCACCATTTCCTGATAGATGATGGGGGTTCCGGTTGCCATTACATCTGTGGCAACAGGAGGAGCATTGGTAAATCCGATGCCGGAGAGGGGAACCTCGATATTGGGATGATTGTAGAGATTGCTGGTGATGGTCATGGTGCCGGTATAATAATCGGTGGTGGTGGGGGTGAAGCTAACCTGCATATTGATAGTTTGATATGCGGGGATGGAAAAGTTGGAAATTGTGGAGGTGAAAGCGGGATTGTCAATGGCAATGGTGCCGCTGGCAACAGTATCGCTAAAGTTTGCAATGGTGACGGGGATGGTGGCACTGCCGCCGATGTATTGATTGGGAAATTCCAGGGTTTCATGAGAGAGGGGGAATGCACCCACCAGCTCTGCCAAAGAATACTTCACACCTTGCAGAATCTCCTTGGAACTATGATTTTGCAGGAAAAACACCATTTCACAATTGCCGATTTCCCAGGCGGGGTTCAAGTTAAACTGCAGGGTGACGGTGGTCTGTTCGCCAGTGTCAAGGTTGATATTGGTACCATTTTGATCGGGCACCATGAGACGGTTGACGTTATCCACGGTGGTTTGGTTGAACCAGTTTTGGGGGATATTGGATTCCGTGAGCACGGCGTGCAGCTTCACGTTTGTATTGGCATCGGCTTCGGGCTTGGCAATGGTGACCCCAACGGTATAAAGGGTGCCAGCACCATTGCCAATGGCGGCGATGGTGTATTTGCTGGGGATGGCAAGGCGGGCGTTTACCTTGGGCAGATAATTGCTGTACATGGAGCTGGTTCCGCTTCCGCCAGCGGTTACGTTGAGCCCGTCAAAATAGGCGGAGGGGAATCCACTTACGCCATAATAGCTGTTGCGGGCATTGGAATAGGTGTTGGCATAGTTATCGCTGCCATGGTTTTTGATGATGGCAACGGCATGCCCGTTTTCAATGAGATCGTGGCAACCCATGGCGGCACCCGGACAGTAGCCGCACCATGTGCCGGTGGCAACCTCCACAACAACGAGGTTGCGGGGAACAGCGCTCAGCATCACTATAAAGCTGAGCAACAAAATTGACAATACTGCATTTTTCATGTGCGTATCTTCCTTTTATTTGTTTGTTATGTTGACTATAATGGGGTGCAAGTTTTATTCCTATTTATATAAAAACATTAAGTACCCATTCCCAGCGCCTGCTGTGGCACAGGGGTTTGTGGAAGTTAGCCTTTTCTTCCGGCTTTTCTGCTCCAGGTATCCCGGAGGCCGGTGACGCGGTTAAAGACAGGTTTATCGGGCAGATGATCGTAATCTGCGGTAAAATATCCCAGCCGCAGGAATTGGAAGCTATCGCCTTTTTGAGCTTGGGCAAGGGATGGCTCTGCCATGGCAGTGGGGGGAACGGTCAGGGAATCCGGGTTGATATAATCGTGAAAGGTTTTGCCTTCTTCCATCTTGGAAAAATCAGCCAGGGTGAAAAGGTGGTCGTAAAGCCGGGCGGTGATGGGGATGGCGTGGGGGGCGGAAACCCAGTGGATGGTGCCTTTTACCTTGCGGCCATCCTGGCTCCATCCTCCTCTGGAATCGGGATCGTAGGTGGCAAACAGGCGGGTGATATTGCCATCAGCATCCTGCTCCACGCGGGTGAGGGTGATATAATAGGCGTGTTTGAGGCGCACCTCTTTGCCGGGCGCCAGCCTGAACCAGCCTTTGGGCGGATCCAGGGAGATATCCTCACGCTCCACCAATAGCTCTCTGCCAAAGGGTACTTTGCGTTTGCCAGCAGAGGGGTCTTCGGGGTTGTTATCCGCATCCAGCTCTTCCACTTGGTCTGCGGGGTAGTTTTCGATGGTGAGGGGGATGGGGTCCAAGACTGCCATCACGCGCTGGGCGGTCTTATTCAGCTCTTCACGCACGCAGAATTGGAGCAGCTCATAATCCACCACGGAATTTGCCTTTGCCACGCCGATGCGATCTGCAAAATCCCTGATGGCGGCAGGGGGTATGCCTCTGCGGCGCATTCCAGCCAGGGTGGGCATGCGGGGATCATCCCAATTATCCACCACGCCGCTTTCCACCAGCTCCAAGAGCAGGCGTTTGCTCATCATTGTGTAGCTGAGGTTGAGGCGGGCAAATTCGATTTGTCGAGGGTTGCTGGGCACGGGGAGGTTGTCTAAAAACCAGTCATAAAGAGGACGGTGGTCTTCAAACTCCAGGGTGCAGACGGAGTGGGTGATCATCTCCAGGGCGTCTGAGAGGGGATGGGTGTAATCGTACATGGGGTAGATCATCCATTTATCGCCGGTGCGGTGATGCTCCGTCATCTTGATACGATAGATCACGGGATCGCGCATATTCAAATTGGGGGATGCCATGTCTATCTTTGCCCTCAGGGAGCGTGAACCTTCAGGGTAAAGTCCGTCTCTCATGCCTCTGAAAAGGCTGAGGTTTTCAGTCACACTGCGCTCACGGTAGGGGCTGTTTTTGCCGGGCTCGGTGAGGGTGCCGCGATATTCGGCTATTTCTTCCACACACAAATCGCACACATAAGCCTTGCCGTCTTGGATCAGGATTTCGGCATATTCATAGAGCTTTTCAAAGTAATCTGAGGCGTAAAAGAGCTTGTCTCCCCAATCGAAGCCCAGCCATTTTACGTCTTCCATGATGGATTGCACATACAAGAGCTCTTCCTTGGCGGGGTTGGTATCATCAAAACGCAGGTGGCAGATGCCGTCATAATCCCTTGCCAAGCCAAAATTGAGGCAGATGGATTTGGCATGACCGATATGCAAAAATCCGTTGGGTTCCGGGGGAAAGCGGGTGATGATAAAATTGTGTTTGCCGCTCTCCAAATCCGCATCTATGATATTGCGGATAAAATTGGAGACGGGAGTCCGTTCTTTATCTTCAGTGATGGGTGTTTCTGGTTTTTCCATTGTCTTTACCTTAGTTTATTTCAATATAATGTCATTATTTCCCAAGGGGCTTTTCTCGTCAAGGCTAATTAGCACAAAATGAAAGGATATAGGTAGCGAAGGAAGGGGGGAGAGGGATTTTTGTATTGACAAATCAGGGGCTGCCTCAATCTTGACATTGCCAGGCGCAACGCAATGGATGCCCGTGAACCATGTCAGGTCAGGAATGAAGCAGCATTAAGCGAAGTATTCCATGTGCAGTTGTTTGCCTGGCATTTTTATTTTGTACACAAGGCACATATATTGCATATCTACGGGGGTATCAAGAGGCTTTATCGGATCAGATGGAGCATAAAGGACTGAGAAATGAGATTAGCACATACAATCATTCTTCTACTTATGGCAGGGCTGATATTTGCATTTCCCGTGCATATTCAGACAGGGGATGCGGACAGGGATGTGAAGACCCTCAATACACTGAATATCAGCATAGACAGCGTGAACCGCAATACGGGTGTGATTATGGCTTATGTGCGTGATGAGGCGGAGTATCAAAGCATTTTAACAGCGGGGATGGATGCCACACGGCTGCCCAATCCGGCTCCTGAATTGGCACGCATCCTGAATTCCCGCCCGCCCATCAGGGGAGGGGAGATGGATGATTATTACAGCTTTGATGAATATGTTGATTTTATGCAGCAAACTGCCATCCAGTATCCGGAACTGTGCCACTTGGAAATGATTGGCTCATCCGTGCAGGGGCGTCCCATTTACTTCATGAAAATCTCGGATAACGTGGCACAAGACGAGCCGGAGCCGGGATTTCGCTTTATCTCTTCCATCCATGGCGATGAGCCGGTAGGCTATGATCTTTTGATCCGTTTGATACAGCTCCTCACCTCGGAGTATGGCAGCGATGCGCGCATCACAGAGATTGTGGATAATACTGAAATCTGGATTTGTCCGATGCTGAATCCCGATGGATTTGTGGCGGGACGTCGCTTTAATGCACAGAATATCGATTTGAACAGAAACTATCCGATGCCTTCTGGAGACCAGCATCCGGATGGCAATTCCTGGGCGCCGGAAAACGTCGCAGTGATGGATTTTAGCCAGGCACACAACTTCCAGCTTTCCACAAACCTGCATGGGGGATCGGCTGTGATCAATTACCCATGGGATTACACCTTTACGCTGACCCCGGATAACGATCTCATCCGGGAGGCGGCGCTCACCTATTCCCGCGAAAACAGCATGGTGTATAATAGCCCGCAATTTCCAGAAGGGGTGGTGAATGGGGCGCAATGGTATGTGATCACCGGTTCTTTGCAGGATTGGTCTTATGGATATACGGATTGCATTGATCTGACGGCGGAGATTGGCGCCAACAAATGGCCTCCAGCCAGTGAATTGCCCATGTATTGGGATCTCAACAAAGAATCCATGCTGTGCCTCTTGGAATTTGTGCAAAATGGGGTGCATGGCACGGTGACATCCGAGGGCGGAATGCCTCTGGGTGATGCCACCATCCATGTGGTGGGCAATGACAAGGTGATGAATGCCGGCAGTGTGTGGGGAGACTACCATCGCCTGCTCTTGCCGGGATCGTATACCATCAGGGCAGAGGCGGATGGATATATAGCCCACAGCCGGCAGGTTACCGTTCCTGCCAGTGGCAGGGTGGATCTTGATTTTGTATTGATGGAGGCGGGGCAAACGGACTTTTGGGGGCAAATCCGCACTGTGGATGGAGGCGGGATAGATGATTTTAGCATTGAGATAAATACCAATCCTCCCCTCACAGCGGATGCGGATGCCAACGGCTCCTTCAGCTTTGAAAACATCCGGGAGGGGTATTATAATGCCAAGTTTATCCGCGAAGATTTTGTATTTTATGAAAAGCAGTTTTTGCTGACGGCAGAGGACAACCGGATGGTATTTATCTATGAGGAACCCGATGTTTTGTTTGAGGATGCCTTTGATAATATGGATAATTGGACGGCAGACCAGCCCTGGGGGATAATCCATTATGAGGGCGATAACAGGCTCACAGATTCTCCCAGTGGCAATTATGCCAATAATATCAACAAATCCTGCCGCCTTACCAACCCCATCGATCTCTCGCAGATAGAGAATGCCAAATTGACCTTGCTGGAAAAACATATCTTGGAGACTAATTATGACTTTGCCTATCTGGAAGCCTCCCGCGATGGGGAGAATTGGCAGCAATTGGCGGTCTTCACCGGCACGCAAGTGGGCTGGGCATATCGCATCATCCCGATAGCAGATTATGATGGGGGCGATCTGCACTTGCGCTTTAGGATTCAAACGGATATATACACCACCCGGGATGGCATTTATATAGATGATTTGATAGTGACGGGCTATTCCACAGCCGCGAGGTTTTTGGGAGATGCCACTGGGGATAGGATAATAAGCGTGAAAGACCTGCAAGCCATCTTGGATTATAGTGTGGGCTTGGATCCTGATGATATTCCGCGTCCCTGGCAGCCTGATCTGATAGCCGCCTGTGATGTGGATGGCAGCGGGGAGTTAAACTCTGTGGATGCCTTCCTGGTGGCGCAGTATATCTACGATCCCACGTATCGATTTGCCGCTCAGGGCGGGGAGGAATATCCCTTCACTGAGGTGATGGCAGAGCATAGCTTTGAGGGAACTGGACACACGATGACCTTCCAGCCGGCAAACTCGCTGTGTGCATTGGATATACAGTTGATTAGCCCCGATGAAGACAGCGTGTGGGATATCGAGCTTGATCCTGGGGATGTGGGCGGTTATGTGGCGCTAAATGGGGAAGGCAAGGCATTTGCCTGGGTGAAGCTGGAGGAGAGCCTGCAAGGCGTGCAGCAAACCTTGACTGATTCGCTGGCGGAGGTGGTGTGTGAATATACCTTGAATGGAGTACATCATCAGATAAACTGGCATCCCGGTACTGCTAATCCTGATGATAATCAGGTGGCGGCACCTTTTGCCTTGCTGCAAAACTATCCCAATCCTTTCAACCCTCATACCCAGATCAGGTTTTGGATAGCAGATAGTCTAAAGCCCAGCAGCATGAGGATATACAACCTCAAGGGGCAGCTTGTGAAGACGCTTTTTGAAGAGCGTTTGGAGGCGGGGGCACACCAGGTGGGATGGGATGGAAAAGATAATGCTGGACAAAATGTGGGTAGTGGCATATATTTGTATCGTCTGATAAACGGACTTAACACTCAAACAAGGAGGATGATCCTCATTCAATGAAAAGACACAGAATCGGCATTTTGATCCTGATCCTATTGGCATCTGCGATGATGCTGGGGTCCAAATGCAGCAAACAGCCACAAGATAAGCAGGAATCCAGTACCATCAGCTATGAATTTCGCAAAGATGGCGAGCTGAGCATATTGGGCGAAGATGGCGAGGTGAAGGCATCTTTTGATATCGAGATTGTGAGCAAGAAGGATGACGTGCACAGAGGGCTGCAATTTCGGGAAAGCATGCAGGAAAACCAGGGGATGCTGTTTATCTTTGATGGCAAACAGAATTATGGCTTTTGGATGAAGGATACCTATATCCCGTTGGATATGCTGTTTATAGATTATGAAAACAAAATCTTTCAGATTGCTGAGGATACCATTCCATTTAGCGAGGAACTAATTGAAGTGGAAGGATATAACCTATATACTTTGGAAGTGAATGCAGGTATTTGCAAGAAATATGACATTAAAAATGGAGATACCATCACGTGGAAAAGAACCCCATGACCAGAATACTCTGGATAAGCATACTACTTTTGATAATTGCTTTTGTGGCTGTATCTTGCAAGAATCAAAAGGGTTTGAAGCAAGATATTGGCGAGGCAACCCTGAAAAACTCTAAAGATTCTGTGCAGGAGAACCATTCCGACCAAAGCGACAGCCTGCTGGAAAGCGAGCAAGGGGCAGCATCCCCAAAACAGCCAAGTGATGCCAAATCACGTACCAGCGCTGTGGCGGATAGCAGCCTGAAAAACTATAAATACTCTTGGACGGATTCCGAAAACATACCGCCCGTAATCATCATAGTGGATGACTTTGGCACTGCCACCGGAGCTTTATTGCAAAACTTTGCAAACCTGCCCAAAGAGGTGGCATTTGCCATTTTGCCCGATCTGCCCCATACCCAGGCGGCGGCGCAGGCTGCCCAAAATAGCGGCAGAGACGTGCTGATCCACTGTCCCATGGAGGCTACGATCTCCAAGACCTCACCCGGGAAAAGATATCTGAAACCAGGGCAGGATGGTGAAACCGTGCGCGATATGCTGGATTCCTTTTATGCACAGATGCCCATGGCGATTGGCTTGAACAATCATATGGGCAGCACTGCCACACAGAATAAAGAATTGATGCAAACGGTGTTGGAACACTTGCGTACCAAGGGACTCTTGTTTGTGGATAGCGTTACCATTGGCAACACGGCGGGCTATAGATTGGCGCAATCCGTGGGAATGAGGCCTATCAAGCGCGATCTATTTTTGGACGTTCCAGATAATAGTGATGCCACCATCGCAGCCCGTATCTCAGATCTGGGCAGATTCCGCGGCAGAGTGGAGCCTGTGATCATCATCACTCATTGTCATAACAATGCCAAGCTGGTTGCCTTGCAAAAGTTCATCACCCAAATCCAGGATATGGGGGTGAGGCTCACCTCTCTCTCTGGCTGGTATGGCAGCGGTGGCGTGGCACTTGGCAATTAAATCCATATAGAGAAAGGTTTCAGGTTTCGTGTGGTGTGCTTTACGTGGTTAGCTGTGGTCAGACCTGAAATGCCGTCTCTGCCGAGACTCGTAACGTATTGTTATAGGATGAGTTGACCTGAAATGCCGTCTCTGCCAGACTCATAACGTATTGTTATAGGATGAGTTGACCTGAAATGCCGTCTCTGCCGAGACTCGTAACGTATTGTTATAGGATGAGTTGACCTGAAATATCGTCTCTGCGAGACTCTTTAGGGTGCTCGCGTTGCTCGCGATTAATAATAAGGAAATTCCAACTCAAAAATAGACTTGGATTTAGCGAAGCCCCTGTCCACTGCCCCCTGTTCCCTAAGCACGCGCAGCGTGCTTCCTCATTAGCCACCCTTGTCTCACCCTTGTCTCTCCCTTGTCTCAACAAGGGAGAGACAAGGGTGGTTAACCGGGAAGAAGTAGGCGTCAGATGTCAGGATTCAAGTTTTCAAAATCGCTCTTACCGCCCAAAAGAGCGGTTGCCAAGGGGGCATGAGGCTTTGCCAGAGCGACCATCTGATCTGAGAGCAGACGGATTTCCCATTGGGCGTGTTCATCGCTGCGCAGGCGGCTAAAGTGGTAAAGCTCTCGGAGATTGAGCGTGGCAAGCACCTGTACGCTCTCGGCATTAAGGCGTAGATATGCCTGCAGGGGCTGATCCAGCTTGGCTCTGAATCTGCGCACTTGTTCCAAGAGGTCTTGCCAGATATGTTCTCTATTGCAACTGGCAATGGGCTTGGGAATCACGAGCGGGCAGTCAAATGAATATGCACCCCTGATCAAGGTGGCGCTGCGATGGCGCTTCAACTGGCTCCAGCTGCACTCGGAGAGCTGTAAGAGATATTTTAGTTGCATCACTTCAAAAGCGCGAGGCATCTTTTGCCACGGTTGCAGGTCTGCAAAAAGCTGGTTCCAAAGCTGTTTTTTGGCTGTATCATCCAGCCGGGCAAGCTTCTCCTGCAAGGCTGTGGGTTCGCCGCCAAATTGTTCAAACCAGAGGGTGGCAAGTATCTCCTCATCCCCATTGGCGCTGGCATCCAGCAGCTGGGCATGGGGCAACTCATCCGCCCAGGATGGGGATGTGTTTGGTACGGAGTCTTCAGGCATCTGGAATGCTGCCGCATCGCCTTTGGTATAGCGAATCAGCGAGGGGGCAATGGCGCTGATCTGGTCTTCCAGCTCTGTCCACAGCTCTTTTGCCTCCAGGCAGGGGCTGGTGCTAAGCCGGCGCAACAGCAGCTCCAGGCTGCGGGCGTTGATGGTGATGCCCATTTGCGTCTTGGTGGCAAGAGGCAGGATATAGCGGGCGTCTTCCTTGGCTTTGGTTTGCAAATCACGTTTGCTAAGCCCAGGGTTCAGCTCTGCCAGATGCTTTGCCAGGGCATCGATGCTGAGGGCATATTCCGCAAAGAGACTTTCACAGATTTGGATGTATTCCGTGCGCAGATCTGGATATTGCGCCAACTCCTCTGGAATCACAAAGCTACTGTGGAAAGTGACGTAACGCTGGGATTTCTCTGTAAAGGATGCCAAGCGGCTGCGCTGCACGGTTTCGGTGAGCAAGCGCGAGATGCCCACAAGGTCGATATTGAATACGGCGTGCTCGGCAATGGAGGAATGCCCCATCTCAAAGATGATATTTTGGTTCGATTTGCGGGAGCGGATGATCTCCTGCAGGGCTTCCTGCCGCAGTGAGGCGATGTCTTTTTCGCTGCGGCTGATGCGCGCATAGGCGGCGGAGATGGATTCAGGCGTTGCCTTTTGAGGATCAAGAAGGGCAATTTGAGAGCTATCGATATTGTATCCGGCGATGCTTACTTTCACGGTGTGGCTTTCCTTATAACAGGTTTAAAACGTTGCTGGCTCCAATGCGGTTTGCCCCTGCATTCAGCATGGCAAGCGCTGTTTCGCGGTCTCTGATGCCACCGCTGGCTTTCACGCCTATTTTGGGGCCCACACATCTGCGCATCAGTTTCACGTGTTCGATGGTGGCTCCGGCAGTTCCGAATCCAGTGGAGGTTTTCACAAAGTCTGCCCCTGCTTTTTTGGCATAGAGGCAGGAGATGATAATCTCGTCTTCTGTAAGATAGCAGGTTTCCAAGATCACTTTTAGGGATACCTCTTCCTGCCAGCAGATATCTGCCACTTTGCGCATCATTTCGTAGGAGAGCTTGGGATGTCCACTGCGTAAGGCGCTCAGGTTTTGCACCAAATCGATCTCTTCCACTCCGTGGCCGATCACCGCATGCGCTTCATTCAACACGGCTTCCAGGCAGGATGCACCCAAGGGAAAGTTGATCACCGTGCAATTGTGGACGGCATTTGCCAATCTGAGGCGTACCACATGGCTAAACCAGGAGTTTACACACACGGAGGCACATTGATTGTTGTTTGCCGTTTTGCAAAGGGCATTCACATCATCCAAGCTGGCATCAGCCTTGAGCAGGGTGGCATCCACCACGGGGGCGATGCCCTGATCGGGGTCCCACAATTGATCCGGCAATTCCGCCCGGCACACTGTGCATTGCAGGCATATCTTATGCTCTGCTCCACAGCGGCAGTCTTCAAAATAAGTGACAAGCTGTCTGGCGATAGATTCAATCTTATTCATTGTTTTGCTCCTTGAATAATGGGTTTGGTATTTAGCGCCAATTGTCCGCAGGCGCCTTGGATATCCTGTCCTTTACTTTTGCGAAGGGTGATGGCTTGGGGCAGGGATGCTGCGCGAGCCATAAAGCTATCTATTTCCGCCTTGGTGGGTGCCCTCATGCCGGAATTGGCAGTGGGATTGAGCGGGATAAAATTGATCTTGGAGGCGATGTCTCCACAAAACCTGCGCAATGCCTTCAGAGAGGCATCATCCATGTTGTGGTCTGGGATGAGGATATATTCGAAAGTGATGCGATAGGGGCTCTTCTTTTTGTAATAGACTAGGGCTTGCTTGAGGTGGGGCAGGGGATATATCCTATTGACGGGCATCAATTGATCACGCACTTTATCTATGGCAGAATTGAGCGATACAGCCAGCTTGGCTTTGATGCCGGAATCCGCCAAATGCACGATGCCGGGCACGATGCCACAGGTGGAGATGGTGGTGCGCCGGGGGCTGAATGCCATGCCTTTTTCATCCTGCAATACCTTGAGAGCAGCCAATACGTTATCCAGGTTGTCCAAAGGTTCGCCCATGCCCATAAAGACGATATTGGAAAGAATTTGGGGTTTGATGAGCTGGCTGGTGATGAGGATTTGCTGCACGATTTCATGGGGCAGGAGGTTTCTGCCTTTGCCCATGGTTCCCGTGGCGCAAAATGCACAGCGCCAAGAGCATCCCGTTTGGGAAGACACACACAGGGTGCGCTTCTTGCCTTCGGGGATCAACACGCATTCCACCTTTTGTCCATCTTCCAATTGCAAGAGCAGCTTGAAGGTGCCATCCGTTGATTCCAGTTTTTGCAGCACGGTGGGCAGCACAAGGCTAAAGGTGTCCATCAGCCAAGCCTTAAAATCTGGGGGCAGATTGGTCATCAAAGATGGATCAAACACCAGCTTTTTGTATATCCATTCCAAGAGCTGCTTGCCCCGGTAGGCAGGGAAATCCTTGGCAATGAGGGCGGCTAATTCTGTGGGATTGATCCCGTAAAGAGAGTTCAGCATGGCGCCTGGTCTGGGCTTTCCACCACTTTCAGCTTGGAAAACTCTGCCAGATTCAGCTCGGTGGGCAGCTGTTCATCGTCGCTGAGGTGCACTTTATCGTTGAGGATGTCATTTTTGACCACGTACATCTTTTTGTCTTTCAGCATCACGCAGGTGCCCAGGGCGGGGAATCCTTTGGCTTCCTCCACATAGAACCCTTCTTCAAAGCTGAGGCAACACAGGAGGCGTCCACAGGGTCCGGATATCTTGGAGAGGTTGCTGGCAAGGTTTTGATCTTTTGCCATTTTGATGGTTACCTGGCTAAAGCGTTTCAGAAAGCTGGCACAGCAATATTGATTGCCACACAATCCAAAGCCTCCCAGGCGTCTGGCCTCGTCACGGCCGGTGGTTTGATGCAGTTCGATGCGCGTCTTGAATACATTCGCCAATTCACGCACAAACACTCTGAAATCGATGCGTCCTTCTGCCGAGAAGAAGAAGGTGAGCTTGTTGCCGTCAAATTGGAACACTGTTTCGATGAGCTTCATCGTGAAAGGATAGCGCTGTACGATATTCAGAAACACCTCGGTGGCGCGTTCTTCTTCGTGGGAGAGATTGAGCATCTTGGCGATATCCTCTTCGGTGGCGAGGCGTTTGATGACAAACTGCCGGTTGCCTTGCTGGGAAGGCGGCATCTCGGGATCATTCACGCTGAGATGGGTAACCTGGGCGATATCATCTCCCCGCTCCACTTCCACGATGATGAGGTCTTCCGGTTGGATGGGCAACCCTTCCGGGTTTTTGTAATAGCCCAATCTTCCGGTTCTAAATTCTACTTCTATAAAACTATGCATTTAATCTCCATAATCGAGCTTTGCAATGCGGCTGTAAAGCTCTTTTTCTGCTGCGGACAGATTTAGTTTGCGGCGTTGTTTCACATGCTGGGCAGTGTGCATGAAAGCAGGGGTGCGGTAGGGACGCAGGTCGTTTGCCATACCCCAGCTAAAATCAGGGATAAAGCCATCGATCAGGGGATTGCCCCACAGGTTTGCCGCCACGCCTATCACGGTGCCGGTATTGATGCTGCAATTGATGCCCAGCTTGGTATGGTCACCAATCACACATCCCATAAACATGGTGCCGCTATCTATCTTCCGTCCGGCAGGATAGCTGTAAAAGGATACCTCATCGTAGGTGTTTTTGAGGTCGCTATTATTGGTGTCAGCACCGATATTGACCCACTCTCCCACAAAGCTATGCCCCAAAAAGCCGTCATGCTGTTTGTTTGAATAAGCCTGAAAGATGCAATTCTCCACCTCTCCGCCAATCTTGCACACAGGGCCGATGGAGGTGCCGGGATATATCTTGGCGGCTATTTTGATGATACTGTTTTTGCCTATATAAGCAGGACCAATGATCACCGCATTGGGCATCACCAATACATCTTCATCGATGACGATGGGGCCCTCGGAGGCGTCCAGCACCACTCCGGGTTTTAGCTGCACTCCATCCCCTAACCACACTGAATAGGGGTTCAGCACAGTAACGCCAGGCTCCGTCTCAAAGCTGCTATCCTGATCATAAAAATACATCTCAAAATCCTGACGTATCAGCCCTTCCACAGCATTTATCAAATCTGGAATATGGCGGAAAAGCATCTGGCTTTCGCCTGGGATTTCCTCGGATGCCCTTTGCATCTCTTTCAGTGATTGTGGGGTAAAAGGCAGGGCTGTATTGAGGCGAAGGGCTACCAAGGCGGCTTCAGAGATGAGGCTTTGCCCGGGCTTTAGCTGTTTCACCTGTTTGATATTCTCAGGCGATGGTATCAGCCGGGAATTGACCAACAATTCACCCACCTGTGCATCCTGATTGATGAGCCACTGGGGATGGCGTTCAGAATATATGTCTGCCAGCCTGCCTTCCAGCCAGAGGTGTTCTGGCTCGTCTTTATCATCAGATAATAGGCTTTGCAGGCGTTGACGCAATTTGAGGATTCCACAGCGCAAATCCCCGATACTGCGGGTGAGCGATAGCGGGTAAAAGGCAGAAGGGTTGTCGTCGAATATAATCATTTCCTTGCTCCTTTGGGTGGTCTTTTACCATGCCAGATAAAGAGGTTGAACTGCCCCAATACCATGGTAAAGACCAAAAAGAATGTTTGAATCACTATCCACAGGGGATAAAATCTCATCATCCGTGCCGTGACGCCAAAGCGGGATCTGGCATAGCTCAGGAATGTGAGCTCGATTGCAATCCGCAACACAAATGCCCCCAACGCCAGCTTCCAATTGAAGAAAGCCAACAGCGGTGCTCCCCAATACATAAAAGCCATGGAGAGCAGGATGAAAAAGAACTCCGGATTGAACTTCAGCTGATACTTCATATTGGAAGCCCAGCGCGCACGTTGATTGGATAGCTGTTGCCAGGATTCCACTGGATAGGTATGCACAAATGAGCGGGGATCGAAATTGAAGATAATGCGCTTGCCTGATCTGCGCAAGAGCTGCATCAGGTTCACGTCGTCTCCGGAAATCAGGTGGCGAATCTGGTCAAAACCACCCACATCCTCCCAGGCTCTGCGTGTGTATGCCAGGTTTTGCCCGATGCAAGCCCAGCTTTTGCCCAAGGTATATCCTCCGCCCAAAACCAGGTAGGTGGCGGCAAAATCAAAGTGTTCATACTTGTGCAATAGCGAAGCTTGGTCCCAGTCCTTGAGCAATGTGCGCGAATACCCTGCCACCATGGAGATATCATCGGTAAAGGCTTCCACCATGGAGCTCACCCACGTCAAGGGCACAATGCAATCTGCATCTGTGGTCAGGAT
>JAAYJN010000109.1 GCA_012522935.1 Candidatus Cloacimonadota bacterium | reverse complement strand
CGAGCGGGCACCATAGATGGCTTTGATGGTGCCGTCTGTCTTGATGTTTTTCATCCATATTCTCCCTTGCTGATCCAAAGTATCGTTGGTTGTGTCAAGGCTTTATAGAGGGCGCATTTTTGTCAAATCCAAATTATAATTTGATCCAGCCCTTTATCATTATCAGCAAAAAAGACCCCGGAAGATAACCCCAGGGTCTTTTTTTTATCTGTATGTTTTATGTTATTTAATGGCTTTGAGCAGTTGCTTGGCGGTAGCGCCGCGTCTGGGATCGTTTTCTATTCGTTGCAGGTCTGCCTTTGCTTCAGTGTATTTTTTGGTACGATAGTAGCTATCGCCTCTAATCAGATAGGCGTCCACATTATTGGGGTCCAATTGAAGAGTTTGTGTGGCAAATGTAATTGCTTTGGCATAATTCTTTGCCGTGTGATAGTGACTGGCAACGGCAAGGGCAAGCTGGGTATTACGCTCCAGTCCCAATGATTTTTCCCAGAATTCAATCTTCTTGGCATTGTTTTTGAGCTCTTCATAGTTTGAGCCCATCAGGCGATAGATGGATGCCAGAGTAGCATCATCGGGCTTGGTTTCAATCAGTTTGGTAAGGATACGGTTGGAATCAGCCCATTTTTTGTTATCACGATAAAAAGAGGAAAGGCGGTTTAACACTTCGGGGCTTTCTTCCAATTCCAATGCTTTTTCATAATACTTTACGGCTTCGGCATAATTGTTCTTCTCATTATAGCTGTTGCCAAGAATCATATACACCTTATAATCATTGGAAAGCTCGGCATACTCTTTCAAAACAGTAAAGGCACGTTCTTCGTCTTGGATATTTTCGCTCAGGATGATATATTGATTGGTAAGAGCCTCTTCGTTGCCGGGATCTTTTTCCAAGACTTCATCATAGGTGATCAGCGCATCTTCATAGTGTGTGGCAGAGGTCTGAGCACGCGCTATTCTGATGAGAAGGGATTTGATGGCGTCTTCTTTATTCACGTTATATTCGCTTTCCATGATGGATGCATCCAATCTGTCATAATAATCCAAAGCATTTCTCATATTCATGATGGCTTCATCATACATCTCGATTTCAAGGTCTTCATTTGCCAGATTCATATAGGTATCAGCAATCTGGAAATGAAGCTCGTTGATAACAACGTCTATGGAATCACTTTCTGTGGCAGTGGGCATAGCCTCCACAAACAGATCCAAGGCTTCTTTAAACTGGATCAGGGCAAAATCCGGGCTTTCTTCTTCATAAGCGTCTCTGGCTTTGTCCTTGGCTTGTTCCAGCAAAGGCTTGGATTGCGTGAGACCGATTGAATCCTCTACTTTTGTTTTGCTACAAGCAGTCATCATAACGATTAATATCGCAGCGCCTATGAGTAGTGCATATGAGCGCATTTTCATGTAAACCTCCAGGGTAATTTAGATAAATCAAACCTATTTAGACCGTGGAAATTGTCAACATAAAAAAGAAAGTAGGGCATTGTAAGAAATATTTTTATGCATAACGTGGAAATATTTCAAAATCGGTAACTGTCTAAATACCTGTATATTAACTTATACGAATGCCATTCGTGTGGATAGAAAACCACGCAAACCCTCGTTAAATCGTGATTATTATAGTTGACAGATTTTGAAGGAGTGATTTCTAATGACGCAAGAAGTATCTCATACTCTCATTAAAACACAATTAGGAGGTAAAATGAGCAGAGATGAATTGATCAAAAAGATTGCGGGAGACGCTGGTATTTCACAGAAAACAGCCGGCCTTGCTCTTGCATCCGTTCTTGATGGCATCACCCAGGCACTTAAGAAAGGTGAGAGAGTTACTCTCGTTGGTTTTGGATCTTTTAGCGTTGTAAAACGCAAAGCCCGCAAAGGCATCAACCCCAAAACTCGCGAACCCCTCAAGATTCCTGCACGCAAAGTTCCCGTATTCAAAGCAGGTAAAAACCTTAAAGAAGCCGTCAAGAAATAACCCGTATAACAAAAAACACAATCAAAAGGCAGGAGCGCGCTCCTGCCTTTCTCTTTTATCCGGCTGTTTTGCCCTTGACAATATTCTTGGGATGGCAAAGTGGGTCTATAATAGTTAGGTTATTCATACCGTTCTACCCATTAAATTAAGAAGGATGTTTCAAATGCTCAAGCTCGATTATATGAAATTGCAAGAATTTATGATTGAGGTGCTTCACCGTGTGGGCGTGCCTGTGGAGGATGCCCGGATATGTGCTGAGATACTGATTGCCAGCGATCTGCGCGGGATTGAATCCCACGGCATTGGCAGGCTCAAAATGTATTATGACCGCATCCGTGCCGGCATTCAAAATCCGCTTACCAAGATTGATGTAATCCGTGATAAATTTGCCACGGCAGTATGGGATGGCAATCATGGAATGGGGCATGTGATAGCGCAAAAGGCAATGCAAACTGCCATCGATAAAGCACGTCAACATGGCTTGGGCGCTGTGGCAGTGAGGAATTCCACCCATTATGGTATCTGTGGCTACTATGCTCAAATGGCGGCTGATGCCAATATGATTGGTTTCAATTTCACCAATGCACGCCCCTCTGTGTGCCCCACCAATGGGGTAGAGCCTCTCTTGGGAACCAACCCCATCTGCTTTGGCGCTCCCACAGATTTGGGCTTTCCCTTTATCTATGATGCCGCCACCTCCATCTCTCAACGTGGTAAAATCGAACAATATGCCCGCGAAGAAAAAGATACCCCCGCCGGATGGGCAATTGATTTGGATGGCAACCCCCACACTAATACCCCCAAACTGCTGGTGGACCTCGTAAAACAAACCGCATCCTTATTACCCATCGGTGGCACAGACGAGCTGAGCGGCTCCCACAAGGGTTACGGACTTTCCACAATGGTGGAAATCCTGTGTGCCGCCCTTGCCAATGGAGCTTTTTTGAACGGACTCTTGGGCAAGGACGCCTCCGGAAAGCCTGCGCCCTACTGCCTGGGGCATTTCTTTATGGCGATAGATATCGAGTGTTTTACAGATATCGATAGCTTCAAAGCCACTGCTGGTGAGATTTGTCGCAGCTTACAAAACTCCTGTAAGAAGCCCGGCTTTGATAGAATCTGGGTGGCTGGAGAGAAGGAACACGAAAAAATGTTGCAGGTAAAAAAGGAAGGGGTTCCCATTATTGCCAACCTGCAAAAAGATATTGAAACTATGCAAAATGAGCTTGGACTTGCTTTTTTTAGCTTTTTGGAGTAAACTATAAATAAATACCAAATACATACCTTAAACAAGGAGTACACAAAATGAAAAAGACTACATTAATTATTACTTTGGCCCTGTTCGCTCTCAGCCTCGTGGCTGTGGAATTTGAATGGGATGGCGAGTTTAGAGCCCGTGCCGCAATGTACAATGACTATTGGGGTGATCCGGGCGGACACGTGGACAACCGTCTGCAGCTTGGCATCACATCCGAAATTACAAGAGGGCTCAATTTGAGAGCCAGTGTTGACATGGTCGGCCCCGGTTATGACAACGTCGTTTGGGGAGAAACGGGCGGCGCCATTGGCGATAGCTACGTACTGCTCCAAGTAAAAGAAGCTTGGATCGATTACCGTATCGAACAGATTAAATCCAACGTCAGATTGGGTCAGCAAACTTGGGTTGATCATCGTGGCTTGGTATTGGATGATACATTTAGCGGAATTACTTTGAAGACGGATTTGGCTCCGGATGTCAAAGCAACCTTTGGTTATGGAAAGTACGAAGAAGGATTCTTTACCGATCGTTATGATGACATGCAAGGCTTTTTGGTGAATGTGGAATATGAAGGCAGCATGACAGCCGGTTTGGATGCTTATCTCACCTGGAACAGGTTTTGGTATAGCTACAATGACAAACCCATTGCCAAGAATTTCTCATTCCTGCCCTACTTTGTTTACGATCTCGAGCCCATCACCATTGATGGTGTGATTATTGCCCAAATGGTGGATACTTATCCATCAAGTGGTGTATATAGCAAAGTGAAAAGTGAATTGAAGAGCAATTTTGGTGTTGCCTTGAATGCAAAGACCAAGATGGATCAGTTTACTGCAGGCATAGACCTTGTATTTATGAACGATATATTCACATACTGGATGGCAACCAAAGACTTTTCCCGTTATTACCAGAACGGCCTGTATATCTTTGGTCCCGGAGAACATAACGATGATCTGGGCATGTGGGCCTTTGGTACCGATGCAGAATCCTATCTTGGTGCCACTCTGAGCGGAAAATATCAGATGACTGAAAAGCTGACACCCTTTGGCGCCTTTGGTTTTATAAACAAGGGCGGTATGGAACTTAATGGCGGTTTGGAATATCAGATTATCCCTGAACTTCTGAATATCGCAGCCTTTGGAGCCTATGGCATCGTGGATAAGGATCTGAATAACAAAAATGCCTACGCCTTTGGCACCACCCTCAAAGTAGAATTCTAAGACAATAATCCTAACAATAATAACAAGACTCCTCCACGCGGGGAGTCTTTTTTTATCCTCTAATTACAGTAGATGGGCTTGATGAAGTATGACCTCATCGACTCTCGTAATCCCAGGCTTTAACCGTTATATAATTAAGACAATATTTCTGTATTTATTATATATCTCAGTTATAATGTCTTTAAAAATGATCACCTTGCTTTCCTTAAAATAATTACCACTCCCCATAGCTTGTAGGCGTTTCATAAACTGGTTAAAACCGACGAGTGTGCTCTTACGTAAGACTCATACCACCAAGTTGTTAAGCATATTTATACAGGTGCTTAAAAGACCTGCTAAAGTCAGCGAAACGCCCGGCTAAAACCAGAGGATATAAGGCATGGGCGAAGCCCTAAAACCTAACAACTAACAGCTATTAACTTAGCCAGCAGCGGCTGCTTGCCTGTTAACCACCCTTGTCTCTCCCTTGTCTCTCCCTTGCTGAGACAAGGGAGAGACAAAGGAGGCTAATGGGCAAGGAGTGGCATATCGTGAACATAATCCATAAAATACATTCAGAAAAGCATTGACAAGGCAAGCATCGCCAAAAAACTGGTAACCTCGAGCTCAATTCAGCGCATAGCTTTGCTTTAATGCTATAATATCAACGCTTTATATATAATAACAAGAGGACGAAATGAAAGATTATGAGATGAAGAAGATACGCAATCTTCTGTTTATGGGATCCAGTGGAGCCGGAAAATCCAGCTTGGCTGAACAGATCTTTTTCCAAGCGCAAGCCATCAACAGGCTGGGCAAAATAGATGAAGGCAATACCGTGATGGATTTTGATGCCGAAGAGATTGCCAGAAAGAATTCCCTCAGCCTCAGTTTGGGTTTTGTAAACTATAACGATCACAAGATCAATATCCTGGATGCCCCCGGTTCTCCAGACTTTGTGGCAGATGCCATTGTGGCGATACCAGCCGTTGAAAACGTAGTTTTGGTAGCCAATGCCACCGCCGGTTTTGAGGTGGGGCTGGAGCTTGCCATCGAGCAACTGGAAAATAAGAAAGTGGGCAAGGCTGTGATCGTAAACCGGATGGATAACGAACATGCAGACTTTCAGAAGACCCTGGATTCAATATATGAAAACTCTGGTTTGAGAGCCACCCCGCTGCTGTTGCCCATCGGCAAAGAGGGTGCCTTTGAGGGTGTGATAGATGTGATCGCCATGAAGGCCATCCGCCCCGACGGTGTTTCTGATATCCCCGCCGAATTGCAAGACGCTGCGGAAGAAGCCAAGATGCACCTGATGGAAGCCGTGGCTGAAACCGATGAAGAGCTGCTCAATAGCTTTTTGGAGAATATGGAGTTGAGCCCTGAAGAAATGATGGGTGGGCTGAAAAAAGCCATTGCCAATGGAGAAGTGATCCCCGCATTTGCCTGCTCTGCCAACACCGGCGTGGGTGTGAAGGCGTTTTTGGATGCTGCCATCTCTTATCTTCCTTCCCCAGCCGAAGCTTCCGTGCTGGAAATCTTGAAAGGTGATGAAAAGGCAGAATTTACCGCCACGCAAAATGGCGAGCTTTTGGGCTACGTGTTCAAGCTGTACAGCGATCCCAACATGGGTGAATATGCTTATGTGAGAATCTATTCTGGCGGTCTCAAGAGTGGCACGGAATTTTACCTGCCCGAAAAGGATGCCAAAGATAAAGCCGGCAATATGTATTATATGCTGGGCAAAAACCGTCATGACACCTCCGAGATCAAAGCCGGTGATATCGGTGCCATGGTGAAGCTGAAAAATGCACGTGCCCTCAATACCATCGCCGCCCTCAATTCCAAGATGGCGCTGGTAATGCCCGAAATCCCCGTGCCCACATACTGGCAAATGATCCGGGCTGCCAATCAATCAGACGAAGATAAGATTGGTGCGGCATTGCAGCGCGTGATTGCCGAAGACCCTTCCATCCGCTACGACCTGGTGGCAGAAACCCACGAAAACGTGATCTCCGGCATGGGTGAACAGCAGATGGCATTGGTACTAAAGAAACTGAAAAACCGCTATAAAGTGGATGCCATGATGAAAGAACCGCGCATCCCTTACAAAGAAACCATCACCGGCAGCGCCGAATCTCAGTATCGCCACAAAAAGCAATCCGGCGGCAGAGGTCAGTATGGTGAAGTGTTTTTCCGCATCAAACCCACAGAGCGCGGAGAAGGATTCCAGTTTGTCAATTCCATCGTGGGTGGTGTGATCCCCACAAACTTTATCCCTGCCATCGAGAAAGGCCTGGTAGAAACCATGGAAAAGGGTGTCATCGCCGGTTATCAGGTGGTGGATATCAGCGTGGAAGTGTATTATGGCAGCAATCACGATGTGGATAGCTCGGAAATGGCGTTTAAGATTGCCAGCTCCATGGCTCTGAAGGAAGGCTTCAAAAACTGTCGTCCCGTACTATTGGAGCCCATCCATGACCTCGTGATCATCGTTCCCAGCGAATATATGGGCGACGTGATGGGCGATATCAGCACCCGTCGTGGACGCATCATGGGCATGGAACAGCGTGGCAAAAAGCAATATCTGAATGCCCAGATGCCTGTGGCAGAGATGTATCTGTATTATCCCGCCCTCAAATCCCTCACCCAGGGCAGAGGCCGCTTTACACAATCCTTCTCTCACTACGAGAGAGTGCCGGATGATATCACTCAAAGAGTGGTGGCAGAGTGGCAGGATTCAGACGAATAAACTTGTACTAAGTATAACGCTTAAATAGACGATATCCGGGAGGTCTGCACCTTGATTTGAGCCGACCTCCCTTTTTTGCTTGACACATAAGGCATCTTATCTTCTACTGACTTCAGATGCAAAATGAATTTTAAATAAACAAGTATATAAAGAGGTATGCAATGGCTGGACATAATAAATGGAGCTCTATCAAACACAAGAAAGCCGCAACTGATGCCAAACGCGGCAAGATCTATACCAGACTCGCCAAAGAGATCATTTTGGCAGCCAAATCCGGTGGGGGAGACCCCGAAATGAACCCCCGTTTGCGCACAGCAATCAATAGCGCCAGATCAGTAAATATGCCTCGTGATAATATCGAGCGTGCCATCAAACGCGGAACAGGCGAAATCGAAGGCGCAGCCTATGAAGAAACCAGCTATGAAGGCTATGGACACAACGGTGTGGGCATCGTTGTGGACGTGATGACTGATAATAAAAACCGCACCGTTTCGGAATTGCGTCATATCTTTTCCAAATATGGTGGCAACTTGGCAGAGACAGGAGCTGTATCTTGGAACTTTGACCAAAAGGGCTATTTCAACATTGCCTCTGAAGGCTTGGATGAAGACGAATTTATGATGCAAGCCCTGGAGGCAGGAGCCGAAGATATCGAGCTGGATGGCGAATACTATGACGTTTATACCTCTGCATCCGATTTTCATGTGGTACTTGGCAATTTTGAAGAACAGGGCTTCACCGCCTTGAATGCCGAGCTTACCATGGTTCCCAAAAACACTGTGAATGCCGATGATGTGGCAGAAAAGCTATTGAAACTCATCGATATGCTGGAAGATTTGGACGACGTGCAAAAGGTTTACGCCAATTTTGATATATCAGACGAAATACTTGAATCCTTAGACAGGTGATCAGTGATCCTGATTGGCATAGATCCTGGTAGCCGCGTATGTGGCTATGGGCTCATTCAGGCACAGGGTAAAGTGATCACGGCAGCCGGATGCGATGTGATAGACGTAAGCCCCCAGCCTGATCTGCCCAAACGTTTGACCCATCTGTTTGCCGGCATTGAAGCCGTGTTGGATGAATACAAGCCTGATCTTGCCGTTGTGGAAAGTATGTTTTATCACAAAAATGTAAAGAGCGTATTCACCCTGGGGCAAGCCCGTGGAGTGATCCTGTTGGCTTTGGCACGCAGGGGGATACCCATCTATGAATACAGCCCGCGTGAGATCAAGAAAGCCGTGGTGGGCAATGGGGGAGCCTCCAAAAAGCAGGTTCGCTTTATGATAGAACAACTCTTCAAGCTGAAAGGCAGTGACAAGCCCGATGATGCATACGATGCCCTTGCCATTGCCATGTGTCATTTTAATAGGATAAAACTGGCAGTATGATCTCCTATATCAGTGGCGTGGTCGCAGCCAAAACCCCTGTGAGTGTGGTGATTGAAACCACCTCTGGAGTGGCGTTTGCCATGGAAATACCCGTGAGCACCTTCGAAAACCTGCCTGCCGTGGGGCAAAGCTGTACGCTGCACACCCATCTCCATTATGCACAGGATGATATCAGGATGTTTGGATTCTTTGATCCGGCAGAACGCCAGCTTTTTCAGATTCTCACCTCTGTCTCGGGCATTGGACCCAAGACGGGGCTTTCCATCCTCTCCACCATGCCCGTACCCACTTTTGTGAGAGCCATAGAGCATCAGGAGGAAGGCATCCTTACACGCATCCCTGGCATAGGCAAAAAAAGCGCGCAACGGCTGATACTGGAATTAGGTGGCAAACTGTCACCCATGGCGGAACACTTTAAGAGCACAGATCATGTGATTGAACGCAGCGTGATGGAAGAAGTGGAAAGCGCATTGGTGACCCTGGGCTTTAATGCCAAGGAGATTCACAAGGAACTTGCACTGATGCCCGAGGAAGCCAAACAAATGGCACCCGAAGCCCTCATCAAAGAAACCATCCGCCGCATCTATCAGAGGTCAAAGTAAACCGTGCTGCGCAACGAAGCCTATCAGGTAATCAATAAAGTTTTTAAAGATCAGGAGTTTTCTGATACCCTCCTGCAGCAGCGGGCAAAGCGCATCGTGGCTGCCAAACAAAACCTGGGATTGTTTTATAACCTGGTAAAAGGCTCCATCAAGATGAAGGGGCAATTGGATTATATCATCAGCCTGCATACGGATCCCAAAAAGTACGAAACCACCGATCTCAAAATCAAGGTTCTGCTCTATATTGGGCTCTACCAGCTCATCTATCTGGATTCCATCCCCCAGCATGCCGCCATCAATGAAACGGTGGAGCTGGCAAAGAAACTTTTCAACCCGGCTGTGGGAGATTTTATCAATGCCGTGCTGCGCAGCTGGCAACGTAATCCCCAGATCACCTGGCCGGAAGACCCCATCCAAAGGGCTGCTGCGGAACACAGCTATCCCCCGGAGATAGTATCCCGCTGGTTTGAGCTGTGGGGTGAAGAGGATGCGGAATACCTGATGCTGTACTTCAATGAAAACCCTCTTTTGCACCTGAGGGTCAATGGCACTGCCACCACTATGGAAAAGCTGATACAATACTTTGCCAAGAGGGAGATAAGCCTGACGAGCACCGGCTATGGCAAGTGCATGCTGAGCACGGATAAGGCGGATCAGGTGTTGGAAGACGTGGCGTTTTCTGAGGGCTACTTCAGCGTTCAGGATAGCTCTGCAGCCATGGTGATTGACTTGCTGGATCCGCAAAAAGAAGAGAGCATTCTGGATTTCTTTGCCGCACCCGGAGGCAAATGCACCTACATCTCCGAAAAGATGGATAATACAGGAGAGGTGATAGCCGTGGACAAATCACCTGCCAAGATTAAACTCTTAAAAAGAGCTGCCGACAGATTGCAACTTTTTAATATCAAGCTGGTCACATCGGATGTCTTCAAATATGGTCCGGTGGCTCCTGCATATAATCGTGTGTTGGTGGATGCCCCCTGCTCCGGCTGGGGTGTTTTTGGCAGGAAGGCAGATTTGCGTTGGCACTCTTTTCAGAATATCCCCGATTTGCTGAAGCTGCAGGAGAAAGCCTTGGATACGGCAGCCAAATTTGTGCGCCCGGAAGGCTACCTTGTGTATTCCACCTGCACCATGAACCCTGATGAAAATCAGGAGCAAATCAAGAGCTTTTTGGAGCGTAACAAAAACTTCCAATTGGTGGCACCCGGAAAGCTCATCCCCGCTGATTGCATCAAAGACGGGATGATGCGCACCATACCCTTCAAACACCATATAGACGGCGCCTTTGCCGCCAAAATGCAAAAGATCAAATAGGGGCGTTGATGGCAATGCAACAAGAAAAACTAAAGAAAGCAGGTTATTGGATCCTAATTGGATTGGGAATCATCCTGGTGACGGCGTTTCTCACCAGTCAGGTGGTAATGCCCATCATCTTTGCCAAACCCAAGGATGTGGAGGTGCCAGACCTGGTGAATAAGAATATCAGCTCTGCCAAGAGAACCCTAAAGGATTTGGGCTTGCACGCCATTGTGAGCGATTCCGTGTGGTCTGATACCCAGCGCATTGAAAATGTATTGGAGCAAGACCCCAAGCCGGGCACCCTGGCAAAGCTGGAAAGCACAGTGTATCTGGTGATCAGCAGGGGCTCGAAAATGGTGGTGGTGCCCTCTGTGACTGGCTTGGATTATGAGGAAGCCTTTATGACGCTGCGGGTGAGCGGGCTGAGGGCGGCGGTTGTGGATTCCACATTCAGCCTCAATTACCCCGCCAATGCAGTATTGCGATCTTTGCCACAATCAGGAGCCAAGGTGGAGAAAAACTCCACTGTGCGCCTATATCTGAGCAGGGGTCCCGAGCCTTTGCCGGATTCTTTAAGCTATGAATACGAATACGAGTATCCATAAGGCAGCCCACAAAGCTTAGGATAATATATGCAACTCAATATCCCCCTGCCTGCCTCCAGCCAAGTACTTTTCGGCTTTATCATCGATTCCATGGAAGGAACCGCCATCCACAGCCAAGGCGCAGATAAAAACCAGTTAATCCTCACCCTGCACCCTTCCACTTTGCCGGAGTTGCAAACATTTTGTGCGGCATGGAATGGATATTACATCAATCAACCCCAGCTTCAATTGAACCTTGAAGCCATAATGAAGACAACTAATATATCATATGAATTACATTCTCCAGGAGAGATATGCAATGTTTGAAAGAGTGATGAAACAAGCGGTGATGAACCGCGTGCTCTATGCGTTGATCCCAATGATAGTGCTATCCGTCTATCTATTTGGATTGCGGGTATTGGCGGTAATTGTGATCGCCAATATCTTTGCCGCGTTATTGGAGTATCTGTTTATCCGCACCAAAAAGAATGGCAAGATCACCATGGCTGCCTTTGTGACAGGCACCCTGGTGGCTATGACACTGCCGCCCACCATCCCCCTCTGGATGAGTGCCGTGGCAGCCGCAGTGGCCATCTCTTTTGGCAAGATGATGTTTGGCGGCTTTGGCACCAATCCCTTCAACCCCGCAATCGTGGGACGCACCTTTGTGTATGTGGCTTTTCCCCAGCAGATGACGGTGGAATGGATCAGACCCTTTATGTATTCAGACTTCCCCGGTGGATTTATGAGGTGGTCTGTAAGTGAAGGGATGAGGACCGGTGCCACTGTGCTGGGTGATTTTAAGATAATCAAAGCCTTGCCGGAAACCTTCAATGCTCTGGATAGCTTCCTGGGCTTTATCCCTGGTTCCATTGGGGAGACCTCGTCACTGTTGATCCTGCTGGCTGCGCTGTACCTTATTTTTACGAAGACAGCCAAATGGCAGCCGATGGTGAGCACTGTGCTTTCCTTGGTGGTCTTTGGCTTTATCTTCAATCCCAGCCAAAACCCGCTCTATTTCCTCATCAGCGGCGGTGCCCTGTTTGGCACGGTATTTATGACCACTGATCCCGTCTCCCAGCCCAAAGGTAAGCTGGCAATCTGGATTTATGGCATTATGATAGGTTTTCTTACCGTGTTCATCAGGCGTTACTCCCTCTTTGCAGAAGGCTTTATGTTTGCCCTGCTGCTCACCAATTCCTTTATGCCCATGATCGAGTACTTCCTGGATAAACGCGGCAAGAAAAAGGGGGCAAAGGCATGAACAACGAACGCATCCCTTTTCGTGAGACGTTGATCTACCCCATCGTCTTTATGATCATCCTCAGCATCATCTTTGTGGGTGTATTGGCATTGATGTATCACGCTACAAAAGAGAAGGTGGAAACCTATAAGGAAGAGAGCTATCAAAAGATAGTTTTGGACCTGTGTGCGCCTTCCATCGCTACTGCCACACGCTTGAACGAGGCGGATATCATCTCTGCTTCTCCCCAAAGCTACAATGAATATATCAAACAGTCATCTCTGAAAGGGGTAGACCGTCCGTCATTTGCGGTCAGCATTGATGACTCTGTGATAGTACGCGTAGTGGATATACCCGGCAAAGGATTGTGGGATAAGATG
>JAAYJN010000108.1 GCA_012522935.1 Candidatus Cloacimonadota bacterium | reverse complement strand
CAATCCATCAGTTTCAACATCGGGGATGGTGGTGATTTGGTCAAGCGCTTTGTTTGGTCTTGCCTGTTAACCACCCTTGTCTCTCCTTTGTCTCGACAAGGGTGAGACAAGGGTGGTGCAAGGGAGGATAGTGGGCAAGGCGCCAGCGGCTTGCCGCAGCTTAGCTTACCACTAATTACACTAATTACAAGGATTTCACCAATTCAAAATAGGCTCAGCTTTGGGTGCCTAACACCTAATACCTAAAACCTAAAACCTGCTCGCGCAGCGAGCCTCTGGCCTCTAACCCCTACTCTTAATGGGCGCAAAGCTATACCGATGAATCGAACAAGGCCCCAGCTGGGAAAGAGCTTGGCGATGCTGCGCTGTTCCATAGCCTTTGTGCCGTTCAAATCCATATTCAGGGAAGAGCCTGCCATACTCCACCATCATCCTGTCCCGGCTTACCTTTGCCAAGATTGATGCCGCCGCGATGCAGGCATGCAGGGCGTCTCCATCTACAACGGCACGCATATCGATCACGTTGGTGGTGGGGAAAGGCGGCAGGTGCGGTCCATCAACCAGGCAGAGGGAATTGGGCTTCCAGGTGGCAAGGATGGCGCGCTTCATCCCCTCCAAGGTTGCCTCCAGGATGTTGAAGGCATCAATATAGGGGGGTGGGATGCTTACCACTTTGTAGGTGAAGGCTGCCTTGATAATCTCTTCAAAAAGGGCTTCACGCCGGGCAGGGCTCAGTTGCTTGCTATCATTCAGCCTATCAATCACCTGGCGGTAATCCAACACCACGGCGGCACAGACTACGGGTCCAGCCAAGGCTCCACGTCCCGCTTCATCCACTCCAATCAGGTATTTGTGGTTTCTGAGGAGGGGGAGATCATGCAGGTAAAGCTGGTTCATCATTTGCGCAAGAGATAATAGAGGCGGGGACGGTTTTCATCCAGGTTTTGCATCCTTTTGGAAAGCAGGTTTTGGCGGGATTCCAAGGTGAAGATTGCCAGTAGTTCCAGATCACAGTCATTGATGAGCGCCATGATTTCCCGGTGGCGGTAAACGCGCTGGGCATGCTGTTCTTCGCTGCTCACCCAGCCACAGGGTCTTTTACGGAAGAGGGTGAGGGAAGAGCGCTGGCGCAGGCTGAGTTCATCAAAAAAGGCGTGGTGATAGAGCTGGGCGTCGTTATAGCGGAAGTGTTGGGAGATATCGGCAAAATAGGTGCGGCTGTTATTGATGGTGGAAATATCGAAGATAAAGATACCACCGGGCTTGAGGGCGTCTTGGACGGAGCGCAGACAAGCGCGGAAGGAGGAGGTTTTCACCAGGTAATTGATGCTGTCGAAGAGGCATAAGATCAGATCATAATGGTTTTGCCGGGGCAGGGGTTCATCCATCGAAGCCAGGAACAAGGTGGGGCAGAAACACCTTTTGGCAGCCTCATACAGCATGAAGGGAGAGTAATCACAGGCTTCCACCTCCATGCCTCGGAATACCAGTTGCTCTGCGATATTGGCGGTTCCGCAGGCTAATTCCAACACCTTTTGGGCAGGGGCGCTGGCAAAGCGGTTGTGCCAAGTGAATATCTTATCCAACCAATAGGAATAATCCACGTGTGCCATAAAGCGGTCATAAAACTCTGCAAAGAAAGAATATGAATCCTGCATCAGGTCGTGGATGCCGATCAATTCTTTCAGGCTACGCTTTTGTGCCTCTATCCTCCACTCGCCAAAGGCTTGCAGCTGTTTGTATGCCCTTAGGTTGGATTGGGAACTGTCTTCCAGATTGAGCGCCAAAGTGAGGCTTTGCGGAGTGATGGCAAACTGCCACAAATCTTCAGGCTGGTTTTGGATGAGGGACAAGATGAGGTCTTTATTGGCACTGATGAGGATGGAATTCCTATCCAGGCGAGCCAGGGCGTCCGGAATATCGGTGAAGGTGTGTGCCAAATCCCAGCCTTGAAGGGCGCCTGCCTCTGCCTCCAACTGCCACAAGATATGTCCAGCCAGAAATTCATGGTTGAGGAGGGAAGGCGGGGTGGAAGGTGTGACCAAGAGAAAGCGATGGTTGCCGCTGCACCATAAGATGGCAGAATCCGGAGCCATCTCCTCAGAAGTGAGGGAGCTGCAGACCCTGATGGGGCTGGGGGTTGGCGGAGGTCCTGTGCACAGGCTCAGCCAAGGCATATCCAGCTCAAAGCCCCAGTCTGCATGGGGCGGATGTTTAAACCTAATGGTT
>JAAYJN010000015.1 GCA_012522935.1 Candidatus Cloacimonadota bacterium | reverse complement strand
GATGCCCAATTCGGTGAATTTATCACGCACGTCACGGCTGCGGAAGTAAGGATTCACCACGTCCATATCTGCCAATACGGTGTCTTCCCCTGCCTCATTACACTCTCGGGCAAGGTTGATGGCATACTCGCTTTTGCCGCTGCCATAGGCTCCGATGATGATATATAATTTTGCCATTTAAGCTCCTGTATTGATGCTCAGCTCCCCTTGCAGGATGGGGCTGAGGCTGTTGTAATCTTCAAAAGATAGATGTGCCAAGGCTTGGATTTCATCCCAAAAAGGATGGCTGTCCTCGTCATAAATAGCATAAACCCTCATGCCTGCCGCTCTGGCAGCCGTCACCCCGCTGAGGGTGTCTTCCACAGCGATACAGCTTTGGGTGTTCACGCCCAGGTCTTGGGCACTGCGCAAAAAGATATCGGGAAAGGGTTTGCCGCGCAAGTTCATATCACCGGTGCCCCAGCCTTGGAAATAGTGCCAAACGCCATGTGCACTCAGCACCAAGCGGGCAAGCTCCATGGAATTGCTGGTTCCGAGCCCGATTTTGACTCCGGAGGCAGCAAGCTGGTCCAACAGCTCCCGCACTCCCGGCTTCAAAGGCACGCCCTTGGTATAATGCTCTCTCACCATCACAGTCCATTCATCCATGATGCTTTCCACGCTGTCATCCAGCCCAAAACGGTCTTTGAAGTGTTGGGCAGTTTGGATGAAGCTGTTGCCTTGGGGAAGGAGGTCAAAGAGGTCTGGCGGAACCGGTATCCCGCGCTTTTGCAGGAATTCCTCATCCACCTGCCTCCAAAGCTGCATGGAATCTATCAGGGTTCCATCGAGGTCAAAGATAATAGCTTGATATTTCATAGGAGGGCAGTATTTGGGAGGCGCAAGATTCGTCAATTCATTTTGATTGTCCAGCCTGAATACAGCATTGGCATACATGGTAAAAATGGGATGGAATATGTGCATAAAAGAATGGAGCGGGAAACGGGGCTCGAACCCGCGACCTCAACCTTGGCAAGGTTGCGCTCTACCAACTGAGCTATTCCCGCATGGTACCAGAGGCCGGACTTGAACCGGCACGGGCTTATCACCCGAGGGATTTTAAGTCCCTTGTGTCTACCTGTTCCACCACTCCGGCTGGAAATAAGATGGAGGCGACACCCGGATTTGAACCGGGGATAAAGGTTTTGCAGACCTCTGCCTTACCACTTGGCTATGTCGCCCCAAAACGTGGAGCGGGAAACGGGGCTCGAACCCGCGACCTCAACCTTGGCAAGGTTGCGCTCTACCAACTGAGCTATTCCCGCGCAAATTACGCTTGTAGATGTTCAAACTTTATCAGAGCGGCAATCTTGTCAATCAAAAAGTCTGGTTTTCTGCAAAAACGCTTGCCGTAAAACGAAATAGACGCGCCTGCTCATCCTGCAAAATGCCGTAGGGAAGCCCCGCCTTTTGGCATATTTGCCTCAGGAATGTGGGCACATCCCAGCCCCAATCAGTGGCAACCTGGGGCAACAGCAATCCGCTGCCATAGGGATGCTGCAGATACAAGCCATCGCGGCCAATCTCAATCTCAGCATGGGTTTCCACCGGTATCAGATCCCCCAAGAGTGAGATCTCAATCGTGATCAAGGGCATTTCTTCCCGGCGGATGGGTGAAAAGCGGTTGTCATCAAAAGCCGCCGCTCTCGCCATCTCCACCACACTGGCGGCAATGGTGTTATATCCCTTGATATAGCCGATGCAGCCTCGCAGTTCCTCGCCTTGATGCAGGCTCACGAAGAGTCCTCTTTTCTGGCGGAAAAGCTCATCATCCGGCATCTGGGGCAGCTTGCCCTCAAAGTGGGTGAGGATGCTGTCTCTTGCCAGTTTCAAGAGTGCTTCTTTTTGCTTCAAAGACAGGTCCATGCTCACCTCCACAGCTTGGCAGCCAGATAGCCCACCACCTGGTCGTTATGGCCGCTCACCATGCCCGAATGGGTGTATTCCAGGGTTTGCATCCTTGCACCGGGGGTTTGGGCTGCCACATACAGCAGGGTGAGGATGGTGCCAATCCCGCAAGCCTCACAATCCCCGTCGGTTACCAAATCCCACAGATCATCAATGGCTTGCGCCTGCACCAGTTTTGCCAAGAGCAGGTCTTTTCCCTCTGCCGTGGAAGCATCGTAATAATGG
>JAAYJN010000107.1 GCA_012522935.1 Candidatus Cloacimonadota bacterium | reverse complement strand
TCCCCGGTTCACCCCCACGTGTGTGGGGAATACGGTCATGTCAAATTTATCATTATCATATACAACGGTTCACCCCCACGTGTGTGGGGAATACAAGGGTGGACAATATTGTTGGCATGCACGTTCCGGTTCACCCCCACGTGTGTGGGGAATACCTTGTGATTGACCGCAAAACATTGGCACGCAACGGTTCACCCCCACGTGTGTGGGGAATACCAGGCAAGGGTCGCCGTATTGCCTGCTGCCGCCGGTTCACCCCCACGTGTGTGGGGAATACTCCAGCCATCTCCCTGCCATCACTCTATGCACCGGTTCACCCCCACGTGTGTGGGGAATACGAGAGCAGCGCTTAATGCCACCTCGGCTCTCTCGGTTCACCCCCACGTGTGTGGGGAATACTTGTTTGAAAACTCGTCGGATTCCAGATAAGCCGGTTCACCCCCACGTGTGTGGGGAATACAGGAATTGAGCGAAGAGCTGAGCCTCCGCTTCCGGTTCACCCCCACGTGTGTGGGGAATACTCAAGTCCGGGGCGATGGTTAGTTACCCCCATCGGTTCACCCCCACGTGTGTGGGGAATACAGGTTCGCTACAAAATAATCAATCGAAGCAGACGGTTCACCCCCACGTGTGTGGGGAATACGGAATACTCCACGTCAATCAGGCGTAAGTCGACGGTTCACCCCCACGTGTGTGGGGAATACTAAAATGTGAGGTATATAATGAAAAAATTACACGGTTCACCCCCACGTGTGTGGGGAATACGCAACAAATTCTACGTAATCAGTCTTGCTCGACGGTTCACCCCCACGTGTGTGGGGAATACGGAAGCACATCAGCTCATTTGATTTGTCAATCCGGTTCACCCCCACGTGTGTGGGGAATACATAATTGCAGAGAATAGACCACAGACCGTGAGCGGTTCACCCCCACGTGTGTGGGGAATACCATCAGTATGCACTCCATCTGCCGGGTTGTTTCGGTTCACCCCCACGTGTGTGGGGAATACACTTGAATTATTATGGCTTTAAGGGCTTTGTCATTAGCTGAAGTCCTTCCCAAAAAGTCGGGATTCTTGAAGGGCAACCCCAAAACTCGATTTTATATCCCTGTTCACATTGTGCAGACCAGAGCAAAATACCAGGATTACCTTGAGATTCTTTTTTTACTTTTTCCCATAATAAATCTCTTACTCTTGCTGTGACCTTACCAACGAAAACACCGCTCTTTAATTCTATCATCCAGCGGCTCAGCTCACCTTTTAAACCAATTGGAACTTTTTCTAAAATGAGAACCACCATGATTAACCCTCCTTCCCTTTAGTTATTATCATACTGTATCCCTCCTTCAGCTACCACTCCTTTTGGCTCCCACAGGCCTCCGGGTGCAGCTTGATCAGATGCAAAATCGTCAAAACCGTCTTCGGCATCAGCCTCTATGTCAAAAAGAGAATGTATTTGTTTTATTATTCTTTTCAGAATCCCACTTGAATAAAATTCATCCCTGCATGCCATTCTTGTTCTCCGCTCCAATTCATGGATGCCTGTAGAAACAGTAATAAAAGCTGCTTTGAATGAGGTCTCTGTTTTATAGAGGTCAGCCACATCATACACAAATGAAAGCTGTTTTCCAGTATGTATGAATCCTAAGCCCGGGGTATATCCTGCCGCTACGATGGCTGCATGGCAGATCCCGTATAAACAAGAATTTGCCACCGACAATGCCTTATTGATGGGATCGACATCTTTCCATGATTTTCTATCATATTCTCTTCTTTCCATTTTTACATTGTATTCTTTTGCAAGACGGGCATAAGTATCCCTTACTCGAACACCTTCATAGCCTCTAATCTGCTGAAGGGTCAAAGATGGATCAATCTTCTCTGGGAACCGCATTTCATACATCCTTCTCACTACGTTCATGTGCAATCTTTCATCAGCCCAATATGATGCTTGTTTCATCAGGTTGCTTGAACTGCGGGTAATTCCTGTACCTGATGCATAAAACCTTACAGCATATTCGCCTACCCATGCTATCAAACACCCACATTTTGCCAGTATCATAATCGCCGCATGAGTAATAGATACTCCCGGTCCAAGCATTAGTAACATCAATCCTGCACATGGGACTGATGTTACTCCAAAACCATCATGAATAGCTATGGCTTGTGCTTCCTTGTCTACCCTCGCGTGTTCAACATATAAATAGCTTAACCTGTCGCTAATTTTGGGGATCTGTTGCAGATTGTTTGTTTTCATTTCAATACCTACACAGGACGGACGGAAAGGAGACCAAATCCCATACTCTTTGCACTACCGATGCCGTTTTTAAGGGCGGCTGTAAACTTTACAGGATCATCCACTCGCAATATACCTTCCAGTAGTGCTGATCGATATTTCAGTTTTCTAAAGACGTTTTCACGGCGAGGTCTCATACCTGTTGCCTCAGATTTGGAGCCATACACCCAGGCAAGATTCAGCAATCTGGTACGTATCGGGCAAAACCCCTGAGCAACTGCCTTGCCTGCAAACCAATCTCCTATTGCGTCATCTGGGGTAGTGTCCTCATTCCAAGTAAAGGCTACACGTTTGTGTAAAATACGTCCAGTTTTTGTTTTGCCAAATGCGCTTTCTTCTACCTCTTCAACATTTCTTTTCACGCTTAGATTCATTAGTATGCGGAAGTGTAGCTCTTGCCCAGTCTTAAATATGGGATTATACTCAATAACCTGTGGAGGCGCAGCCAAAAAATGACTGGCATTTTGAAAAGCCCAATCCCAATCCGGCTTTACGGTAGATTGAATTATCACCACTGCCCTTTGGCTATTCCCATCAATGTCATTATCCACCCGGAAAAGGAATTGTCGTTTGGCAAAGTCTGCGGGATCATAAGGTTTCAAGAATTCCCTATCCGCATCCCTGCGCAGACGCATGGGGAATGCCATGCTGAGACGCCGGTGTACGTTATAGATATTGTTCAACCACATCCTGCCAGGGCGGTAGCGATCTGGATCACCTCCTGTATCTATTAGCAATTGAGAAAGATACATCATGTTTGTTCCTTTTTTGGTTGTAGTTTTCTGCTGTGTTGTGCACGTGAGTGATATTCAATAATCTCATTTCTCTTGGCAAGAATCGCATCTCGCCAGGCTGGATCGCTGGGGTCAATACGTTCATTGCCCATACCGGCACCATATTCCAGCATTGTACAGGCATCATGACATATTCTGCACAGAGCGCGCAAATCCTCGGGAACTTCCCTTCCTCCAGCCCGGCTATAGCTCACGTGCTGCACCGTGGTTGCTGGTGCTTTACAAAACATACATGCCGAATGGTCCATAACAAGACGTTCGGCTCGCACGCGTCTATATTCGCGATTTCCATAATCTGCCCTGATTCGCCTTGCTGTCCAGGGTCTGCCGATAGTAACTTTTTGTGTCTCTGTGTTTGGGCCAAGGCCAATCCGTTTTCGTATCACATATCGCGGTGCGTGATTTGGCGGTTGAAACGACAAGGGTATGTCATAATGTATTTCAATGTCATCCGGTACCTTGTCTCCATCAAAAGCCGGCATCCAATCCAGCAGGACATCCCATGAAGCCGTGATTACACTGTCATCCTCACGCTTTTGGAGAGGTATGGATCGCAATGCATCTTCCAGGCTTTCAAAATATCCTGGTTCATGTTCCCAGATCAAGCGTGAAGGTGGGCAGGATTTGCGCCCCAGAAAGACAGTCCACACTGGCTCTTGCAAGGCTTTAAATAAAGTATCCACAATGTGTGGATCCCCCTGTAATGCCACCAGAAAACTGCCATCGGCAAGATATTCACGACGGGTGAGTATTGGTCCCATTTTCATATCTATTTTGTTGCCAAAATCAGGTTCATGTATTACTTTGCGCGCCTGTATGGGATCGGATATTTTATCACTCTGCCTAAATCCTGCTTTGCGCATTTCTTGCCCTGCTCCCACTGTATGGTAGTCCCACCATCTAATCCCGGGACGGTCTATTCTCACTCCCATGCGCATTTTTTGCAATTGTGGAAGCCAGTCTTTTTCAGCATCAAGGCGCGTAACACCCAACGCGGCACAGAGCAATCCAAAAACCCCGGATTTGGTGGGTGCGTCCGCCGTTCTGCGAATCACAAACTTGGATTCGTTGTTTCCCCAAGCTTGCAAGGCACCTTCCAGCCTCAAGAACAACGTGTTTGGAGATCTATCCATATCAATCTCCCAGATACACTTTTGCCTGCCGCACTTCATCCCAATCGAAATTCCCTAACTGATCCAGTACCTTACTCACCAATTCTCCAAGATTATCCACATGCTGGGGAGCAAAATTCTTTGATTTTATATTAAGTTCATGACGCCCATTGGGAGAAAACCAAAAGCTGATGCGACTGGATGGGTCATCACAATAGCCCGTTACAAAGTCCTCCACATAATTGGCAAGCTGCCCGATACTTTGCTCTACAATATCTGTGCCTTTTTCGAAATAGATGGGCTTTACAAATGCGTTGGCATAACTGATTGGAATTTTGGAGAATTCCACCAGAATTCCATCTGGAAAGTTGTGTGCGGCAAAGCTGTTTTGTTTGCCGCTGGGATTCGAGCTTGCCGCTGCCTTGATAAAAGCTCCCACAGTATGTGCTGCAAGGTTTTCATCCCCATTGAGGTTTCTTTTCAATTGATCCCAATCCAAAGAAAAGTATTTGTAAAAACAGGCGGAGGTAAACATGGATTCTCCGATGTGCCCTGCTCCTGCATCCTCTCCCGGAATATCATCAGCAGCTACAAAGTAATCAATCTCGGGTCTGGCTATGTGAGTGGATATGGCATGGGCAACCTGAAGGGCAGCTTCCACTTTTGTATCTTTCAATCCTTTAGCTTCCAGCATCCTGCCGCTGAGAGCCATATCCGGAGAGTGTACACATTTGGTTAGAAGATCGTTAAATCTTTTTACCTTGTCATCATACGTCAATTCCGGATCTGCAATCATTTCCACCATTCTTTTGATGCCTTTGTATGTGGTAAAAATCAAAACCTCAGATTCTTCATTAAAAGCATCCTCGTCACTATCTTCCTTCTTGGATTTTTTCCCTTTCTTTATCAAACTATAGGCACCAAGAATCTTTTCCGCGGTTTTAATATCTTCTTTGGAAAGCTGTTCATACAGTTTTTCTGCCAGCCTGCGTGTGCGTATCCCGCCCCGCAATTCTGTGAATTCTGGTGAAAAACGGATGCTGCGTTTGATACATTGGCTGGAGATGCGTGAGCGCAAAGCTCCGCCGAAAATACAAGTCTTGGGGGCTCCCAAGTCGTCCCGGTTCAGATTTGCGGGACTGTGGTTTTGAATCATGTGGATTTCAATCAACATCTTTATCCTCCTGTTTTTTTCTTTCGTAAGTTGTTATGAATGATCTCACCCATTCTTGACGTATGCGTTGCCTATCCCATATAGACAGATCATCGGTTAGTTTTACCCAATCAAGCTCAGAATACTTGTGATCTTTGATAATTTTCATCTTTGCAGCCAGATGGTGCTCCAAAAGGTCCAAGTCTGTGGCAAGTAGCAGCTCAAATTTTCTGATCATAAGTTGCTTTTCCTCTTGTGATTTTAGTCTTCTGCAAATACTGCCCAGCATGCTGGGGATACTTTGGTCAACCACTTGCTCAAATCTATATTCGGCAAAGAGTTTGGCGATTAACCAGGCTACTTCACGTCTGGGAGCTCTGGGACTGATTCTGCGCAAAGGCCACCATAAACTGGTAAATAGGTCAAAACCATCCAAACTCTCATCCAATCTACTTCCCCGGTGCTGTCTTAAAATATTCAAATCCCCCTCTTTTAAGAGGCCAAGGCTTTCAATAAAAGCGGGAGTGCTAATCATTGTTTTCCTCCTTGACAAATTTGGCTTTCACCTTTTTCCTCCAAGGTTTACGATACATTATCTTTGTTCTGCTTGTCTCTGCTAAAATGCCGATATTGGCCTCCATGGAAGCAGCCACTTTTTTTAGTAAAGGACGGTATTCTCTATCAGCATCATCAAGGTTATACCTTTCTCCAGAGATGAGATCGGATATGCGGGATGAAATAGTATTTTCTACATGGGGAATAATATCCGCCACTTGTGTCAGCCCCACCGAATTGCGATAATTGCCTCTCAGTGGTATTTTTCTCATGGCATTAATACACCACAGTCTGTTATGCAACTGATATAATACGTCTTCATCTGGATTCTTTGTAGGGATCGTGAAGGTTTTTCCCCACACATCCACAAATTTTGCCTTATCAGATGTGAATCCCAACAAAAAGATCTTCACCTCTTTGCGGTGTTGTTTGTATCGCAACAAATCCACTACGGGTTCATACCAGTCCATGTCAACGAATATGCTTTCTTTGTCAGACATCAAAACCATTTTTGCGTTAACCTGGGCATCATTTTTCTTATAAATAGCGTGAGGATCTTTCCAGTTGATATTATCCGGAACTTTGATTTGATCATTATTGATAGAATAGACGAGACCTTCTGCCATGGCTCCACACAATGCGCACCTATCGCCCCTATTCTCAGGTCCATAGAGATAAACTTTCCGCGGTGTCCATGTCAGTCCTTCAAGTAGCGGCAAACTTGTCGATTCGTTTTGACTTTGTGGTAATAGCCATGCTGGCGTGCCCATGTTTTCTTCTGGTTTCCAGTTCAGTTCAATGGTCTCAGCAAGGTTTTTGCCCATCCAAATATAATAGAATGGGGGTGTCCCGTTAATTCCTGCACCAATACCCCTGCCGCCAGCGGTGGTAAAGATTGGCAAACGCAGCAGACCTTTTGCACAACAGGCTGGGCAAAGCCCATCCTTATAGTCTGTAACGTGATTTAGATGCCAGAAATTACTTGCAGTGGGTATTTCGTGGATCAAATCGGTTACAGGGCGCAACCTGTCTCTGTTATCATCTTGCCAGAATCTATGTTTATCATGGAATAGCTCAAAATACTGGCTATTCTTATCCAGCCAATCCTGCCATTCATGTGGGAGGGCTTGTCCCGGTATCGGTGGCTGCTCTGTATTGATATAACACCAATAACCTACAGTAAGCAAAAACCTGAAAGCTGCAAAACGATCCATGGGATTATTGGCGGCAAGCTGTAATGATGTTGCTTCTTTGAGGGCATCGTTTATGCCAATCATATCATATACCCCATCTTCGCGCAGCACACTCAACCATTTTTCATATAATAAATTATACATCAGGCTCTCCTATGTTTTTAAGATAAAAACCCCTTAGTGCGGCATCGTCGCCCCAATGACACCCATTGCCTATGTAAGCGTCCAAAACCGCAGTCGGGCTTTTTTATACATCTACACGTACCTGATTGCATTGTTTTTTACTTTCTCAAATCTGTCAAACACAATCTTCATATTGAGTTATATAAACAATAAAACCCCAATTACTCTGTCAAACTTCAATTCTCTCCTTTCTTTTACACTCTCCACACATTTGTCAGGACGCATTTCCCCTGCCCCATCATTCGTCATAAGTCATTTATTATTCATTATTCATCGCGAGCGCCCCCCTGTCCACTGTCCACTGAACCCTGGGCGCTCTGCGCCCATCATTCATCGCGAGCGATAGCGAGCTCTTTAAAGAGTCTCAGCAGAGACGTTAGTTCAGGTCAAACAGGGCTTATAGATACCTGTCCGAGTCTCGGAGAGACGGCACTCTTGAGACCAACGAAATTTATTTATTGACACAATCCGCCAAAATTATTAGCTGTAGAAAACCGCTGAGGAGGTTCAAGTGCAAAAAGCAATGACGTGTATGCTTATATTGATTGTCTGTCTGAGCATAACTGCCTTACAGGCTATTGACTATGAATCATTATCTGTTGAGGAACTCACAACTTTATCCTTAAATGGTGATGCTGATGCTCAGTGTGAGCTGGGATGGAAGTACTTTATTGGAGGCTTAGTTAAGCAAAACTATAATGAAGCGTATAAATGGTATCTCTTATCAGCAGAACAGGGACATCCAGTAGCTCAAAACAATTTGGGCGTTTTGCATCGTAAAGGTCATGGCGTGAAGCAAAACTATAAAGAAGCACATAAATGGTGTCTCTTAGCTGCGGAACAAGGATATGCAGAAGCTCAATATAATTTGGGCATACTATATGCCAATGGCTTTGGTGTAAAAATAAATTATAAAGAAGCACATAAATGGTATCTCTTATCAGCAGAACAGGGACATGTAAAAGCTCAATATAATTTGGGGTCCATGTATTACTATGATGAATACGGAATGCAAAACTATAGGGAAACACGTAAGTGGTGGCTCATGGCTGCTGAACAAGGTAATGAACATGCTCAGTATAATCTAGGGGTGATGTATTCTGTTGGTCATGGAGTGATCCAAGATATGGAAACAGCATATTTATGGTTTAGCATTGCCGTAGCAAATGCTACCCAGGAATCACTTGAAACCTACATAACTATACGTGAGATGGTCGCGAAAGAGCTTACCTCCAATCAGCGTGAAAAGATAAAAAAGCAAGCCCGCGAGTGGATGCGGGATAGGGGATTTGAATAGGGTGTCTTATCCTGGCATAGACTGGGCTTTCCCAGTATTCTTATGCGGCCTAATTTATTGACCTTCATTTGATCTGAACTATCGTCTCTCCGAGACTCGGACACATGTCTATAATCCGTATTTGACCTGAACTATCGTCTCTCCGAGACTCGGACACATATCTATAAGCCATATTTGACCTGAACTATCGTCTCTCCGAGACTCAAAAAGTGATTTATAGCCTGCTTTTGACCTAAACTGCCGTCTCTCCGAGACTTAGGCTCTAAGGTTGACATTGATTTTGATTTGAAAGGGTCAATACGAATTTGGCAACATATTATAATGCTGTCACATACCCATAATGACAACAGAAAAGCTGTTTGACAAATTGGGTGAAAGTAATATCATGTCTCTTAGCATGAAACAGTATGAGAGGAAGCAAATATGGCAGATCCTTACACACAGATCTACATTCATTATGTAATGGCAACGTATGCCCGGGCTCCTTTATTGTTTGAGGAAAAACAAGACCGATTTTATGATTATATCGCTGGCATCATTAGAGGGTTGGGTTGTTTTGTGCACTGCATCGGCGGTGTTGAAGATCATATCCATATCCTAATTGGTTTAAACCCCGCAAAGTCCATATCAGAGGTTGCACAAAAGGTAAAGGCCAACAGCAGCAGATTTATAAATCAACAAAACTGGTTCCCTGAAAAATTTAGCTGGCAAGAAGGTTATGCTGCGTTTTCAGTATCGACCAGTATGAGAGAACAAGTGAGGACGTATATCAAAAACCAAAAGGAACATCATAAAAAAATAAGCTTCACAGATGAATACTTCAGCCTTTTGGAAAAGCATGGAATCGAATACAATAAAAAACACATCTTCCATCAACCTGAGTAACAGGGCTTAAATTATTACGAAACAAAAGGTTAAAACAATAAGGCGGAGCCCGTCTTCCTTACGAGCGCAGCTCGCCTCCAACACCTGCTCGCACAGCGAGCTCCCTAAAGAGTCTCGGCAGAGACGTTAGTTTAGGTCAAATACGGGTCATAGATACCAGTCTGAGTCTCGGAGAGACGTTAGTTCGGGTCAAATACAATCGGGCGGAGCCCGTCTTCCTCGCAAGCGCAGCTCGCCCCCCAACACCTGCTCGCACAGCGAGCTCTTTAAAGAGTCTCAGCAGAGACGTTAGTTCAGGTCAAACACGGCTTATAGATACCTGTCTGAGTCTCGGAGAGACGATAGCTCAGGTCAAATACAATCTGGCGCAGCCCGCTTCCCTTCGAGCACAAGCGAGCCTCTTAGCGGAGCGAGTTCCTCTGGTCTCTGGCCTCTAACCTCTGGTTTGCGCAGCAAACCCCATTCCTCATTCATTATTCTTTATTCATCGCGAGCGCTTAGCTGGGCTTGCCCATTAACCACCCTTGTCTCTCCTTTGTCTCGACAAGGGTGAGACAAGGGTGGTACAAGGGAGGCTAACAGGCAAGCGCTGTGCGTGCCTTGAGGGAACAGGGGACAGGAAACAGCGGCTTGTGTTGTGGTAAGTGGTAAGTGTCAAAGTAATTGTCGCAAAAACTCCCAATCAGTTGGCAAAAACCATGCAGCATTGTTCCATAATCCACACTAAACAGTAAATCATTTAACATTTTGTGCTTTTTGTGCTTGACATCATTTCATAAGCTTTGAATCATGTTCCCAGACGTTGAAGGAGTTATTTTGTATAAAAGAAACCTCTTTTTGTTTATTGTTATGATGGTCATTGTGGCTGCCTGCAAGCCTGTTGCCGATTATCCAACACACGTTTTGGAGCCTCGCTATAAGCACGTTTTGGATAATCCCGCCACCAATTATAAATTTGCAGACCTGCAGGGTAATGGCGAAGATATGCTGATCCTCGCCGATGCACCCGCATCCGGCATCAATTCCCTCTATGTACGGCGCTTGGATGGCAGCATAGTTTCTTAATCTGCCATGACCAATCAATACCGTGGCATCAATTCCTTGGTAAATCCCGTTGATGACAAGCCTTGGATGTTTTATTCATTTAATGATGGCGTCAACGTGGGTCTGGTGGGCACCAGCTATATCTGGCAAACTCCGCTCAAGCGTGAGGAAAGGCGTTTTGAAACCATCCGCAGTATTGAGGGCGAGCCCCAGCCTACTTGGGAGTGGAACGCCACCATTTACCCGGAATTTTTGGCAGATATCGATGGCGATGGCAGGTTGGAACTGGTATGCAGGATGTTGGTGGGCTATTCCACCAGTCCGCGTGGCATTGCGGTCTATGATTTTGAGACGGGTGAGGTGAAATGGCGTTTTGATATGCCCTGCATCGTTCACTCCCTGCTTTATGGTGATTTTGACAATGACGGTAAAACCGAGTTTATTGTGGGCACAATTTCCTATAAAAACACCAGTAAAATCATTAACGGCTTTGATGATAGCAGCGGCTATCTGGCGGTAATAGACACATCGGGCGAGCTGTTGTATCAAGAGCAGCTCTTTGAGGGCTTTGGCAGCGTCAACCTCAGCCGCTTGCCATATCGTGAAACCCAGGATAAGGCAATTTATGCCACCATTTCCACAGATGAGCGCAAAAAACGCAATTCTGTGACCAAGCTGAGCTGGGATGGCAAGAGGCTGCAAAAGCATGAAAGCTGGGATTTGGGCACCTATTTTGATCCCCGGGGACAGCCCTACCAGTTTCACAATATGGATGGTTCCCGCAAGTGGCGGTTGTTTTTGGCAGACAAATCCAAGGGTTTGATTGTGTTGGATGAAGATCTAAAGCCCATCCCGCACGATTACCAGGGCTTTATCAAATCCATCTGTGCAGTGGGAGATTTGGATCAGGATGGCTTTAGTGAAATTGTGGTCTATACGGCAGATAAACATATCGAGATTTTGGATCATAACCTGAAGGTGCGCGCAAGTCTGCCCAGCCCCATCATGGGAGACGAGGCAGTGAGGTTGCACTTGGCGGAAACAGGATTTGATTCCCCGATGTTGGTGGCGGCGATTTCTGGAAATCAGGTCTTTTATTACTCCTACAATCAGCTTTCCGCTTTTGTGATCTTCCGCAATTGGGTGCAGGCTTATCATTGGCTCATCACGCTGATCTTAGCTCTTTTTGCCATATCCTCCCTTTCTTTCATCCTTTATACGCAGCTTCAATTTAGGAGCCTCAGCTGAGGCCTGGGGCTAAGTGTGATCTTGGTGGATACAAAGAGGCGCATCCGGATTGCCATCAAAAGGGCAAAGGAGCTGTTTGCCTCATACTCTTCAGGGGCATATCTGCGCAATATCAAAGAGGTGGAGCCAAAGCTGCTGCAAATCCTGCAAGTGCTCTTTAAGGGAACTGATAAACACTATGAAAGCGAGCTGCAAATAGAAGCACAAGGCAAGAGGCAACTCTTTAGGGTGCAAATCTTTAAAACACCCGGTCCGAGGAAGCGGGCAATGGTGATTTTGACCTACGCTCCGGAAGATGCCACCTTGGAAAAGATAGCCTGGGCAGATACGGCAAGACGCCTCTCCCATCACGTGCGCCGGCATATCACCAATGTGATCCTGGTGTTGCCACTTTTGGAAAAGGATGATCTGGAGGCGGGGCAGAAGGAAGAATATCTGCAGATCATTCGTGACGAAATCGAGAAGGTGAGGGTATTTACCCACTCCTTCCAGCGCTTTACCGAGCTCAAGAATTATGACCTCAAATTGCAGGATATCGCCCCTTCCCTGGAACACGTGATCAGCCATCTCAGACTGCCGGAAAATATCACCCTTATCAAAAACTGGACCCTCAAATCTGTGCATGCCTTCATTGAACCCATCCGCTTTGAAGAGGCACTGATCAACCTCATCAACAACGCCGTGGAAGCCATGCCGGATGGGGGCACACTGCATATCAGCCTCAAGAGCTTCCCCAATCACAGCAGCCCCAAAGGTCCGCTCTCGGTGCTGGTGGAAATCGAAGATAATGGCATCGGCATCCCTGAAAAATATCTGGATGAAATCTTCAATCCCTTCTTTACCACCAATCAATCCGGCACCGGCATCGGTATCCCGGAAAGCCGCAAAATCATCGAATCCATGGGCGGCGAGATCCACATCCAAAGCGAAGAAGGAGTGGGCACCGTGGTATCCCTGTGGCTAAAAGGAGAGAGCGATGGCAAAGATTAATATCCTATTGGCAGATGATGATCTCATCTTTTGCCGCCTGGTAAAGGATATCCTTCAGCAAGACGGACACCGGGTGGTGGTGGCAAACAATGTGAAAGCAGCGCGGGAAGCCACATCCCAAGAGCATTTTGACATCATCATGCTGGATATGTGCTACCCCTCCATCAAAGACGGCTTTACGCTGTTGGAAGAGTTTCGCGGGGCATATCCCAATAGCACCATCCTCATGATCTCCGGCTCCGGGCATATCCCCGATGCCGTGTTGGCGCTCAAGTATGGCGCTCAAGACTTTATCGAAAAGCCCGTGGAACCCCCTGAATTGAGGGAACGGGTGAAGAGGCTGGCACAAAGACAGAGCCGAGACCAGGAATCCATCAATAAATTTGCCTCCATCATAGGCATCGTGGGCAAATCCGCCATAATGCAGGAAATCTTGGATAAAATACATAAAGCTGCGGAATTTGATACACCGGTGCTCATCACCGGAGAGACAGGAGTGGGCAAAGAATTGGCAGCACACGCCATTCACCGCCTCAGCAAATTTTCCCATAAACCCATGGTGAGCATCAATTGTGCCTCTGTGCCCAAGGAACTCTTTGAAGCAGAGCTGTTTGGTTATGAGGAAGGCGCCTTCACCGGCGCCACCCGCTCCCGCATGGGCTACTTTGAATTTGCCAAGGATAATAGCTTCTTCCTGGATGAGGTGATAGAGCTGCCCTTGGTCTTGCAGGCAAAGCTGTTGCGCGTGATCTCCGAGGGGGAAATCCAGAAGGTGGGCGGCAAAGTGATGGAGATAAATACGCGCATCATCAGCGCCACCAACCAAAGCCTGGAACAAGCAGTGGAATCCGGCATCTTCCGCGAAGACCTGCTGTATCGCTTGAATGCCATCCATATTCGCATCCCACCCCTGCGAGAACGCCCGGAAGACATCATCCCCTTGGCACGCTGTTTTGTGAAGGACTTTTGCCAGCGTAACAGTATCCCCATCAGAGAAATCACTCCCGATGCGCTCTCCTTTCTCTACCAATCCGAGTGGCAGGGAAATGCGCGGGAATTGCGCAACAGTCTGGAGCGGGCGATGATCTTTTCAGATGGGAAAGACTTGCAACTGAAAGACTTTACCAAGGGTGCATCGCACTTCAGTGTGTCGGATTGTCTGGATACAAAACACACCCTCAGAGAGGCAATGCGCGTCTTTGAACGCAACTATATAGAGTTTCACTATCGCCAAAATGAATACTCCCTCGCCCGCACCGCAGAGAAGCTGGGACTGGATAGATCGAACCTCCATAAAAAGATAACTGCCTACTGTATCAAAGAGGAAGAAGAAAAGTAGTTTTGGGGCAGCCGGGCAGCAGATTGATGAAAAAGAGTCTTTATGAATGCTGCTCTTACGGCATCACCCCTTTTTGTGGTAGATTTTACCACATCTAAGAGCGGAATATTGGGTGTTTTATGGTATATTTTACCACACACATTGGTTGCTAATCTGTGTAACAGTATATTATATCAATACTTTATGAATGGATGAAATTGTGGAACGGCGCGTGCTCTATTATAGGGTGCACATATTACGTTACGAGGAGAAGGTTGAGTGCAGGTCTGTAGGCTAAAAGGCTTGAATGCTCTCGCAGGCAGGCCTTAGGATATAGGCATCACGCCTGTTTTGTGCCGGCATCCATCTACTGGGTGTCGGCGCTTCCTTATTTGCTGTATTTCACCCGTTATCTATCGGGTAATTCATGCCTTATGTGATAATTGTGTTGACAGTATCCCGCTATCCAATCTATGCGTCTCCTAACAACCGGTTTTCCGGCAGCCAGAGAGGATCAATGCGTAAGAAATGGATAATAATAATCGGGATTGTGGTCATTTTGATAATGGCAGTGTGGGGGCTTGGCCGTTGCGGCAAGGCGGCAATGGGAAAAGCCTTCCTGAATATGGAACCGCAAACCCACACCGTGAATAGGGGTGACATCGAATCCCGCATAGAAATCACCGGCGAGGTGCAACCCCAGACTGTGGTTTCCATCAAAAGCAAGGTAAGCGGCAAGATAGTAAAGTTTTACGTGGCAGAAAACGACTATGTGCGCCAAGGGCAAATCATAGCCGATATCGAGCCGGATTACAATCAGGCAAATACCCTTTTCAGCACCAAGGCACAGCTGGAGCGCGCTGAATTACGCTTGGAAAATGCACGCAAAGACTTGGCAGACAAAGAGGTGCTCTTGCAAAATGAGTATATCTCCCAGGAGATGTATGACGCTGCCGCAGACGCCCTCACCTCCGCCTTGATCGAGTATAAACAAGCCAGCAACCAGTATGAGATGATCAGGGAATTGGACGTTCCCGGCAAGGTGACCCACGTATTTGCCACCGCCTCCGGAGTGGTGATAGAGCGCAAGGTAAACGAAGGCGAGATGGTGCAATCCAGCATGAACAGCTTTGGCGAAGGCACCGTGGTGATGAAGATTGCAGACCTCTCCAAGATGATAGTGCAAAGCAATATCAACGAGGTGGATATCGCCAAATTCAGCCTGGGACAACACGCAGAAATCAGCCTGGATGCGCTCCCTTATGACAATTTCGTGGGCACCATCACCAAGATCGCACCCATGGCAATCATTGAAAACAACGCCAAGGTATTCCCCGTGGAGATCAGCATCAACGCCACCGGCGAGAAAGCCCGTCCCGGCATGACGGCAGCCGTTTCCATACTGGGAGAATCCCGCCTGGATGTACTCACCATCCCCATCCGCGCCGTATTCAGTAATGACGATGACGAGGATATCGTGTATCTTTTGCCTCCTGCCAGCGTCGGCAAAGGAAAGGATAAAAAAGCCCCCTCCGCCCCGCCCAAACCCATCCCCACCCTGGTGAAACTTGGCGCCAACGACATGCAGATGGTGGAGGTAATCAGCGGCATCAAAGAGGGAGACGTGATCTCGCTCACAGACGGAGAGCAAACCTCGCAATTTCCCATGATGATGCATTAGACATACAAACACTATAGATTCATACTTTTAGGAGTATTCATGATAGAGATAAAAGCGCTGAGCCGCCGCTTTGGCAATATCAAAGCCGTGGATAATATCAGCTTTGGCATCAACGCCGGTGAAATCGTGGGCTTCCTGGGCCCCAATGGTGCCGGCAAAACCACCACCATGCGCATGATGGTGGGCTATCTGCAGCCGGATCAAGGCTCCATAGAGCTGGAGGGCAAGAGCATCTTTGCCAATCCCCTTGCCACCAGTGCGCGCATCGGCTATCTGCCGGAGCACAACCCCCTTTATCCCCAGATGAGGGTGGCAGAGTTTTTGGCATACATCGCCAATCTCAGACGCATGCCCGCCTCTCTGTATCAGCAAAGACTGGATTATGTGATAGAAAACTGCGGATTGGAGGTGGTCTTAAACCAGGAAATTGGCACCCTCTCCAAGGGCTTTCGTCAGCGCGTAGGCTTGGCACAGGCTATCCTCCACGACCCCGATGTGTTGATTTTGGACGAACCCACCAGCGGCCTGGACCCAAACCAAATACTGGAAATCAGGAGCCTCATTCTGGAGCTGGGGCAAGAGAAAACCGTGCTGCTCTCCAGCCATATCATGCAGGAAGTCCAGGCTTTGTGTGATCGCGTGATCATCATCAACAAAGGCAGCATCGTGGTGGATGATCAGATCGAAAACCTGGGCCTTTATATCGGCAACAAGAGATACTTGACCCTCGAAATTGAAGCCGTGGAACCCGATTTTTCAGATTGGTTTTTCCTCTATCCGCAAACACAATTGGCAGAGCAAAAACAATACGAAACCAGCGTCACCCTCAAAATAGTCGTCCCCTCCGAGCTGGATTTGCGCAAGGAGATTTCCCAGTTTGTATCCGAAAAAGGATGGCAACTCCTGGGCTTATACAGCGAAAAGCAAAGCCTGGAAGAGGTCTTCCACAGCCTCACCATGGAAGAGCATTTGCCACTGCCGGATGAAGACCCCGCCGATTCTGAAGACACACAGGCCGATGACACAATAGACCCCCAACCCACGCCACAGGAGGATGATACACACTCTCCACAAGATGAGCCCACCCACGAGGAGGAGCAATGAACCCCGCCATCACCATAGCCAAAAAAGAGTATTCCCTGGCTCTACGTTCCTTTACCACCTATATCGTTTTCGTCCTCTTTTTGGTGGCAACCGGCCTCTATTTTGCCAATACCGCCCTCAAGGTGGGGCTGGCAGAAATGCGTGGCATCTTTGATATCATCCACCTGATATTTGTGGTTTACACACCAGCCATCACCATGGGCAGTATCTCCAAAGAGCTTTCCAGTGGCACCTTTGAGCTGCTTTCCACGATGCCCGTCCGGCTCAGCCAGATACTTTGGGGCAAGATATTGGCTGCCATCGGGCTGCTAATCACTATCCTGACATGCACTTTGGTCTATTTGGGATTGATTGTCCAATTTGGTGTGGGCGTGGATTTTGGAGCCATCCTCACCGGCTATCTGGGTTTGATTTTGGCAGGCGCCGTCTATATCAGCATTGGCGTTTTTGCCTCCAGCCTGTCCTCAAACCAGATGTTAGCCTTCATCTTGGGCTTGGCTATCAATTCCATCTTCTACCTCGTCCAATTCGTAAATATGTTTTTGCCGCCCCGCTTTACCTTTCTGGCTAATTTCATCAGCTTCGACAGCCGCCTGCAATACTTCTTCAAAGGCGTGATAGACACCCGTGAAGTGGTATTCTTCCTGGTCTTGATAGTAGTCTTCAAATACCTGGCAGAGCTGAAGCTGCAATCCCGTAACATGATGCAGGAGATATAAATGAGCAAGAACAAACGTAACCTGATCTTAGGCACATACCTCCTGCGCATCGGCATTGCCGTGATGATTCTCGTCCTGTCTTTCTACCTATACACAAAGCTGGACCTCTCCTTGGGAAAGGTGAACAGCCTGGGCAAACACAGCCGGGAAACAGTATCCAAACTGCCAAACAAGATGGTGGTAAAGGTGTATGCCTCCAAAGACTTGCCCGGAGAATTCAGCACCATCCATCGCTATTTGAACGATCTGCTCACAGAATATCGCCGCGCCAGCAAGGGCAAATTTACCTTTGAATATGCCCGTTACAAAGATCATGCAGAGCTGGTGGAGCAAGCCCAGATAAATGGCTTGCACATCTTCCCCATTCAGATTTATGAGAATGACCAGCTGTCAATGAAGGAGATTGTATCGGGAATCGTCTTTGAAAGCGGCGGTCATCATGATATAATGAACGTCTATCCCGGGATGGAATCCACCTTGGAGTATAGTATCACCAAAACAATTCACAACCTCAGCGGCACCCCTCACTCTCACATAACGGTCTATCAGGATTCCCTTTACAGCCATTTCCCCACTCAGGTTCTCAGTTCAGAATTGCGAGATAACTACCGTCAGTATATCACCAGCCTGGACAGCCTCTCCCGCTTTGATCCCGTAATGCTCTTCACCGGCGTATCAGATGAGCTCAGCTTAGACCAGCTTTACACCCTGGATC
>JAAYJN010000106.1 GCA_012522935.1 Candidatus Cloacimonadota bacterium | reverse complement strand
GGCATTATGATAGGTTTTCTTACCGTGTTCATCAGGCGTTACTCCCTCTTTGCAGAAGGCTTTATGTTTGCCCTGCTGCTCACCAATTCCTTTATGCCCATGATCGAATACTTCCTGGATAAACGCGGCAAGAAAAAGGGGGCAAAGGCATGAGCAACGAACGCATCCCTTTTCGTGAGACATTGATCTATCCCATCATCTTTATGATCATCCTCAGCATCATCTTTGTGGGTGTATTGGCATTGATGTATCACGCCACAAAAGAGAAGGTGGAAACCTATAAGGAAGAGAGCTATCAAAAGATAGTTTTGGACCTGTGTGCGCCTTCCATCGCTACTGCCACAGGTTTGAACGAGGCGGATATCATCTCTGCTTTTCCCCAAAGCTACAATGAATATATCAAACAGGCATCTCTGAAAGGGGAAGACCGTCCGTCATTTGCGGTCAGCATTGATGACTCTGTGATAGTACGCGTAGTGGATATACCCGGCAAAGGATTGTGGGATAAGATGCGTGCCCTGGTGGCTGTATCCCCGGATCTCAGCCAGATCCGCAAGCTTGCCATCTATGAACAGATGGAAACTCCCGGGCTGGGCGCCAGAATCTCTGAACCTTGGTTCCAGGAGCAGTTCCAAGACCTGCAGGTGATTGCCGAGGGCAAGTTTGTAACCTTGGAATTAATTTCTGAAAAGCAGGAACGCAAGGATGGTCAGATCAACAAGGTGACAGGCGCCACCATCAGCAGCGGGGCGGTAATCAGCATGTTGAAAGACTCTTTGCAAAAACTATTTGAACAAAACACTCTGGGAGCTATGCCATGACTAAAAAAGAAATCTTCGTCGTTAGTGCCTTCAAGGATAACAGCGTCTGGAGGCAAATCCTGGGTATCTGCTCCACTTTGGCGGTCACCAACCTCATGCTCAATAGCCTCATCATGGGCTTGGGCGTGATCTTTGCCTTGGCGCTTTCCACATTCACCATCTCCCTGATACGGGAATACACTCCCCGCAGTGTGAGGATGATGGCACAAACGCTCATCATCGGTGCCTATGTGATCATCGTTGATATCCTGCTCAAAGCCTGGTTGCCAGACGTGAGCAAACAATTGGGACCCTATGTGGGGCTCATCATCACAAACTGTATCCTGATGGGGCGTGCGGAAGCCTTTGCCGCCCAAAACAAGCCCTTGGATTCCATGATAGATGGCATCGGTGCAGGCGTGGGCTATACCCTGGTCTTGTTGGTGATATCTTTCATCCGCGAGCTGCTGGGCTTTGGCACACTTTTTGGTGTGCGCGTGATGGGTGAGGGATGGATCAATTGGTCTATCATGGTGATGGCACCCAGTGCCTTCTTCATCCTGGCTCTGATGATCTGGGCTATCAATACCTATTATTACAAGGAGGCAAAATAATGGGAATCACCCCTTTTGTACTCTTCTGGGCAGCCATCTTTACCAGTAATATCCTGCTCACAAACTTCCTGGGGATGTGTTCCTACCTCTCTGTTTCCAAAGAAGTGGAATCCTCCGCTGGGCTGGGCATCGCAGTCACATTTGTTCTCACTGTCACCGCCGGGCTCAACTGGATGGTTAATGAATACATCCTTGTGCCGCTTAAGATCGAATACCTGCAATTCATCGTGTTCATCATCGTGATTGCTGCTTTTGTGCAGCTTTTGGAACTGATCATCGAGCGTTACGTTCCCGCCCTATACTATTCCCTGGGCATCTTCCTGCCTTTGATCACGGTGAATTGTGCCATCTTTGGCGTCAGCCTCTTTCTGGTGATTCGCAACTATGGCTTTCTGCAAAGCATCGCCTTTGGTGCGGGAAGCGGCTTGGGCTGGCTGTTGGCAATCCTGATGTTAGCCGGTATCCGCCACCGCCTCAAAGAAAAGCTTGTGCCGGCAGGACTCCGGGGCGCAAGCATCAGCCTGATTATCACAGGCATCATGGCACTCGCCTTTATCGGCTTTTCCGGCATCCAAGCGGTGCAATAAGGAGGAAATGCTGTGATAGTAAATATTATACAAGATACCGGCGTCCTCACTGCCATCTCCACCATCTTGGGCGTTATGCTGGTGATTGCAGAAAGATGGCTGAACAACTATGGGGATATCAAAATCAATATCAATGGCAAGCGTGATATCGTGGTGAAAGGTGGCGACACGCTGCTCAGCTCGCTGGCAGAAAAACAGATCTACCTGCCATCAGCTTGTGGCGGCAGAGGAACCTGTGGCGCCTGCAAGTGTAAGGTATCGGAAGGTGGCGGCCCCGTGTTACCCACAGAGCGGCCTATGCTTTCCAAAGCAGAATTGGCTGATGATATCCGCCTTTCCTGCCAGGTAAAGGTGAAAAACGAGATTTCCATCACCATCCCCAATGAAATCTTTAATATCCGCAAATACCGCAGTAAAATCACCGAAATCATCGATTACACCTACGATATCAAGGGCATCACCTTTCAGCTCTTGGATGGGGATACAATCGAGTTTTTGGCAGGCCAATATGTGCAATTGAATACCAAATCCTATGGCAAGGTGCGCCAAAGCGTGAGCCGTGCCTATTCTGTCTCCTCTGGCCCAGAGCGTAAAGACCATATCCAGCTCATCATCCGCCTGGTGCCGGAAGGCATTTGCACCACTTGGGTGCACAACCATCTGAAGGTGGGGGATGAGGTGGAATTTACCGGACCTTATGGAGATTTTTATCTGCGTGATACCGATGCTGATGTCATCTTTGTGGCTGGCGGCAGCGGTAAAGCACCCATCAAATCCATGTTGGAACACCTCCAGGTAACTGGATGTGACCGCAAAATGACCTATTTCTTTGGTGCCAAAGCATTGCGTGATCTGTACCTTACGGATAAAATGCGCGCCTTTGAAAAGGTGTTTCCCAATTTCAAGTATGAGCCGGTGCTTTCCCACCCTGAACCGGATGATGTGTGGGATGGCAAAAAAGGCTTTATAATGCCATACTTCAAGGATGCGATTCGTGATGCAAACAATACCGAGGCATACCTATGCGGAAGCCCGGGCATGATCAATGCCGTCACCAAATCCTTGAAAGAATTAGGCGTCCCTGAAGAAAAAATATACTACGACAGTTTTGGATGATCCTATGAAAGCAACACCTCAAGAGCTAACAATAATGGCGAAAATGCGCCCCGGCGTGATAACCCTTAATGGATTTTTGGGAGACGACAGGCGCAACCTCTTTGATATTATCCAGGATGATGAACTCAGCCTGGAAAGACTGGGGAAGACCACCAAGGAAATAGCCGATAGAATGAACTACTTTTCCAAGGCCAGTTGGGAATCATTTGGCGAAGAAATAATGGTGGATGAGCACTATTTGGTGAGTACCGATGTAGTAAGGGGGAAGCTGCCCTGTCCTTTTGGACACCCCGGCATCTACCGCAAAGCCATCACCACCCTCACCAATACCAAGAACATCATCAGCATCCGGTGGACCTCTCTCAATATCCACCTCATAGAGGCTCACGGATTCTTTGAAGGCAAGGGCTCCACGTTCCGCTTGGATCCTCATACCCTGTGTGAAGCCATATTCTAAAATACCTTAAAACAGCCTGCGTAACGTGATATGGCAGGCTCTCACAAATGCCTTGCCCGCTTTACTGCGGTCAAGGCTTCCTGCTTGGTTTCCCATTAGATACGGTTGTGATGCCGTTGTGATATCCAGTAGTTTGCTGGGTATCACAACGGCATCACAACCGCATCTAATGGGCAAGGATCAAAGTGCCTGCTGGATCAATTAAAGACCGTTGCACATAAATGTGGACAAAAAGTATGTGTAAATACTTCTTGACAGGATCGATACATCATCTAAAGTGGCTCCATTATTACACAGGAGCTAATCATGGAAAAGCAAACTATTACTTTGGCAGACCAAGAGCTTGCCAGCCGCTTGGCAAGCCGCAAACACTTTCTCAAAGATGTAGATCAACTAATAAATTGGAAGAGAATCAACAAGGTACTTGATAAAGTTGAAATCAGGCGGACTTCGGTTGCCGGCAGAGACGCATTCTCAGCGGAGGTAATGTTTCGAATCATGCTGATCCAGTCTTGGTATAAGCTTTCCGATTATCAAATGGAAGAGCAGCTCTACTACAACAATATATTTCTGTGGTTTTGCCATTTGAGCTTAGAGAATCCTGTGCCTGATCATTCCACGATTAGCCGTTGGCGCAGTCGGTTTTCCAACCAAGGTATCTATCAAAAACTTCTTCAGGAAATCAATCATCAGTTGAGTAAGCACAATATTAAGGTCACTGAAGGTGTGATCGTGGATGCCATCCTGGTGGAGTCCCATGCCCGTCCCCGAAAAAAAGAGATCATCGAGACTGAGCCTGTGGGAGATGAGGAAATCCCGGAACACCCAAGCTTCCAGACTACTGAACTTAGGGTGGAGGAATCCAAAGATACCGATGCTCGATGGCTCAAGAAAGGCAAGAAGAGCATCTAAAGACCATTGAGCAACTCGATGCAGCATGAATTGCTCAACGGTCTTAATTATTTGGATTACAAACATCAGAATTCAGTGATAGCCGCTTGCGCCCCCTGTCCCCAAACTTTTGGCAAATGAAGATTTGGGTGCTTTATAAGATCGGGATTCCAAACGGATTCTTGGCTTGACAGAAACACGGGAGCCTGGATATTGCAGGTGACACACAACCTGCTTTGCGAACACTATAAGAAACTAAATGACGAGCTCAAGCTATACAAGGACCTTATGAATGAAGCGTCCCTGATCAAGCAGATTTGCAAGTTTGGGTGATACTTTATAGTGAAGCTGGAATCATAACAAACCAGAAACACAAAGATTAGTTCTAAAGTGTGGAAAGAGGAAGCTTTATAGTATTATCTGGATCAGAATTTTATGCTGAGGTTTAAGATGGGGTTATTGTCTTTAATACCCAAAGAGAGCTGGGGGCGGTTTTCCTGGCCACTATACCTCAATACATCAATGCCACTCACCAGATGGTTCACCAAGAGTACGCCTATTGCCAGCTTGCCATAATCCCTCAGATTATGGGCTGATTTTCTGATGCTACCATAGCGAGCCCGATTGGCAGGTGAATCCCAAGCCCAAAAAAGCTCTTCCGAATAGGCATTCTGATTGATATAGGCTTGCTGCTGCTCTGGATCGTGGGGATACAGATTGATGGCATCCTTGAGGATGCGGGAGTTGTATCCATCCGCATCAAAGCCTCCGCTATTATACCTCCCCAAATCACGCAGATAGGTTTCAGGATATTTGCCTGGGGCGATATTGGCATATTTGAGGGCGTAATCGTAAGCTTCTTGATATCTCAGCTTTTCTTCGTTGTTCAAAAAGATCATGCTGCCGATGATAGCAGCTTCGCTGGCAAGCATTGCATAGCCATAGCTCTTGCCATCAGAAATCTGGGAAATGCCAGGCATGGCAAGAGACTTGGCAAATTTCACACCCCTGTTTTGACCAAATAATGAGAGACCTATGACAAGCATCAAGGCAAGTAGAATATATTTTCTCATAGCTATCACAATCCTAAAATTCCAAAGAGTAGTTTACTAATACGCTGTTATCCGGCGTCACCTCAAAAGAGACGGGGATGGCTTTTTTGCCGGAGGAGCTGCTGAGGAAGAGGGCATCCACCACGCTGATGGCACGGTTCAAGATGAGGGCACCCAAAGCCAGGTTTTGATACATGGCAGCCTTTTGCCGGTTGCGCCTCAAGGAGCGGTATTCCTGTTGATGATCAGGGCTTTGCCACAGCCAGGCTTCCTCTTCGGTATAGAGATTTGCCTCCAGATATTGGGCAAAGGCTTCGGGATCATAATTGTACAATAAATAGTAGTTGCGCGCCATCATTTCCTGATTGGCGTTAAAATCGTCACTGCTATTATATGACTGAATATGACGATAGTAGAGGTCACCAGTGGTGATGGGCACCCCGGCATACTGTTGGGCATAGCGTTTGTAGCCATCTGTATAATCTGCCACTTCATTGCGATAGCCCATCCAGGTGATGAGGGAAATCAAATCTGCCGTGAGCATCACACCGCCTCTAATGGGCTTATCCAATGCCAATTCGGCTGTTCCAGGCAAAGCCGCAGACATTCCCACATAGGCAATGCGGGGCAAAGCAAAAAGCGGCAATGCACAAAAGAGTAAGACCAAGGTAAAAAGTATGGTGCGCATCATCTAAAAAACCAGGCTCAAACCCATATTGGGCTGAAGGTTGCCATCTTTGACGGTGGCATAATAGTTGAATCTCAGCATGCTTTGGGTAAGATATGTTTTATTCACCTTGTTTGCCACTCTCACAGCATCCAAGGCACTTGCCAGATGGTTGAAAGCCAAGCCTATGGTAAATAAACGAGCGTTTGCATACTGGGCATTGGCATCTTTGCGCATTTGGATATATTCCTGACGCCAGGGAGAGGCCTTCACAGAGCTGGGAAGGATGCCGTAGGCTTGATAATCTGTGGGGTGGTTCAAATAGTCTTCAATCCTCACATTTGCTTCCCAGCGCAGGTGTTGCTGATCTTGTTCATCTCTGAAAAACCACACATCCTTAAACTCGTCATTATCCAAAATGAATTCACCTGTGGCGGGGTGGGTGGCAAAGTTATAATACCAATCCGCCCAACCAAAGAGATACTTGTTGTACTTGCCTATGTCTTCATAAAAGTGTTGGGTATTGGCGCTATCCAGCCTGAAGTAAGAATCATCATAGATATCATGAGGATACATGCCTTTCAGCACTTCCTGCGTCCTGATCTGTCTGTGTCTATCATAGCGCTTACCCGTGTATTCATATTCATAATCCGTGCCATTTACCGTATAGCTGAAGGTATGGGTGACGGTTTCTTCGGTTGCATAGTGCTCAAAATCATCGGTCTTTTTGTTTCCGGAGATATTATAGTAAACGATGCCGCCGATCATAGCAGCTTCAATCACGGGGAAGACCCAGGTGGTGATGGCACCGCGATCTGCATAGAATTGACCCGCACCCGGCAAGATCATCGAATACAGCATTGCCCTGCGGGCATCTTTCTTTTGAAAGTTTACCCTGATGAGGTCTTCCTCAGCGGAAAAATCAGGCTTTTGCTCCTTACCTGCCTCCGGTCCAAAGATCATCTCCTCAATGCTTTGTTCGCCCCATAACGAAAAGAGAAATGAGATGGCTAAGATAATTAAGATAAAGCGTTTCATATCAGTAACCTCACAAATATGCTTAGTTTATCACGGCAAATTTGAGCCGTGAGCGTTGGGAACCATTTTGAACGGTAAGAAAGTACACACCGCTGGCAAATTGATGCGCTATCTGTATATCACGCTCTGCCATGCCGTTATCATCATAATGCTGCTTAAAGACGAGGGTGCCGCCCGCATCGTATATATTGACGGTGATGGGCTGTTTAATGAGATTCTGCAGTTTCACACGAAGGGGAGAAGCCTGCACGGGATTGGGATATACATAGGCGGTAAGCGGCTTATCCGATGCCGGTGGATTTTGGATGTTGCCCAAGAATTCTCCATTAAGATGTCCTCTCCAAAGCAAGGGGTCTTCGTGGACAGTTACAGATTGATAATATAGTCGATTATCTTCATCTGTGTAATGCCAATACAAGAGCTTAGAGGCAGCATCATAATGGATCTGTTCATTGCCAAGATCGGTAGGCAAGCTCAGCGAGTAATATGGATTGGATGAGGGATCCAGGGATATGGCGAGATACCCTTTGCCTGGGATGGGCAATTGCATCATGAGCCCATCAGGGGTCTCAAGGGCAAACACCTGCCTGCCAGTCTGATAGGAAAAGCGCCCTTCCCGGTAAGGGAATCCATCCAGCAGGGTTCCATCCATCTGCATGGCATAGGCTCTATCTCCCAAACCAAAGAAGAGGATCGGGCTATGGGTTTCATTTGCCATAATCCCCAGCTGTGTGGGCAAATGTCCTGTATTATTGTTGAATATCCGTGTAAAGCTATTGCCTTGTAATAGGTAGATATTGCCGTTATTATCCGGCACAAAGACAACGGTCTCCTCTCCGGGGGTTCTGAATATCACAGGTTCAAAATCTCCCAAATCTCCCGGCAGGAGGATGCTATCCATATATTCCATTGTGACGGGATTCACCGTTTTCATATTTCTGCCGGCGAAGAAGAAGAGCTTGCCATCTGCCATTTTCAGTTTTTGAGCATTGGGATAATCGAGGATGGCAGTAATGGAGCCATCCTGAATTCTAAATACAGCCTCTTGGGTGGCTGCGAAAACATAATCTTGATATGCCAGGGGCTCGATGCTGGGCGGCAGGGATAAATCTATATCCACACAATCCAGATCGTCATCCCAAAACGCCACTATCCTGATGCGGTCATCAAGGGTGATCAGCAGCTCCGGGTAAGGGTGAAAGCTTTGGTTGCTTTTGCTAATTGGGAATCTGCCTGCCCCACCCTCAAGGGGGTACAAGCCCATCATGTCAAACCAACCGTTGGGTTCAGTGCTATACAAATATATCCCTTCTGGCGTGATCAGGGGCAGCAGGTTTGTGGCAAAGCTGGTATCGATTATGGGCGCAGTTTTGGCTCCAGCAGGTATCGCCAACGCCTCGCCTTCATCGAAGAAGCCACTTTTGAGGGTAAAATTCATCACGGCAGCAGGATTGCTGATGCCATCCAGCCAATACAGTGATGGAACGCCGTTATAATCGGTGAGGGCGGGCTTGCTGGTGGCATTAAACACTGGTGTCCAAGGCAGCAGAGACCAATTTGCAAATGCACCCTCGGTATTCAGCACGGGCTTGGATTTGAAAAAGTATTCATAGGGCGTGCCCGTCCAATGCCAGGAAAAGATATTGCCAATATCCGGCATGGCATCTGCCTCTATCACCCTGATACCACGATTGTTGTAATCTGTATTGACGGTATTATTTTCATAATTTGAGACCCAGCTTCCGTCTGCATCAAAGACGCCCTGATGATAGATGAGGTCTTCATTGATATGCCAGGCAAGGATGCCTCCGCCCACGGCATCGCCATTGACCTTTTGGAAGGAGGGCAAGAGGTAGTCATATTCATAAGAAGGCTGATTGGTGGGATCATCAATGGGAGTGGGGTAGAGGATCACCCGGGAATCCAAGGTGCTATACACTGCTGTGGCTCCATCTCCATCGGGGTCCACGCTGCGGTTTTCCAGCAGTACGTATTCCTTGTCTCCCAAGGGTATCTTGATGATATTGGGTTTGATGGCACCAGTTTGTTTCATGCTGGAAGCTGCAAGATCAAGCTGGGAATAAAGCGGCAGTTCCCCTGCATCTTTCATAAGCCCTTCGCTGCGGAAGAAATCCTCAAACAACAGTGCGCGTGAAAAAGCACCCGGCAATGCGGGCAGGATGCCTTCCACCATTACGTAATTGCCATCCTCCAGCTGATCCAACAGATAACCGCCTCCGCCACTATCCATGATGTCAAACACACCCACCATGGGCTGAAAATCGTATACATTATACAAATCCACCAAGCCCAGGGAATGTCCAAATTCGTGTACCAAAACGGAATTGAGCGCGCCATACCCGCTATGTAAGAGAGCTCCGCCCAAGTCTTCACTATAAAAATCCTGGGAGATGGTGGCAGGAACGTTGCAGGCACTTGTTATCAGGTGGCTGCCTCCATTCACGCTCACCGCTTTATCCTCACTCACCCTGATAAAGAAGGAGGGGATATCGGAAGGAGTGTCTCCAAAGACGTCATGCTGCCAGTCTGATCCTGCATGGATTATCATATAGTGTCCATAGCTGGCAAAATCTATTTCCGGGCACTGCCGGTCTGCCAAACTGAAGCTTGCTTGAAAGTATTCCTCCATCCGCTCCACAAAGAGGGCAGAGCTGGCATCAGGGGGATTGTAATAGCCCATTGGATGGGGGAGGCGAATGGCACTGCCATCATCGGGATACACGTCATACTGCAGGTTGTAATGGCCACTGGAGACCGCTTGATAGTAATGGCGCATGGCTTCCAGATTTGCCATAAAGTATTCCCTATCATGAGGGGGGCTGCCAATGCTGTACAAATAAGTGGGATCTGGGGTTCTTTGGAATAGTCCATTTCCAGTGGTGAGGGGATCGTCGGGTATCTCTTCAGCAAATTCCACCAAAATCACCAAAAGGCGCTCGTAATTTGAGTTTCTCTTGGCTTCTGAGGCAATACTCGGCTTTGCCAATTGTGGCGTGTGGGGATGGATTTTGGGCTTTTTGAAGCCATCGTGTTTTTGCAGAATCAGTTTTTGGTTATCAGCAAAGAGCCCCGCGTGCATCATAAGCATAAGTAGCAATGAGGTGACCAAGACAAGGCGGTAAAAGTACCCCTCCGAAGCCTCTTGCCAAGCCCGGAGGGGATGTTTAAATTGCATGATTTCCTTCTTTGGTTTTAAAACTCAAATCCCACAGAGAAAATCTTGTTGTAGTCTGTCAAATCTCCAGCAACGATCATGGCAAAATCTGCGGTGATCAGATACTTTTTGTCTATCAGGTATTGCAATCCGGCACCAAAGCTGGGACCAACCACGCTGCCGGCACTATCCACAAAATAGCCTCCGCGCAAGGAGAGCAGATCGAGATAGGTGTATTCCGCACCAGCGCTGAAGATGGTCTCATCCATGTGTTTCCAGCCGGTGATAAAGCGCTTGAGGAGGGGGTCTTCATTGGCAAGGATTTTGCTGGCCTCTGCGCTAAAGATCAGACGACCCACCATGGGGGTATCCATCGCTTTGTATGCCAGTCCGGCTCTAAAGGTCATGGGCAGGGGGTCTGATTGGGATTGGTCTATAAATGTGACATTGGGTCCCACGTTTTGGATCACCAATGAGGCATCCAGATTGGGCAGGAAGAGGTCTTTATATTTGGCACCCACGTCAAAGGCAAAAGCAATGGCACTGCCATCATCTTCCGTATTGCCGGTGCCGGGCCCCAGATAGCTGTACATCATCTTAAAATTGCCACCCAGTCCCAGATTGTTGGGAATCAATTCATAGCTATAGCCTGCGGAAGCGGCAAAATCGAAGCTATGAAAATCTCCCAGATAGTTTCCAGATTCATCCATCTGAGGCTGTGATCCGGCATCCAACAGGGTGAGATGAACGTTGATATTGCCAATCCCTTCAAAGTATTGATTCCAGCCTAAGTATTCATAAAAGATATCGTCAAAACCGGCTCCACCACCTTGCAACCAAGGGATATGGGTTCCAGCCAATTGAGTTTTACGGTTAAAAGCGGTGGCACCGGGGTTCCACCAAGGTGCATAAGCATCATCTGCAATAGCGGAATAGGCGCGTCCCATGCCGCTGGCACGGCCACCCGGTTCAAAGGTCAAAAACAGCAACGCCCCCTGTGATATCGCAACCAACCCATAGGGCAATATCAACATCATGGCAAGCACTACTGTCACTATTATTTTTCGATTTAGCATTGTATTCCTCCAGGAATAGTAATGGTAGAAAGTGGGGAAAATACACTTTCTGCAAGAAGTATTAAGGATAATATACGCATTTGCATGGGAAAGTAAACACCATTCTGCGGATGCGCGTGACTTTTCACAGAAATACTGCTCTCACTGATCAAAAAAAAGGCTTATACTCCTTATCGTTATTGGTGCCGAAGGCCGGAATCGAACCGGCATGAGCCGAAGCTCGGCGGATTTTGAGTCCGCTGCGTCTACCAATTTCACCACTTCGGCACTAATGGTAACCACGTTTTGGCTCCCCTGTTAAATTGTCAAGAGAAAACAACCCATGGCAATAAACTATATCTAATCTTGTATCTTACAGCAATCAGCTTTTTGGCTTTTGATGCCAAAGGCTGAGCCAAGGAAGGATATCCAAAGAATATAACTGGAATCAACGCATTGGCAAAGTAAAGTCCTCACCCATCTTAAAGCAAGCGGTTTTAAAAGGTGATTTTACCAGGGCAATACACACATATTTTTGGTTTTCCAAATTTTCTGCTTGACTCCAAATTGCCCACGTAAAAAATGCGCCACAGTTGTAACTATAATTAAATAAAGGAGTAATCTAATGCAACGCAGAGTGATTATCTTGGGTGCCGCAGGGCGCGACTTCCATAATTTCAACGTCTATTTCAGAGACAATGAGAATTATAAAGTGGTAGCCTTCACAGCCACCCAGATCCCCGGAATTGACGACAAGAAATATCCCGCCGAACTGGCTGGAAAACTCTATCCCAACGGAATTGACATCCATCCTGAAGCTGACCTTCACAAATTGATCAAAGAACATAATGCTGATCTCGTGATCTTGGCTTACAGTGATCTCCATCATGAAGAAGTGGGCAACAAAGTAGCCCTCATAAACGCAATGGGCGCAGACTTTATGCTGATGGGTGCCAAAAATACCATGATCAAAACCACCAAGCCTTTGGTGACTGTTTGTGCCGTGCGCACAGGTTGTGGCAAATCCCAAACCACCCGCACCGTGGTGAACGAGCTGAAAGCCAAGGGATTGAAAGTGGTGGTGATCCGTCACCCCATGCCTTATGGCGATCTTGTGGCACAGAAAGTACAGCGTTTTGCCAAAATCGAAGACCTCAAAACACACAATTGCACCATCGAAGAGATGGAAGAATACGAGCCTCATATCCAAGCAGGCAACGTGGTTTTTGCAGGTGTGGATTATGAAGCCATCGTGCGTGAAGCCGAGAAAGAAGCTGACGTGATCATCTGGGACGGCGGAAATAACGACATCCCCTTCTACACATCAGACAAGCAGCTGAATATTGTGGTGGTAGACCCCCACCGTCCTGGCGACGAAGTTTCCTACTACCCTGGCGAGACCAACGTGCACTTGGCAGACGTTATCGTGATCAACAAAATCGATAGCGCAGACCTTGCAGACATCAACGAAGTGCGCGATAATATCCGCCGCATCAACCCCAAAGCCAAGGTGATCGATGCCGCTTCCCCGCTCTTTGTGGACAAGCCCGAGCTCATCGAAGGCAAGAGAGTGCTCATCGTAGAAGACGGTCCCACCCTCACCCACGGTGATATGGGTTATGGCGCCGGAACCATTGCTGCCGAGAAGTATGGCGCAATCGAATTTGTGGATCCCAGACCCTGGGCAGTTGGTGAAATCACTGAAACCTTGGAAAAATACGACACCATCGGCGATCTCATCCCCGCAATGGGATACAGCGAACAGCAGATTAAAGACCTGGAAGCCACCATCAACGCTTGCGAATGTGATTCCGTGATCATCGGAACTCCCATCGACCTGCGCCGTATCGTGAATATAAAGCATCCTGCCTGTCAGGTGGAATACGAACTTCAAGAAATTGGCAGACCCACCATTGCCGACGTCTTGAAAGATTTCTAAATCATAGAAACCAATAATGGGGCAGAGCCAACAGCGGTTCTGCCCCTTGTTTTATCCATAAAAGGGGTTTTGGATGACAAAGACAGCGGTTTTGGCTTTGGGTGGTAATGCCATCATCAAAGCGGGGCAAAAGGGCACCATCACAGAGCAGTTTGAAAATACCCAAAATTCTTTGGCAGGAGTGGCAGAACTAATTTCCATGGGCTACAAACTTGCCATCACTCATGGTAATGGGCCCCAGGTGGGCAACCTCCTCCGCCAACAAGAAGCAGGCATGGAAGCTGGTTTCCCAGCATTGCCCCTGAGTGTGCTCAATGCCGCCACGGAAGGGACGATGGGCTATATGATTGAGCAGGGTTTGCAGAATATGTTGAACTTTATGGGCATAAAGAAGGATGTGATCACCATTGTTACCCAAGTGTTGGTGGATAAAGACGATCCCAGTATGCAAAACCCCACAAAGTTTATCGGCAGCAGCTATTATAGCAAACCGGAAGCTCAAAACTTGATGCGGGCTTATGGCTGGGTTTTGAAAGAAGATGCGGGCAAAGGCTGGCGCAGAGTGGTGCCTTCACCCTATCCACTGCGCATCATCCCCGCAGACTCAATCAAAAGCTTGGTGAATGAAGGCAAAATAGTGATAGCTGCCGGAGGGGGCGGCATCCCCGTATGTTATCAGGATGAAAACACGCTGATGGGCGTTGATGCCGTGATAGATAAGGATTATGCCTCCATGCTGTTGGCGTTGGATATTGGTGCCCGGCTCTTTGTGATTCTCACCGCAGTGGAAAAGGTCTGTATAGATTATGGCAAGCCATCACAACGGGAATTGGATGAGATTACCATCCAGAAAGCAAGACACTATTACGAGATAGGACAGTTTCCGGAAGGAAGTATGGGACCAAAGATAAAAGCTGCCATCGCTTATCTGGAAAAAGGTGGGGAAGAGGTGTTGATCACCTCGGTGGAAAAGGTTGTGGATGCCTTTGCCGGCATCACCGGAACAAGGATCACAAAAAACTAAGATTTATACTGTTCAAGCTTATATCGCTAAGGGTCTGTTATTAGATATGGTTATATGATAGTAATCTGGGCATAAAGCTACCACTGTCCAAACCAGATTTTGCTCATCAAGAGGTCTCCAACCAGCGCCCAGAATATCGCTGCCAAAGCGATGAAATTGCCAAAGGCAAACTCCATTTCCATGTTCCGCACAAAGAGAACAAACCAAATTATCCCCAGCAATGCTGCCACAAGGAGCACAAAGGGTATGTTTAAGGCTCCAAAAAAGGTTGCCAAACCCGTGAGCAGCCAGATATCACCGCCTCCCAATCCCTCTTGCTTGCGAATCAGCATATAGGATAATGCCAAGAGATAGAGAAAGATAAACACCACGCCTGCCGTGATGGCAGCGTTGATAATGCCCACATCGCTTCTTTGGCTCAAAGAGAAGAGTAAACCGATGGGAATCAGAGGAATGGAAAGCACGTGAGGGATAATATGATGAAAGACATCAATAAAGAAGATGGGGATCAGGATCAGGGTCATCAAGCCATATTTATAAAAGAGGATATCGGTGAGCCCATACTTGAAAAAGAGAGCAATCAAGAGCGCAGGGGTGACTATCTCCACAGCCAGATGATGCCAATGGAAGGTGGCATTGCATTTCTTGCATTTACCCTTAAGGATGATATAGCTGAGGATGGGGATATTGAGGTAGAAGGGGATTTTGTAGCCACAAGATGCACAGCTGGAGGCGGGCTTGATGATGGACTTCCTTTGGGGCAGGCGATGGATCAACACATTAAAAAAGCTGCCCAGGGAGGCTCCCAAGACAGCTAATAATAAGACTATGATCAATGTCAAAAGACACTTCCTGTTTGCTTAGCGTTCATCCTGCATATACCAGGGTTTGGTGTCTCCCCAGAAGGGTGATGCCTGTCTGTATCCAATGTGGATACTCATGCTTTCTGTGGGGCGATAATCCAGGGAAAAGCTGGGGATGATGCGGCTGCGATTATCGTCATTTATCTTGAAGGAGGTGCTGGTGCTGCCAAAATTTACCACACTCAAATCCAGCTTCATATCCAGCTTGGGATTGAGCTGATACATCAGGTGGTTTGTATAGCGGGAGAGATAGTAGCCGCCCATGGAGGAGGCGCCTGCTTCAAAACCCATGGAATGGGACATCGAAAGCCTCGTTTTATCAAAGAGGCTGGATCCCCTCTGGGGCATCAGACTCAGGTTTGGCTTGGGCATATCTATCTGTGCCATTAGCGAGAGGCTGCCCAGCGCCAGCAGGCACAGTAAAATCATCAGCTTTTTCATCTTGTCTCCTTTACCGTTTGTAATGCGGCAAGTGAATGTAATTACATAATAATCGCCAGCGGCAATGCTGTCAAGCTATAAAGCCTTCAACAGCTCTGCCAATCTGCGGATGCCGGTATCAATTTGCTCAAAAGATGAGAAAGTGAAATTTAGCCGCAGAGTGTTAAACTCCTCCTGTCCCACAGGGTAAAACTTGCTGCCGGGGATGAAGGAAACCTTGTTTTCTGCTGCCTTGGGGAAGATATCATCGGCACTGATGTGCTTGGGCAATTCCAGCCACACAAAGATGCCACCCTGAGGCTTGGTCCATTTCACACCTTCCGGCATATATTCTTCCAGCTTGTCCAGCATGGTTTTCAGATATGGGGCATAATGTTCATTCACCATTTTCAGGTGCCCTTCCATGTGTCCATCAGCCAGGAACCTTGCCACCACACGCTGGGAAACACAATCCGGGGTTACATTCACCTTCTGCTGCCAGGATTCCATCTTGGCGATCAGGCTCTTTGCTCCCTTGGCAAAAGACATACGCATGCCAGGACCCAAGATTTTGGAAAAAGAGACCACTTCCGTCACCACTTCAAATCCGGCAAATTCATCTCTGTTTACCTGATAGAGGGTGGGAAGCGGCTCTCCGGAAAAGCGGAGCCTGCTATAGGGATTATCTTCCAGGATGCCAATTTCATTGCGGATGGCAAAGGCAATCAGTTCCCGCCTGCGCGCCATGCTCATGGTTACACCGCCGGGATTGTGAAAGTCTGGGATAGTGTAGATGAATTTGACACGCTTGCCGGCCTGCTTACAGCGCTGAACGGCGGCTTCCAGATGTTGGATGCTGATGCCATCATCGTTGATGGGAACGCTTACCAATTCGGCTTGGATGGAATCAAAAACCACCAGGGAGCCCAGGAAGGTGGGCGCCTCACAGATCACCACATCCCCCGGATCCAATAGGGCACGGGAATACAGATAAATGGCATTGGTGGCGCCTACGGTGATGAGCATTTCCTCAGGAGTAATGGGATAGCCTTCCCATTTGATGAGCTCTGCTTTCAGCTGACGATCGCCTTCACTGGCTCCATATTGCAACACGTCATAGCCGTCTTCCTGAACCACCTTCTTATACAGCTCTGCCAGAGTATCTTTGGGGAAGGTGGCAGGTGCTGGAAAGCCACCGGCAAAGGAGATGAGTCCTTCAATGTTTTTGGTGGATGCCACCAATTCTCTGATCATGGATGAACCCATGGACTGGGTAACGCGGGAAAAATCCTTGGCGTAATTCATTCTTACCTCTATTTATTTTCTATTTATTATCATCTAATAAGCAATAAGCCATATAATAACACCTCACATTTGAGGCAATACATTATATGGCTATTGCTATTTTGTTTATTATCAATATAATATCTTATGGGTATATCCTGTATAACATACGTGGGAAGGGGATGGTTTCACGGATATGGTGGATGCCGCTAATCCAGGTAATCAGTCTTTCCAGGCCCACGCCAAATCCACTGTGGGGCACGCTTCCATATTTGCGCATATCCAAAAACCATTGGTATTCCTCGATGGGCATCTTCTCGTCCTGCATTCGTTTGAGCAGGAGGTCATAATCGTCTTCACGCTGGCTGCCACCGATGATTTCGCCAAATCCTTCCGGTGCGATGAGGTCATCTCCCAATACCAGATTGGGGTTTTCCGGATCACGCTTCATATAGAAGGATTTGATTTCCTTGGGCCATTTCTCCACAAAGATGGGCACTGGAGAGCCTTCGGTGAGCAGGGTTTCATCGGCTGCACCAAAATCGCTGCCCTGGGTAATCTGGCTGCCTTTGGAGCGCAGATATTCGATGGCTTCATAGTGTGTCATCCGCTTAAACGGTGCATCTGCAGCCTTTAGTACTTCCTTATCACGTTCCAAAATGGTGAGTTCTGCGTCACAGCGCTCCAGGCAGGTGCGAATCACATAGCGGATCAGCCCTTCCTGTATCTGCATATTTTCTTCATGCTCCACCCATGCGGCTTCGGCATCCATCATCCAGAATTCTGTGAGATGCTTACGGGTTTTGGAGCGTTCAGCGCGGAATACAGGACCAAAATCATACACCCGCCCCAGGCTCATAATCCCTGTTTCCAAGTATAATTGCCCACTTTGGGAGAGGTATGCCATTCCTTCGTCAAAATATTCCAATTCAAAGAGGGTGGTGGTGCCTTCGCAGGCGTTGGGCGTGAGGATGGGGGAATCAAAGCGGAAAAAGCCATTTTGATTGAGGTAGTCACAGATGGCATAGTAGATGGTGTGACGCAGCCTCAGCAGTGCCCATTGCTTGGGAGCTCTCAGCCAGAGATGGCGGTTGGAGAGCAAAAAGTCTGGTCCATGCTCTTTTTTTCCTATTGGGTATTCCGGCGAAATCTGCACCGGCTGAACGTCTTGAATAGCCAGCTCATATTGCCCCTCCAGCTTTTGATGAGGCTTGGGGATGCCGGTGATGATCACGGAGGATTCGATGGTCAATTTGCGTGCCAGCTCAAACTTTTCATCGCCTATCTCCGGACGGAACGCCACACACTGCAAATCTGCTGTCCCATCCCTAAAGATGATAAAAAGCAGCTTGCCGCTATGGCGAATATTTCTCACCCAACCACGCAGGCTAACCGTTTGATCCAGATGGTTGGGAATATCTTTAACTTGTATATATGTCAATTTGTTACCTCATATATGTGTTCTTGGTTGGGTACCTATGGTTTCTATGATGCGCAGTGCCACTTCCAAGGCGCGGCTGCCTGCACGGCCGTCCACTATCGGCAGTTTATCGTTTAATACACTGTTTACAAAGCTTTCCAGCTCAAGGGTGAGGGCATCCTTGTTCGTATCGGAAAGGTCAAAATTGCGTATATCCACCAGATGCTCTGCCTTGATGTCTTTATCTCCGGCAAGGATGCGGGGCAGATACTTCAAGGCATCAGGGGCTCGCTTTAAGACCGTGGCGTGCTTGGCACCAAAATCCAAGGAGAAATAAGCGTCCTTCTGGAAAAACCTAATCTTCCGCTCCTGCTTCATGCTCACGCGGGAGGAGGTTACATTGGCGATGGCGCCGTTGGCAAATTCTATGCGCGCATTGGCTATATCAATGCTGGGCGTCAGAATCCCCACACCGCTGGCATGGATATCCTTTACGGGGCTATCCACAAAGTCCAGGATGAGATCGATATCATGGATCATCAAATCCAAGACCACAGGCACATCGGTGCCTCGCGGCTGGAAGGTGGAAAGGCGGTGGGATTCGATGAACATCGGGTTTTTGATTTCCTCTTCCACTGCCAAGATCACCGGATTGAAACGCTCGATATGCCCCACCTGCAAGATCAGCTTGTTCTGGGCAGCCACCTCCACCAGAGTTTTGGCTTGTGCCAGCTCTGCCGTGATGGGTTTTTCCACAAACACGTGCTTGCCCGCTTGCAAAGCTTGGTGTGCCAGCTCAAAGTGGGCAGAGGTGGTGGCTACGATATCCACCGCCTGGCAAGCCGCCAAAAGCTCGTCGTAACTGCTGAAAATATGCAGGTTTAGCTCCTCGGCTATCTGTTTGGCATTATCAGGGTTAACGTCATAAACACCACACAGATCCACGCCTGCCATGGCGCTGAATTTGCGTGCATGATGACGTCCCAGATAGCCCACACCGGCTATGCCAAGCTTGAGTTTCATATTATTTCAAATTACTTGCGAGCTCTCAGCTTTTCCAGCATATCGGCGGTCATGGCTTCCAGGTTATACTCTGGTTTCCAGCCCCATTCCTTGGTGGCAGCACTATCGTCCATATAGTTTGGCCAGCTATCGGCAATGGCTTTCTTTACGGGATCCACATTATAATCCAGAGCAAAATCGGGGATATGCTTGCGGATTTCTGCGGCGATGGTTTCGGGATCAAAACTCATGGCTGTCACGTTGAAGCAATTGCGGTGGATGAGTTTGGAGGGGTCAGCTTCCATCAATTCCACGGCTGCTCTCAAGGCATCCGGCATATACATCATGTCCAAATATGTTCCTGCGGGCAGGTTGCAGGTGTATTTGCCTTCTTCCAAGGCTTTGTAATAGATTTCCACGGCGTAATCTGTGGTGCCACCACCGGGAAGGGTTACATAGCTGATGATGCCGGGATAGCGGAGTCCACGAGCATCCACGCCAAATCTGAGGTGATAATAATCTGCCAAAAGCTCACTTGCCACCTTGGAAACACCGTAGATGGTGGTGGGGCGCATGATGGTATCCTGGGGAGTGTTGTCCAACGGGGTGGTGGGTCCAAATGCACCGATGGAAGAGGGTGTGAAGACGGCACCTTTGATCTCGCGAGCAATCTCCAAGGCGTTGAAATGAACGCCCATATTGATGCGCCAGGATAGGTAGGGATCTGCTTCACCTTTGGCGGAAAGAACGGCAACCAAATTGAAGATGGTGTCGATGTTGTATTTGCGCACCACTGCTGCCAAAGCGTTGGCATCTGTGGCATCCAAAATCTCGAAGGGGCCGGCATTCATTAGGTCCGGATTTTTGGTAGAGTGCAGGGTAGCCACCACGTGGCTTTCTCCGTAAATGTTTCTCAGATAAGGGACAAGCTCAGAGCCGATTTGCCCGGCAGCGCCGATTACTAAGATGTTTTTCATTGTTTATTACTCCTTGGAATAATTTATATTCTATTACAGGCACATTTTTAATCTGCCCGCTTTTGTCAATTGTTTTGTGTGCAAGCATCAAAACCGGATGTCCGGCATTGCTTTTGGCTGGTTCTTCCTCATTAACCACCCTTGTCTCTCCTTTGTCTGGACAAGGGTGAGACAAGGGTGGTACAAGGGAGGCTTATAGGCAAGCAATGGGCGAGAAACTATTTGATGCCAAAGAGCTGCTTGAACCAACTGCGCTTTTTGGCTGGCTGTTGGGATTGCAGCTTTACCACTTCCACCAATTGCAAAAGGATGCCATCGCCAGCGGCAATCTCAATATCGTATACATCATCATCGCTGATGATAGTGTGCCTCATAAAGGGATCGTACAAACCGTAATCCTTGTCTCCAAAGGTGGATTTGTCCAACACCACACGCAAAGTCTGAGGATCGGCGTCTTGGAAATGCTCTTCCACATTCCAGGGTGCGGATCCCTCGCCTTCCGTTCTATACACAGCCCGGCGATTGACCACCATCAAAGAGGGGACGTCTTCGTCATCCAGATAATAGCCACACTCGAGGTAGCCCTCGTAGGGTCCGTTCTTCTTCTGTACCACTCCCAGACTCTTGAGCTTGTATCGTGCTAATTTGCTGCTGGAGCTTTTGCCGTCTATCATCAGGGTGTTTGCATCCTGCCAGTGAAGGCGGGAGATGATGGGACCATAGACCTTGATTTTGGCGTTGGCTTCCATGAGGTTTTGATAGAACGATTCGTTGTCATGGATTTGAGGCTGGAGATAGTTTTCTTTGTGAGAGATGGGGGTGAGGCGTCTGAAGCTGCGTTCTCCGGCTGGAAAGCTCTGATCCCTGTTTGAGGTGAGGGCAAAATCAATAATCCCATCAGCGGCATAGCAGAGGGGGAGCAATTGCAGGCATTTTTGCATGCTGAGCGGAGGCATAAAATAGCGCCACTCAGCACTTTCCACTGGTTCAAACTTTTCGCCAAAGGTTTGTGGCACAAAAAAGAGGTCGGTGTTTCTGCTGAGGGCATCGGGTCCTTTTACAGAGCTTGCCAAAACGTGGTAGTTATTACAGACATAGTTTTGGATTCTGTTTTGCACAAATAGTACGTGGTCAAAATCCTGGTTCCAGCGCAGCAAGGTGCCGGCGCCGCTGCCCCATTCCTGCAGGGGATAGGCGTCCAGCATTACCACGGATGGATTTGCCTCTTGCAGAAATAATCCAAAGTGAAAGTAATCGGGAAGCTGGTCACCTTTTTTATAAGACATATTTTCCAAGTGGGTGGCGGTGATGATCCCATAGCCACGATCCTCCAAAAAGCCCTTCAGGAGCTTATAGGTGGCAAATTGTCCCTGAGACGGTTCATCTTTGCCATAAAAATAGAGGATGGAATTTGAGCCAGGGATGGCGGTGTATTCTTTCAATCTATCTTCCAGCCTGTCTTTGAGAGGGTCATGGGCAGCTTTGAGGGCACGGAAGATATTGTCTTCCAGCTCCACATAATCCAGCTCCAGCCTGCCTTGGCCAAACCAATAGACATGAGGGGAGAGGTGGTTGAAATAATCTGAGGTGATCAGCTCTGCATGTTCCTTGGAGCCGGGCTGGGGGATGGGGGTGTAGTATTCCAAAATCAAGGCACCGGTATCAGGGTCTTTGGGTATTTGGGCTATATTTTGGTTCAGGATGAGGGTGTCGTATAGATCAGGTTGGGTGGAATATAGTGGCAGCTGTTGATAAGCGGAGGATGGATAGAGCCCGTGCAGCCCATCCTGGTTGCTCTTAAACTGAGTGTTTCTGAGCACATAGAGCTTTACCTCTGCCACACGAGCATTGGCGGGCAAATCCTGCCAATTGAGGGCAAACCTTAGGTAGAGCCTGTTATCCCGCGCGGTGGGGAAAAACTTGAGGTCATAGGAAAGGAGGCGGGGGTATTGGGTGTTATCCGGCTTCCATCTGAAGCGTGGATCACTGAGTGCCACACCGGCTTTATCGCCTTGTTTGGCATCACAAATCCAAGCGAAGGAATTGGAATATGCTGTCTGATCAGCAGAGGAACGCCTGCCAGTGTCATGACGGAATACCATGTTGTAAAGGTCGTTTTCTGCCTTATCACCCTGGAAAGCTTCCGGATTGTATCTTTCCGCCTGGGGAGACCAATGGTATTCGGCTTCCATTTTCAGATAGTTTCCATTTGCCATGGCGGTGACGCCCACGGGACGGTTTGGATCAAAAGCCCAATCGTCGATGATGGAGCCCATCTGATATTCATTGAGGGCTTTGAGAGCTGACTCCAACCTGCCATTTATCACCTCCTGATAGTAGGTGGAATAGAGCATGGTGTTGAACCCTGCATCATCCAACAGCTGTGCCAATTCTGAAAATACTTCCTCTGTTTGGTGGGCATTGTGAAGCTGGTATTGGCTGTATGCGCCGATGATATAGCGTGGTATCACACTGCCTTGCACGGAGAATGCGAGCAAGCAGACAGATAATAGAATCAATATTCTTTTCATCATGAAATCCTTAAATTTGTTTTGGGCAATGTAAAACAAAGCGTTTTGAGGTCAAGCAAAAAAAGGAGTGGGCGCCAATGAAGGCAATCCCACTCCATCATTTATCTTGTGTAATTGCAGTTTATTTCATCAACAGCATCTTGCGTTGCAAGGTCTTGCCATCGGTGTGGAGGCGGTAGAGATACATTCCGGAGGCTACGGGCTCGTCCTTTTCATCCAGTCCATTCCACACAAAATCGTGCTGGTGGGCGCCCAGATTGCCATCTGCCAATACTTTCACCAATTGGCCCTTCAGGTTGTAAACAGCCAGCCTGGTATGGGCAGGGCGTGACAACTGGAAAGAGATGGTGGTACTGGGGTTGAAGGGGTTGGGGAAGTTTTGGGAGAGGCTGAGCACGGGCGTCTGCAAGGCATCATCGTTTGACGTGTAATTATCGGGCGGAGTGGTGGTGAATCTGATCGCCAAACCGGGTTGCAGAGGCGTGGCAGTGGGATCGTAAACATTGCCATGGGTGTAGCCCAGTCCCACGGTGTGGTTGTGGTTTTCGATGCCGACCGTGCAGTAGTTTGAGGTCATGCCGGGGTTGTCGATGGTGTGGTATTGCATCAGGATATCGCCATCATCACCGCCTTTGGGATAGAGCATGATTTGGAACTTTTCCAGCGAGGTGAGGTTGTATTGGTTGTAAGCATCGTTCCACTGCACGATAAAGCGGTTGTTTGCCGTGTCGTGCCAATAGAGGATTCTGATATTATCAAAGATTTGATTGTTATCCTCATCATAGCCCAGGGGCAAGCCCTTGAGGTCGTCCCAGTATGCGGCGATGAGGGAGTTTGGACCCAAGGCGGCGGGGATGTAGTGGTTATAAAAATCCACCATATCGGTTGCGCCCATGGAGATCCAGCCGTTGGTGCAAATGGTGATTTGATCAAAGTCTCTGCCATAAAATCTGAAGGTAAAGGGCAGGTCTATCACCTTTGAGGCATCATCCGGATCAAGGAATACGGAGGCGTTGCCTCCCAAGAGGGGATCGATTTCCACCCATTCATAAACCGGTGTGGAGGTGAAACCAAGGTCAAAGCTGTCATAGGCGTAATAGCCGTAGGCATCAGGACCGGTGGGTGAGGAAGTGGATACGGTGCCGGCGGTGAGGGAATAGAAGAATTCCGTGCTATAGTTGTTATCTGTAAGCTGCATTTTGAGGGGGATATGGCGGCCGTTCCAAGCTTCAGCGCCTATTGAGACGGTGCTGGTGAAGGTCTTGGATTCCCCAGGAGCTATGGCACCCAGAGAGACGGCATCTGTGGGGAAGGTGGCTGCCTCTGTGAGGGTGATCACACGCACGGAAGCGTTATTTACAGGGGTTTGGCTGTGGTTGAAGATGGTGAATTCCACTGTGCTGCTTTCTCCAATGGGGTAATTGCCTTCATTGCCAGTGACGGTAAATTCCGCTCCGCCGCCCCAAAGTCTGAAGCTCTTTACAGGCAGAGAATTGATCTGCACATTCAGGTCGAGAGGCTCACGGGGGATGATATCGGCTGAAGCATTGATGGTGAATTGTAGCTGGGCTGTAGCTTGCGGAGCGATGGAGGAGGGGTTGTTTATCTGAGAGACGCTCAGCTTTTCATTGCCTTCTATCGTTACAGAATCCAGGGAGAGGGTGCCTTCACCCAAGTTTTGCAGGGTGAGGGAGGCGTTCAGGCTTTGATTGGGGTCTATAAAGGCATCAGAGACGCTGTTGGCAATGATCGCCAAGCCGCCGTCATCCTCGCTGGTAAGGGTCTTCACCAAGGGGACGTAGTTGGGTTTGGAGATGGTCATGGTGAGGTTGCCATCTTCCTGCGGGTTGATAGGCAGGATGGCGGTGCCGTCAACGATTCTGGCATAGGTGTAGGTTTCGTTGTTTTTGGTGCCGGATACCATTGCGCCTTCCAGATGGGCAGCCGTGATGGTGATATGGCTGGAGGAGGAGGCGTAGGTGGCGGGCAGTAAATCCGGGGAGATGGTATTGGGTACCAACACCCACATATTGAGGGAAGGATCGGAAAGCAGGTTGTAGACGTGGAAGTAGAAGCCCACGTATTGGTTGTGGCCGATATCGTTGGGGAAGTTCTTATAAAGCTCCATCTTGCCCATCAACACGCTGGAGCCAAAGCCGCGCACTCCATAATCCAGGATGCTGCGGAAAGCTCCGCTGGAGATGGAATTGTTGAAGCGGGTCTTGGTATGCAGGTCTGAGGGTCCCACAAATCCCACGCATCCGTTGGGCTGTGCCACGCTTCCCATTCGCATCCACTTTTCACCAAAGCAGGGGTTCACCGTGTTGGCAAAGTCTCCAGTATTACAAACGATGGAATAGACGATGGGCATCCGCTGGTAATTTACCAAGGAGCTCACATCCGGAACCTTGAAGCTGGGATAGTGCCAGCCATTGGCATCGCCCCAGCCACGGTAGCTTACAAATTGGACGCCTTGGTTGATAACGCTGGCGATTTCTGTATTGCCGGGATAGGTGGGCGGGAAGAAAACGGAATCCACCTGGGCATAGCCATGATCCAGCATCTTATCACGCAACCAGCGGGACATCTGGATGGGGGTGCTGGGGTGGAGGTTGCCGCTGGCATAGTTTCCAGCCACCACAATGGAGCGCTTCATCCAGTTGGTATTGCCCATGAAGGGAGACTTTTCAAAGACGATGGTCTTGTTTGCCATGCTCATCAGCTCGGAAATATCGTTGAAGGAAAATCGTCCCACCAACATCTCGGGGAAGTAGTCATCCCCTTCTATGAGTGCATATTGGTGGTCATCGGCATCGTTTTCTTGAAACTCTGGCGAGGGGAAGAAGGCGGTGGGGATGGAATAGCTGCCCGTGACGTCTCCAAACAGCATCAGATAATCGGGATGATGCTGGTGATAGTGGGAGGTCAAAAAGGCCTTTATCTGATTGACTGTATCGCCGATATCCACACGGTTAACCACAGTCACGTCAAAGCCAAGTGACTTTTTCCACTTGATGAAATCCTGCTGATAATTAGCCAGGTTGGGATGGGAGATGATGAGCATTTTGGGGCGGGAGACAGGTAGCCCACGTAAGTAAGAGCTATCATAGTTATCTGCCAAAATCTTGTATGCATCCACAAAAGCGGGGGATACCCGGGAGGGCAGCTCGATGATGCCTTGTCCGCTGATGCTATAATCAACGTCGGACAATACGTAACGCAGATCTCCCTGGGCAAATTGATTGCGCAAGCGGATGGTGAAGCCGCGCATTTCCCGGAAGGTAAAGCTGTTTGCCACCTCCACGGTCTCTGTGTGGCGTTGGGATTCTTGATACAGCAGGTTGCCTTGGGTATCAAACACATTCCACTTGATATTATTCACGACGACGTTTACGTCCTGATAAGGCAGGGCATAGGTTTGAGAGCTAAAGCTGGTGGTGTCCACGCCGTCTTCATCCAGTATTTTATTATCAGGCACAGGCGCTCTTTGGGCAAAATCCAGCCAGGTTCTGATGCCACTGGCGGTGTGTTCTATGCGCTGTGCACTATGAGCTGGCAGCAAACACGCTACCAGCAGTATTATCAAAGTAAGTTGGAATCTCATTTATCCTCCTTGATTGAATTACACAAACAGGATGCAATAATCATTCCCATATTTCCTTTGATGTTTTTTGCCAAGTTATATCGCTATCTGTATTCAGTTTGCAATATGGCGGAAAACTTGCATATAGCAGTATATTATGAAGAAAAACTTATTGAAAGTATCAATAAAGATATACCTGCCATACGCTGCCCTCATCCTGGGCATATTCTGGTTGGGCGCATGCGGCACCAATACCAAGCTGGATGATGATAATACAGGCTTCCAACCTGATTATGGCAGTGATGAAACCTTTGAAGTGATTAGCTGGAATCTGCGCGAATTCCCCTGGAATGGCGAAAGCACCATCAGGGAACTGGCAGCTATCATTCCCCAACTAAAAGTGGATGTGATAGCCTTTCAAGAGATTAACGACAAGGATTCATTCTTGGAGCTGGCAAGGAGAATTCCCCATTACTCCGCCTATGTATATAATGCCACCAGCGCCTGGCGTCTTGCCTATCTGTATGATGAGCGAACCGTGGACGTAAAGAATTGTTATACAATCTATAACGGGGAGACCAATCCCTTCCCCAGGCCGCCCTATGTGTTGGAACTAAGCTGGCAGGGGGAAGACCTCATCATCGTAAACAACCACTTCAAAGCCTTTGGAGATAACCATATAGACGAAACCGATCCTTGGGATGAGGAGCGCCGCCGTCGCCTCGCCTGCGAAAAGCTGGATACCTATATACGCACATATTGGAATGAAGAAAAGGTGATAGTGTTGGGAGACTTGAACGACCAGATACACGAACCCCCGGAGTACAACGTCTTTTTGCCTTTCCTGAATAGATCCCAGGAGTATCTCTTTGCCGATATGGAGATTGCCCAAAATCTCACTCCTGCCAATGTCTCCTACCCACCCTCGTTTTCACACATAGATCATATACTTATCACGAACGAGCTCTTCAGCAGCTTTTCCCATCCACAAAGCTCCTGTAACACTCTGCAAATGGAGCTAATGATGGGTAGCTGGCATAATTATTACAACCTCCTTTCAGACCACAGACCGGTGGCAATCAAGCTCTTCTTCCAGCCCTGATACTCGCTCTCCTGCCGTCTTTGCCCTAAAACCCTATTATTTTAGTATATACTTCCAGATACAGCGTCTCCTGATTCAGCTTTTTGATCCCCTCCTGCAGGGCTCTTTGCTGTGCCATTTCTGGAGTGTTGCCGCTGCCCTTGATATTGGAGACGCTGCCAGAACCCAGGGCTTCTCCGGTCTCTGTATCGATCAATGTAAAATGCAGAGTGCAGAGATGAGAATAAAGATTGAGGGCATTATTGAAAGCCCCTGGCTGGGAATCCACCTCCAAGCGTACCATATAATCTGCCATGGCAAGGGATTCAACCACTTCCAAGCCATATTCCCGCAGCCTATCTTTGAGCAGATTCAAGTGTGATGAACTAAGTTTGGCAGTATTCTCCTGCACGATAATGCGCGGGCGTCGCACCCGTAAATCAAGATTCACCGAGGCAAAGCTTTGCGCCTGGATCATCTTTTGCACTAAAGGATGGGATGATAGCTGGAGGATGGCTTGTTTATCGATGGCAAGCTGCAGGGTTTGAGGGGAATCAAACGACTTGATCCTTTTGATGGTCAATTCCGCCTTGCCTTGGGCATCGGTGTATAGGGAGGGGATAATATCGCCTTCACCACGCACAAATCTGAGGGTCAAAGGCAAGTTTTGTATCGGCTTGCCCTCCTGATGATCCCAAAGGGATTGTACGCTCAGCTTCACGTTGTGGAAGCGGCGGGCTACCAGCTCCGAGGCACATGGCTGGCACTCCAGGGTGATCTTGCCACTCATCTCCCAGAGGCGGTGTAACAATTCGCTATACAAATGGATGGTCTCATCCCCGCTCACAATCTTAAAATCATAATCCGGATAGTCGCTCAGTGCATCCAGCGCCTGGAAGAGCATCGTGATCACCAGGATAAAGTCCACTCTGGAACCACTTAATGCCTTATCATATTTCAGCATCAAATCCTGGGCAAGACGCATGGCAGCTTCGGCATTTTGACGGCGTTGCAAACGGTAATTTTCCTTGTTGATGCGATACAGCGCCCAATACTCGTTCTTGGTTTCATATTCGCCAGCCAATTCCACATCGGAAAGCTGGTTGCGGGTGCTGGTCTCCACAATGGAATTAAAGTCTGAGGCACTGATGCCCCAGGCTTCGGTTTCACTTACCGTCACGGATCCATCCACCATCACGGATATCTGCATCGAAATATCCTTGAGGGCGTCATATCTGGCTTTCTCCCGGTATTCCGGCGTATATTTGGAAACTTTCACCACACTGCTGTAATACAGGTTGGCATCCGGCTTGTTTTGTATCCAGGAGGGGAGACGGCGGTTTGCCGTGCAAGAGCACAGCAAACACGCCATCACACCGATTATTATCAGCCAAAGAGGCTTATTTGACATATCTCTTTATCTGTTGGATAAATTGTTGGCTGAGGTTTTCTATTGCTTGAGATACCATTTCACTTTCGGATGGGGGGAAGGGTTCGCTTTTGGCAATCAATGCTTTGGCAGCAGGGGTGAGGGCACGGTCGTCTCCGCTGTCTTTTCTTGCCCAAGTGTCGCTCCAAGTGTAGGTTCCCGTATAGGTATCCTGAACCTTTATCCTGCCTGTGGTCACATCCACAATCTCATAAGAGGCGGTGATATATACGGAGGCTTCCTTGGTGTATGTGGTGTAAAGAACCTGTATGTCTTGCTTCAGTTTCAGCGCTGGTGTATCGTCGTCCTCATCATTGGGGTCTGTCTCCGCATCTCCCTGTTCAATCTCGATTGTTTTGCTTTCCTTCAGCTGTTGGGAGCTCACGCGGGAGGGTTGCACTTCCACCTTGAGGATTTTGCCGCTCAAGATCTCATGCGCTCCCAAGATCTGTCCAAATTTTGCCACAGAAGATTCATCCACCAAGCCGGAGGCGCTAAGCTCCTGCTCTTTAAGCACGGTATCAATTCTTTCGCGGCTGATGATTTCCATGAATTCAGCTGCGGATTTGTCATTGATAAGGCTGCTTACTATCTTGGATTCCAACATATCGGGGATGCCGCCATACCGGTTCCGATCACCCGTTTTATCCTCAAAAGCCAGGATGGCAATGCGCTTTACAGCCATGCGGCGCGCTTGTTCATAGCGCACTTTTACGTCTTTGTAATTGGCGTCAAAATCCATCGCTTACTTAAATTCCAAGGCTGCCTGCTTTTGAATGTCTGGCTCATCAGATTGCAGTGTGATATCCAGTCCTTTCTGATAATGATAGGCAGCGGCATTGGTGCGGCTTTCCTTCAGCTGGGGATAGTAATCCTCCCTGTCATATCTAAACACCTCTTTGGTCTTGGGGTGCACCAAACGGGGCAAATCTGCCATAGTGTCAAAGATATTCACCAATCCCTGATATTCGGGAACCAATAGATCCCACATGTCCGGCTCGTCTTTTGCCTGTATTTTGGTAATGTTATCCTTCCTGTATTTGATGGCTTTGGGATATACATTCTTGAGCAGTTCCTGAGCTTTTTTGTAATCTGCTTTGATGAGCAAGGATTGGGCGTTTGCCGTCAGAGCAGCTTCATAATTGCCCGCCTCATAAAGTTTTTTAGCCTGTTTATACAGGGTGACGTTCTTTCCACATCCGGAAAGTAACAAGGTGAACAAAATCACTACCAAGGCGTATTTGGCGATGCGCATCGTTCCTCCATTATATATGTATTTTGATTATAAATTGGGATTGAAATCAAAAGATGCGCCTACAGGCAGAATGTCAAGCAATTTCCTTTGTAACTGAATATCTGAATCTTTGGTATTTATGCCCCCAAACTGATACCGCGTCTGTTAACCACCCTTGTCTCTCCTTTGTCTCGACAAGGGTGAGACAAGGGTGGTACAAGGGAGGCTAATGGGCAAAAAGCGGTCAGATTGACAGCTTCAATAACGTAAACTAAGATTGATGCTGCTGCGCCACTCCAATGAATTGAGGCTTTCACCTATGGGATTTAGAGAAAACTCCAGCAGGGATTGAGGATTAAACTGCCATGCCAAGCCCAGGAGCAGGGAATATTCCTGCCAGGTGCCCCAAAAATATTTGGGTTCCACAATATAATAGAGGGAATCAATATCATGTTTGATTTGGAATCCGGAGGAGTAGCGCTTGTTTTTGGAATTGATCAGATAATACTCGCCCATATTTTCGGCATAATCGTTTTGTTCATAGCCAAAACTAAGCTCCATCGATATCGCATTGCCATATCCTTGACGATAGGGCAGTAGCATCCACACGGGATTACCGCTGCGTGCCGCCAAAGGAAAGCTATCGAAGGTAAGACTGTATCGATAGCCCAGGTGCCGGTAAAAGCTGCGGTTTCTGCCCTCATACATATAATCCGTATATTCCGCACGCAGCTTGTAATATTGGTTAAAGCTCAGCCTATCCCCAATGAGGATGCGGCAATCCGGCATCAGTGAAATGCTGTTGATATTCTTGTTGTTTGAGGAGAGGATGCCATCGATATATACGTCATCTTTCAGGCTCCAATTTACCCAGGTGCCCAGCCTCATCCGCTGTTTCCAATGGTGTACCACGCCAAGGCTGAGGGAGCTGGTGCGCAGGTCGTTATCCCACATATGATCTTCCTCTGGATACAGGCTGCGCTGCAAATCGATGGAATACTGTACCAAAAGGGAATCGTAAGGCAGATATTCCCAGCCCAAGCGTGCGGATAATCCCCTCAGAGAGGTGTGGCGGGTATTGCCCAGATAGCTGAAGTCTTTTAAGCTGTAATGATACATGGCACGGCTATTGAGAGTTAGGCGGGGGTGAATCTGGACGTCCAAATCCAGATTGGCTTGATTTATCAAATCGGTGTTGTTGCGGGGGGCGTTTTCCTGCAAGGAGAGATAGCGGCGCCAAAAGATGTCTGCAAAAGAGAGCCTCACATAGTCTGAAGGATGGCGGTACTCCATAAAGCTGTTGTAGCCAATGGAATTGCGCTTTTGCATATCGCTGAAGCGGTAGTTGCCTTCGGGTCTGTCACCATGACGCATTTCCAACACATAAAGATCGTCTTCGTTGTAATCCCAGTTAAAGCTTTGCTGCCATTGAAATTGGTAAGTCTCATAATCAGTCCAGGCGCTAATGTTGGTTCTCCTGTAAGCTTCCCAATCCAAATCTTTACTTTCCACATGTGCCCTGATGCCAAACTGGGCATCCCCCCAGCCAGATGCTGCCCTCATGCTCCCTTGCAAGCGGTAACCGTCACTTTTTAGAAGCCTGTCTGCAGTATAGCGGTCTTCTTCCCTTCTGATGATGGCGCTGCCACCTAAGTTGAGCGCAAGGCTATCCACGGGGGAAAACTCCAGGTCATAGCCCAGGAAGGCGGTTTTGTTGCGATAAGGGGAAAGCTCCTGTTCCAGCGAGCTGGAATCGTAAAAGTATTCATAGCCCGTATTGATGAAGTGAGAAAATAGCCTGCCTCCCAGTTGCCAATCCATTTGCAGGGATGCCTGCCTGCTTCTTTGGTCAAAGGTGAGCCGTTCATCAGTGCCGGTATTTACTTTGATGCCAATCAGGGAACGGGGACTATATAGGATTTGATAGTTGAGGGCGTTTTGGGTGCTGCGTACGTTTTGAGTGTCGGAAAAGAAGAACTCCAGTTCTTTATTCTGTGCTGCCAATAGCGAGGCAACCAGACTAAAGCAAATCAGAAAGAAGGATGAATTCAGCTTCACTTAACGTCTCTGCCCGGCGTTGTAAGTCTATTCCGGAGCTATCTTGCAGTTTTAGGAGTGTGGCTTTATCGTAGTGGGGGAGGAGGTTGTTGCGCATGGTCTTTCTTCTGCTGGAAAAGCCGATGCGGATAAGCCTATGGAAGGTGGTGAGGTTCTGGATCTGGGCTGGGATTGCCCGGGGTGTGATCCTCACAACGCTGGAATCCACCTGGGGCACGGGGTCAAAATAATCTTTGGATACATCCATCACCACTTCGATATCAAAATTGAGCTGCATCCTGAGGCTGAGCGCACCATAAGCCTTGCTGCCAGGGGATGCCGTGAGCCTATGAGCCACTTCTCGTTGCAACATCAGCACAGACAATTTGAAGCTCTGGTGATGCCGCTGTAAAAGTTCCAAGAGGGGAGAGCTGATTTGATAGGGGAGATTGGAAACCAGCTTCAGCTCTTTGCCAGCAATCAAAGCCGCCCAATCCTGCTGTAAAATATCGCCATGAATGTGCTCTAATGAATCCCTAAAACGCTTTTCCAGAAAGGGAATCAGCCTTCCATCAATCTCAAACGCGGTGAGCCGGGGTTGATACTTTAGCAGCTCTTGGGTGAGGATGCCCATTCCGGGGCCTATTTCCCACACGGTCTCGCCTTCCTCAATACCGGCTGAAGCTGCTATCTGAGCTGCGATATCAGGATCAGTGAGGAAGTTTTGCCCCAGGCTGTGGCGCTTCTTCATAAATTTGTTCATCAATCAATAAAAGCCCGGCTTGCCAGATGATAAAACCATTGGGCAAAACGGGCTTTGTAAGATGCCAAAGGGGCTTAGGCGCCCAGTTTTTCGGCGGGGACGGTTTTGCAGATCTTGCACACTTTGAAGGTCTGTTCTCCCGCTTTTATTTCGTAAAGCAATTTGACGCCTGTACGATGGCAGGAAGGGCACTCTCCGCGACCGCGGGCGACCAATGTTCTAAGGGTTTTTCCACGATTGTTCTTTGCCATGGTTGCTCCTTTATTCTATTTATCTTAATTTGCAATTGCAGTAATGCATAGCATTTTGTGCCAGAAAAATGAAAAGTGCCAGGGCGTCAACGATTATTTCTTCCCTGGCACTTCACAGTTTGCTATATTCAGCGTTTGAGGTCTATTTTATCGTCCAGAGCTGCAACAAAAGCAGCGGTCATTTTCACGGCATTATCCAGATCGCTAAGCGAGATAACCTCATTGGGTGAGTGCATATAACGATTGGGGATGCCGATGACGGCGGTGGCGGCTCCCACTCCACGGGCATGGATGGCATCCGCATCGGTGCCTGTTCTGCCAGGGGCTATCTCAATCTGATAAGGCAGTTTCAGCTTATCTGCGGCGGCGATCAGCCTTTCCCTGATAACTGGATGCAAAGCGGCGCCAATGCTGAGCGTGGGGCCTTTGCCCAAAGATACGTCTCCGTAAATACGCTTGTCTGAACCGGGAACGTCGGAGGTGAAGGTGACATCCACGGCTATGGCGATATCGGGTTGGATCTGCGAGGCGCTGGTGGCGGCTCCCTTCATGGTGGTCTCTTCTCCCACGGAACACACGGCATAGTAGTTTGCTTTCAGCTTCTTCTTTGCCAATTCCTGCATCACGCGGGCTGCCACATACACGCCAGCCTTGTTATCGGTGGCTTTGGTGACTACGAAGTCTTCAGAGAGCATTTCAAACTGGCTGTGGTAGGTGGCGATATCGCCGATGGCTACCAGCTTGAGGGCTTCTTCCTTGCTGGTGGCTCCGATATCTATCCACAGGTCTTCCAGCTTCAGTTTGGGAGAGCCTTCGTCACCGCGCATCATGTGGACGGGCTTCCTTCCAAAGATGCCGCGCACCAGGTTTTCTTCATGATATATATCCACGCGCAAGCCGGGCAGGAGGTTCACGTCAAAACCGCCCAAGCTTTTCACGTATACATAACCTTGTTCGTCAATGTGGTTGATGATAAAGCCGATCTCATCCGCATGCCCCACCACCATCACTTTCAGCTTGCCACTGCCTTTTTTGAAAGCAATCAGGTTGCCGTTGATATCGGAGGTGATTTCATCAGCATAAGGTGCCATGAAAGCACGCGCCACCTTCTGGGCAGGGGCTTCAAACCCGGATGGACTGGGTGCAGAGACGAGGTCGCGAAAGAATTTGAGGTGTTTCTCTTCCATCAGATATTCCTTCAACAATCGTTTGCTTCTTCATCCGCAAAGGGATTGAGTGACTGCTTTGCAGCGGGTTTATCATGGGGAATTATGCACAAAAAACGCAGTAATTCATCTCCAGTATTGTGGAAAGAGTGTCTCATATTGGGATCCACATACATCGCATCGTCTGGACCAAACACAAATTCACCGCGGTCGGTCACAATCTTGCCTTGTCCGGAAAGCACATACATTTCATGCTCCCATTCGTGAACGTGGTGCGGGGTGTGACCACCGGGCTCCACTTCAAACAAACGCAGGGCAAAATTGGGGGCGCCGTCTTTTTGCCCCACTAACCAACGGATTTTGGCGCCAACTGCGCCTTCAGCATCGACGAGCTCCAAAGGCACGTCTATTGAATTGATGACTTTCATCTATTCCTCCAGTGTATTTATCATTTCTAATATTAAAATAAGCAAAAGCGTGGTTTTTGCCATCAATATCTTGGGTAGGCGGTTATCATGATGTCCTTACCGCTGTATTGACAGTCTGTTATCTCCAAATCCAAGGCGTCTTTGATGTTGTTTGGCTGCAATGCTTTCAGGGCTGCCATGCCTCCTCCCAGCAGCTTGGGCGCCAGGAAGAAGATGAATTTATCCACCAAGTGTTCGGCAATGAAAGAAGCAGCCAAGCCTCCGGCGGACTCCATCAGAACGCTATAAAATCCTCTTTGATGCAGCTCTTGCAGCACTTCATCCAGAACCAGCCTTCCCTGGTGTGAGGATATGGGAAGCAGCTCCACGCCCAGTTCTTTCAGCTCTGCAGCCTTTTGTCTTTGCATGGCATCCAGCCTCTTTTTATGAAAGATAATAATGGGCGCTTCAGCAATGGATTGGATCAAGGCACTGTTTGGATCGATTGATAGCTCTGTATCCAATACAGCTCGCAGGGGCTGGCGTTTGGACTGGGGCAAACGCACGGTGAAGAGGGGATCATCCGCCATTACTGTGGCGATTCCTGCCATTACCACATCCACTGTTTCCCGCAGGTGATGCACGGCTTTTCTGGACTTTTCACCAGATATCCAGCGGGAAGAGCCATCCATCGCCGCATATTTACCATCCAGGCTGAGGGCACTTTTTAGGATGACAAAGGGACGCTGCTCTTGGATACGGCAGAGATGATATTCCAGTTGCCTCCTGATCTCCTCCTCCATATAGCCCCAGTTTACATTGATGCCGGCATCCTGCATGCTTTGAATACCGGAGATGGTGCCAGGCGCCAAGCCTTCAGCATTCACTTGTGGATTGGGATCGGGGATGCCAAACCAAAGCCCGGCTATCCCTGCCTTGATGATGGCATCGGTGCAGGGGGGCGTCTTCCCCCGGTGGGAACAGGGCTGGAGGGTCACAAACATATCCGCTCCCCGGGCGAGGGTTCCAGCTTTCTTGAGAGCAACCACCTCGGCGTGGTCTTTGCCATAAGCCTGGGTGTGTCCGGTGGCTATCACTTTGCCATCCTTCACTATTACAGCTCCCACAAAGGGATTGGGAGAGCACATTCCGCGGGCTTTTTCAGCTTCACGCATGCCGAGCAGGATGTATCTGAGGATGTGCTTGTGGGTATATTTATCACTCATGGATAGCGATCCAAGTTCTTCTTTGCCAGCATATGGCTGGGCTCCATTTGGAGTATCTTTTGCCAGGTGGCTTTTGCCTCATCAATTCTCCCCAAACCAGCCAAGGCAGCGCCCAGATTGTTGAGGATATTGGAGTCATCCGGATGTTTCAGAGCCAAGCGTTCAAAAGAGTGGAGAGCTTCCTCACAGTTGTTTTCGCTCAGGTATAGGGCACCCAACGTGAAGGCAGGGGCATAAAAGTCGTTATCCAAAGCCATTGCATTGAAATACTCCACCCGTGCCTTATCCATTTGCTTTACCAATTGCCAATATAGCGCCAGGTAGTAGCGGAGGTCTGCACTATCAGGATACAGGGGCAACCTGGGCTCCAAAACCTGCCAAGCCTCCTCATCTTTGCCGGCTCCCAATGCTTCGGCAAGGGACTTGTGGACATCATTTTGAGCATAAAACAAAGAGGGATTGCCAGCTAATTGCTGTCTCAGCAGCCAGCGCCCTTTGATATTGCTAAAGATCATTGTCCAATCGTACTTATGATTGACCTCCAAATATACCAAAGCCGTAATGCCATCATCTGCAATGCCTGCGTGGATTATCTCGTAATGCTTGATGCGATTGAGGGCGGGAATCGCAGAAATGATTTCCTGATAACGAATTGCCAAATCATTATCATCATCCTGGTTGATAGTCATACTCCTAAGTGCCTGCCAATCATGTGTCATAACGGCTTCCAAATAGTTCTTGGCAATGTATTCAGGATTGTCTGTATCTGAATCCTTCTGATGTGGCATACCCAGCTTCTGCAAGAGGTAATTCATGGGGAATGATGCCGGATAGCGGAAGGATCCCAGCCAGTCCATCAGCCTGGAAGGATCTTCTTTTGCCATGGCAGCGGGAGAGTTATCATCCAAAGCTGCCAAAGGGTGATGAATCCAAAAGTCCATATATAGCTTGATGGCATGGACAAACTCTGTGGTTGATTCAGACTTAAATGCAGGGAAAGGGCTTTTACCTTCCTTATCCCGGGTGCCAGCATAGGAACAGCTGGAGGGGCATTTCAGATCCACCCGCATTTCGTTGCAGCAATGCCAGCCAATGGATTTATTGCGGCTGGGGCATTCTCTATTGCCGCTTTCGCTATGACAGATGCGACAGCGGTTGCTTTTGGGAAATAGCCTTAGCATGTAGGCTCCAGCATGGGCGGAAGTTTGCGTTTGAAGGCAGATGAATTCAGCATTCTTTTCACGCTCTCATACTCCTCACGAGTGTAGGGGAGACCTTCCTGATAGGAATCAACCCCACCTTCGCATATATCATAAAGCACCCTATCTATGATGGGATAGCCCAATCCAATCTCATCCTCATCAGTCTGTCCCTCCCACAAATCTGCACTGGGCACCTTATCGATAATACTCTGGGGCACTCCCAGATGTTCAGCCAATCTCTGCACTTCCGTTTTATAGAGATGCCCGATGGGCTCTATCGCACAGGCAGCATCACCAAATTGAGTAAAATACCCAATCAACAGCTCGCTGCGATTGCCTGTGCCCAACACTAATGCCTGACACGCGGCTGCTTGATCAAACAGCACACACATCCTCATCCTTGCCAGCCAGTTGCCTATGCGCAGGGCATTGGCATCCGGAGCATGGGCATCAAAATATGGCTGGGTGAAAGCATCAATATGGATCACCTTGTGCTTGATCCGGAAAGCAGCCACCAGCTCCTCTGCATCCGCCAGGGATTGTGGAGAGCTTTGGAAATAGGGCATGGTGATGCCAAGGACATTATTGGGTCCCAGTGCAAGCGCTGCCAACGCTGCAGACACGGAGGAATCCAATCCCCCGGAGAGACCAATCACCGCCTTGCCAAAGCCGGCTCCGTTATAGTATTGACGGATAAAATCCACAATACGGTTGGTTTCTTTACCTATCGCTATGTATCTCATAATACCGCCTTTATTGATGGTGTAAAGATTGCAAATCTGCAATCCAGATTTTTCGCAAGCGCATTTGCCGTCAAGAGGAATATCCACAATAGCCACGCAAACATCTGAATCTCATTTGTCTATATTATCAAATCAGATATCTTATCTAATGAGTATGCCTCGCTACAAAATTCACCGGAGACAAACCAAATGAAAGACAAGTTAAACGAAATATTCGCCCAGATCAGAGATAAGAACGAATGCACATTGGGCGTGCGCGCCACTAAAGACACAGACGCTCATCGCAAGAAAGATGAGGTGGAAGACACAATGCGCACCCGCTTTGCAGTGGATAGAGACCGCATCCTTATCAGCGGTGCCTATCGCCGTTATCACGGTAAAACCCAGGTGTTTTCCTTCACCAACCTCATTGATGAAGAGATGACAAACCGCAACCTGCATATAGCGTATGTTTCCCAGATTTCACGCACTATTGGCAAGTATCTGGGGCTGAATACCGAATTGATAGAAGCCATTGCCTTGGGGCATGATTTGGGGCACGCTCCCTTTGGCCATGATGGTGAAAAGGCGCTCTCTGCCAGCTGTGAAGCCAATGGCATCGGCCAGTTTCACCATAATATAGAATCTCTGCACATTGTGGATCATATCTCCAGCAAAGGGGAGGGCTTAAACCTCACCTTCCCTGTTCGTGATGGCATCATCTCTCATGATGGAGAAGTCCATAATACGATACTGATACCAGAAAAGGATAAGACAGAGGAGCGCATTCAGGATTATATCACACACAAGAAAACTGGAGGGCAGTTTGATTGGATGCCCAGCACTCTGGAAGGGTGCGTGGTGCGCATTACCGATACCATTGCATATATTGGGCAGGATATAGAGGATGCCATCCGCTTTAATATCCTCAAACGAGAGGAATTACCCAAGGATGTTACCCAATTTTTGGGCAATACAAACAGCCAAATCATAGAGACCCTCATCAAGAGTGTGATAGTAAATAGTTATGGCCAGGATTGGATTGCCTTTGATGAGGAAAGCTCCCATTACCTCTTGGAGCTCATGAAGTTCAATTATCGCCGCATCTATACCGATGAAAACGTAAAAAGGGCAATCAAGATCATCCACCGCACGATGGGCATGCGCTTTGACATCTATTTGGATGATATCCACAAAGGCAGAAAGGAATCCAAAATATTCAAGCACTTTTTGGACCACAAGGTGGAGGCTTATCGTGATGGATTCAAGCCCGCAGAGCAGGTGAGGGATTTCATTGCCACCATGACAGATCGCTATTATAATGAGGAAATAAAAGATCACTTCCTACCCTGGAAATGGTAGGGTGGACCCTCCAGCTCTGTGCCGCCTTTTCTCTTGACAGAAAGGCGTTGCCCAAAACAGTAGTAAAAAACTATAAACAATATATGGAGGTATAATGTCCACCCGTATTATCATTGCAGTGGCAATAGCGCTTTTGCTATTCTCTTGCTCCACCAATAAGCTTCAAATAAACACTGATGATGTAGCTGAATTTAAAGGCACCATCACCAAAGTGGCTATCCTGCCCCTCAAAGCCAACGACAGCCAATGTCGAAACGTGATCAAAATCATGTCTGTGCGTGATTTTGATTTGGCTTTTCAGACCCATCCTCAATACAGATTGCAGGATATGAGTGATACTGCCAGACTGTTTAAGGAAGCTGGTTACAACGAATTTGATGAACTTGAAAAAGAAGATATGCAAAAACTTACCAAAGTGCTGGATACAGACGTCTTGATATTTGGCAACGTCACCACACGCGGCTCATCCTTCAGCATCAGCACTCGTTTTTACAGCAGCCGTTCAGATGAGCTGAAGCAATTCTCCTTTTCTGTGACAAACGATAAGAATCAGCGTCTTAATGCTTTGGTACAAGAGTTTTTGCCAGAGATAGACCGTTTTGTATCCATCGAGGTGGACAAGCTCCACAACATCGCCATCCAAAACTATCTTACCGAGAAATATACAGAAGCAGAAGCTGGCTTCAAGACAGTGATAGGGCTTGATCCCCAAAAGCATAACGCCTACTATTACCTTGGAATGGTATATGGCAAACAGGAAAAATATGAGCTTGCAGAACAGAATTTGGATATGGCAATAAGAATGGATGCAGAAAACCAAGATTATCAACGTGCCATGTTGAATATCTATGAGCAGACAGATCAACCTGATAAACTCGTGGTCTTGATGGAGAATCTGGCGCTTAAGAATGAAGACGAAGAATTGTGGCTGATCGTTGCCAACCTCCATGATGATGCGGGCAACAAAGTAAAGGCAAAAGAAGCTTTGAACAAATCCTTGGAGATAAACCCCGACTATGTACAATCCGTGATTCGTTTGTCATTCTTGTTGTATGAAGACGGAGAATATGCCGAGGCTATCCCCATTTTGGAACGTGCTGCCGAGATCTTCCCGGATAACGAATTGGTCACAGACCGCTTGGCTGCCTCCTATTTTAAAGCCAATCGCATCAACGAAGCCATTGCTCGCTATGAAAACATTGTCAAAAACGATCCCAATAATGCACAAGCTTACCTCACAGTGGCAGGGCTCTACCGCACCCAAGCCCAGGAAACCAAAGATGCCAAAGCTGCTGGAGACCTGAATAATAAAGCCATCAAAGCCCTGAATGATGCTAAAAAGATAGATGGTGACAATGCCCTTATCTATCTGAATTTGGCTGCCATTTACCTTTCTCAAAAGAAATATGGTGATGCCGAGACCAATGCCAACGCTGCCATCAGCAGAAACTCACAGTTGTATCAGCCCTATATCATTCTTTCCTCTGTGGCCCAAGTGAAAGGAACTGAACAATATAACCGCATGGCAGATTTGGAAAAACAACTGGATAAGGCAGTGGGTAAAAAGGCAAACCAACTCAAGAAAGATCGTGACACTGCCAAGAGCTCTGCACTAAATTTCTTGCGTAATGCCAAAAGCCAATTGGAATCAGCCCGCAGCAGAGCAACAGACAATTCTGCATTGGCAGATATCAACTCCCGTATCAACTCTGTAAATGGAATGATCAACCAGATCCAATAAGCTAATCTGAAATAACATTGCAACCGGCATGTGCTTTAAATAAGGATATGCCGGTTCTTTTTTTGCCCTCTGTTCTCTGACCCCTAAACACGAGCTGCGTGCTCCTTGCCCATTAGCCTCCCTTGTACCACCCTTGTCTCTCCCTTGTCTCGACAAGGGAGAGACAAGGGTGGTTAATAAGGAAGAAAGGGGAGAAAAGGGGGCGGGAAACTACATTAAAGCTTCTTTGCCACTATAATCACGGTAGGGATTAAAGCTTTGCATCACCTTCATATCATCGTGAGTGGCAGTGGTGAGGAAGATGCGGCTGAGCAATTCCCCCATACCGGGGCCCAGCATAAAGCCCTGTCCACACATTCCCGCGGCATGCAGCAGGTTTGTGCATTCATTCATATAGCCAACGATGGGAAAGCCATCCGGCGTCATGGGATATTGCCCTCTCCATGTGCGGCGCACCTTCAGATAGCGCAGGCGGGGGTAAACTTCCAACATACGCTTTGAGCAATGCGGCAAAAACTCGCTGGTGCTGCGATTATCTATCCCCAAGATCGGGGGCTCCGGAGTGTAGCAAAAGCAGACCTGTCCTTCGTGATTTTGATAAAAATAAAAGTTTGATGACCCCGGACGGGAGCGCAAATCGATAACCATGGGTCCAAAAAAGCGGGCTACCGGCTCCGTGATGCCAGCCTCATGATTGTCTGGGAAGACCTTTACATCAGAGCCCACCATGGCGCCTATTTCACGGGCATGATTGCCAGCGGCGTTGATGAATCCGGCGGCATGAAATTCGCCTTTATCCGTGCGGCAGGAAACAATGCGCGTATCCACCATCTCAAAGCCCAAAACCTGGTGTCCAAACTTAAACTCAACACCCGCCTTCAGCGCATGAAAATAGTATGCTGAGGCAGTGAGCAGGGGAGAGCAGGAGCCGTCTTCCGGAGAATAGGTGGATCCTATCAGGTTTTCCATGTTTATGCCGGGTACCAGCTCGTTGTATTCTTTGGCGCCCACCCATGTGATATTGAGCCCAAAGCTGTGCTGGACTTTGATCTGGGATAATAGTGTGGTTGCAAGAGTGTGTTCCCATGCAGGGAAGCTGTACCCATTGGAAATCCAGCCTATATCATCACCACGTTCCTCCTGCCAGTTTTTGAGGATTTCAATTGAGCGTTGACACACGTTGATTTTGCCAAAATCGCTGTGAGTGGCTCTCACACCGCCAATGGCTTTCTTGTTGTTTTCTTGCCCGGGACCATGTGCGGCATCTATTACCAATACTTTCAATTTCTGTTCTGCCAGGCTTAGCGCTGCCGGAAGTCCTATTGATCCGGCGCCAATGATGATTACGTCATAAGTCTTTTGCATTTTTACTCTCCATCTGGAAATACATCGAGGGGAACCTCCACAAACACAGGACGGCGGGTATTGGGCACCACATCCTCAGTGGGAATGCCTTCTTCGCGCAGGATACCCCTCATGAGGGTTTCACAGGTTTTGGCGCCACAGGGTCCCATTCCGGCTCTGGTGATTGCCTTGATTTGGTTCAGGTCTGTAATGCCGGCTTTAACCAGCTCACGCACGCGTCCCACGCTCACCCTTTCACAGAGGCAGATCATGGCATCATCTGCCATCCTATGCAGCAGGATGGGTTCCGGCAAAGGCTGGCTCTGGGAGGCGTCTTGGATGATGAAGGAAGCCACTTGTTTGGCAATCTGTGCAGGTACCTTTACCTTGATGAGCTGGGTTTGACGATTCCTGATATCCTGCACGCTTAGAATGGGATAGCTGCCTAATGGCTCTGCATCTATATCCACCAAATTGATCATATCGTCTTTGGCAAAGACGATGTTGGTGATTTCATAAGGTAAAGTGACGGTGGGGAAGGCGGCGTCCTGTCTGTAATCCACAAGGGTTATGGCGAGCCCGGGGCAGATGAGCAGGCATTTGTTACAGCCGATGCAATTGCCGTCATAGAGGGGTAAGCCCATCAGGCTGCCGTCTTCGGTGTGGATTGAATTTGTGGGGCACACGGTGGTGCAGGGATTGCAAGGGATTTCTTGCAAACAGTGGATGACGGGGAATACGCCTTGGGTGGGCAAATTGCTTTGATATTCCTTTATTTTACCGGGATGCTTCTTCAGTTCTTCCGCCTTGGCATACCACTCTGTGGGGATGGCTTGTACATCTCTGATTCCTGCCAAACAATCGGCGGCAATCTTGAGCCCGGCAATCTTGCCATTGAACATTGCGGATGATGCCTCTGCTATTTCCAGTGCATCCCCAGCGGCATAGATGGGTACGCCGGCGGCTTCTGCCTGCAGAGTGAATTCCGCCAATGGATCCAAGCCTACGGCGATGAGAATGGTATCACACTCAAAACTCTTTTCTGTATTGGGAATGGGCTTGAATCTATTATCCACTTGGCAGATGGTGATGGATTCTACCACCTCTTCGCCATTGGCAGAGAGAACTGAATGGGAGGTGTGGATGGGCACGCCCAAGCGTCTGAGCTTGTCTGCATGTACCTTGTAGCCCCCACAGGAGGGCATTGCCTCTGCCAAGCCTACAACGGTGATGCCAGCTTGCAGCGCATGATAGGCAGCAATCAATCCCACGTTGCCACCTCCGATTATGAATAGACGTTCTGTGGGACGGATGAGATCTCTATTGACGATGGTTTGAAAGGCACCGGCACCGTATATTCGCGCCAGATGGTTGCCGGGGAATCTGAGGAACTTTTCCCGGGCTCCAGCGGCATTGAGGATGCGGGAGGGCGTTACAATCTTATATACTCCATCTTTGAGGATGCCCACTTTTTTGTCACTAAATACAAAGAGTGCGGTGCTTTTGGTCCATACTTCAACTGATGGGTATGCCGCCACCTCTTGTGCCAGTATCTTGCCAATATCATGTCCACGGGTGCCAGCCCGGCTGTCGGCTTCGGAGCCAAAGAACTTATGGGTTTGTAGTACCAGCTTTCCGCCCAAGATGTGTTTGTCATCCACCACCAGGGTGCGGATGTTTTGTTTACCCAATTCTATTGCGGCAGACAGCCCCGCAGGACCGCCTCCAATGATGAGCACCTCTGTTTCCAGCTGTTCAATGCGCGGTCTATCCGGCACATAATCTGATTCCGGCAGGGAGGGCAAGCCTTCCACACTCTGCACCTCCATTCCTTCCAATACCTCGGTCATGCAGGATTTTACGGGCATTCCATCTGCGATTACTGTGCATTTGGCACATTGACCATTGGCGCAATAAATGCCTTGTGCGCTGCCATCCTTGTGATGGTGTCCAAATATGGAAATACCGTTGGCAATCAGGGCGGAGGCTATCATCTCTCCCCGCTGTGCCAAAAGCGGTTGATCGTTAAATTTAAACATGATTTCCTCCCGTTGTGGCACGGGCAGGATGGGGTGGCTATCTATCCTATGATTTTCCATGTTAGTGTAGGAAACTCCTTGAGAACGTTTATTGAGCCCAAAAAGAAACAGGGCATCACTGTGTCAAGAAAAAGCGTAAAACTGCTTCTGTCACTGTGTTTTTAGGCTATACTGCAAATAAGCATTTAACATATATAAAGCTTTGTCAAATTCCCTGTCTCCGGGGATGATGACGTCGGCATTCTTTTTGCTGGGATCGATGAATGCCTGATGGGAGGGCTTCACGGTCTCCAGATACTGCAAGAGCACGGATTCCACATCGAATCCCCGCTCCACAGTGTCTCTTTGAATACGGCGTGCCAGCCTGATATCCGCATCAGTATCCACAAATATCTTGAGGTCTGAAAGCGTGATCAGCTCCGGATAATAGAGGGCAAAGATACCTTCCAGGATCACCACATCGGCGTTGGCGATGCAGAGGGTGCCTTCACTGCGGCGATGGGTGATAAAGTCATATTGAGGCACGTTTACCGCCTTGCCTTTCAGCATCAGTTTCACGTCTTGCATGAGGTAATCCACATCTATGGAATCCGGGTGATCAAAGTTTACCCTATTGGCATCCTCAGGGCTGAGGTGACCGAGGTCTTTGTAATAGTTATCGTGGGAGATTATCACTGATTTGAGGTCGAAAATGCGCTTGCCAATTGCTTTGGCGATGGTGGTTTTGCCTGAGCAGGTACCGCCTCCAATCAGGATCAGACGTGCAGGGCTGTTATTCATATCTATTGCGATTTATCCAGTCTTGCCTTGTATTGTAGGAGGCGTTGTTTGTATGCATCCAAGCGGTCTTGGAAGGGTGGTTCTACCATCAAAAATCCTGTACGCATGTTAAACTCCTTTTACTTTCTACATCTCTAATATGCAAATACTACGCCGGATTGTGGGAATACCCACTCTTCATCCCGGGTATGGACCGTTATCTTACCGGCTTCTCGAGTTACAGTGGGATAACGGTTTTGGCCGGAAAACACGGTTACCACCTCCATGCTGGATATTGAAGGAGGGTAATCCAGGCTTACTTGCACGCCGTGGGTAAGTTCGTTGATAAAGACGCTTAGCTGGTGGGAGGCTTTGGGATAGTAGGATGCAGTATCAATGCGGAATGAGACCTCTGTGCCCACCAGGCTCTCTAATAAAGGATGGTGACAATAGAGCTCCAGGCAGTTATTCTGGCGCTTTACCTTCACCTCCAGGCGGATGTCGTTTACATACACCTCACTCAGCTTAAAGGCGCCCTCATCCAGCTCAAAGCTATCATCCATCAACCAGCGGTATTCCACATCCTTGCGCATAAAGTACTTCCTCAAGGCAGCATCAGACGTGGCGCATGCCACTATGAAGTAGTCGTTTTGCAATATCTTTCTAAAACCAAGGCGGGTGTGTGCCCGCCAATAGTGATCATTATCAGAATCCTGCAGGCTGATATGGTGAATAAAGCTCTTGCGGTAGTGGATGTCCTGATCTTTATTGAAGAAGAAGACGCGCAGGATTTCACGGGATATCAGCTCTCCAATCTCTTCATCACGCAATCTTTGGCTGATGGCGGATTGGATGATCTGGCTCAATTTGGAATCAGTGAAATCACTGGATACAAAGTCTCTGCGGGCGATGGGTGCCAGATGGGAGAGATTGCCTTCCTCCAGGTAATAACGCCGGGCGCGCCGTCCCACCTGACACAGCAGCTCATAGGAAGAGCCTCCATAGCTGGCGGCAAGGCTTTCCACACGCAGGGAGGGATCACCCACACCCATCAGGATTACGGTGGTTCCACAAGCCACATCTGGGATGTCATCCAACAGCACACATGTCATATCCATGCTGATTCTGCCAATTACCGGGCATAGCTTGCCCTGTATCAGAGCCTTCCCCCGGTTGGAAAGCATAAAGTCATAACCATCGGCATAGCCCACGGGGATTACGCCATAACGAGTGTCGTGAGGAGCTATCCAGCTCAGGTTATAGCCCAGGCCTTCCCCTGCCTCGATCTCTTTGATTTGGGCGATGTGGGATTTGAAGGTCATCACCGGTTCCAGCTGGATGCGGTCTGCCTGCCCGGCGTCTGTGTAAACTCCGTAGCTGAGGATGCCCAAACGCACCAGATTGTCCCCTTCTGAGAGGGAATTGATGAGGGCGGAACTATTGGCGATGTGGATGTATTTGACCTTGTCACGGTAAATAGCGATGGCAGAGTGGAAGGAATCAAGCTGCTGTTTGCTAAATTGGATGTCATTCTCGCTTTTGGCATAGTGGGAGAAGATACCTTCCACCTCAAGGTGGGGGAGAGCGCTCACTGCCTCCCAGAGGGCTGGAAACTCTTCCAACGCCACTCCGCTGCGGTGCATGCCGCTATCTATCTTCAGATGCACTTTTACAGATACATTATGAGAAGCGGCAGCGGCGTTTAGAGCTTTGGCAAAATAAATATCAGATACAGACGCTGCCAGCTGGTAGCTCACAATCTCCTCACACTCACTTGGGAGGGATGGGGATAGGATGAGGATGGGGCTATTGCAGCCTTGTATGCGAAGCAGCTTCCCCTCTTCCACATTTGCCACTCCCAGGAGGGAGGCGCCTTCATCCACTGCCACTCTGCTGATTTCGATGGCACCATGCCCGTAGGCATCAGCCTTCACTATCTGCATAAACTGCTGATGAGGCTCACAGTGCTTTTTGAGAGCACGCAGGTTGTGCCTGAATGCGCTGAGGTCTATCTCCACCCAAGAACGGTCTTTGCTTTCCATCCAGCCTGCTTGTTAAAAGTATTTGGCGGCGAGGTCTGCCAGTTTGGAGCGTTCGCCTTTATCCAAAGTCATGTGCCCCACCATCTCCTCACCTTTCAGCTTTTCCACAGCTACGGAGAGGCCGTTGCTCTGGGAATCCAGATAGGGGATATCAATCTGATAAGGGTCACCGGTAAGCACCAGCTTGGTATTCTCTCCAGCTCTGGTGATGATGGTCTTCATTTCGTGAGGAGTGAGGTTTTGTGCTTCGTCTATAATAATAAACTGATCCGGCAGGCTGCGCCCCCTGATATAGGTGAGGGGCTCCAGCTCCAGAAAACCGTAATCTATATAGTCAAAGATGGAAGGCCTCTTCTTGTTTTTGATGCTATTTCCTTTCTTATCATCGTGCAAAGAGAGCAGGATATCCATGTTGTCATAGATGGGCTGCATCCAGGGGTTGAATTTCTCTGCTTTGGTACCGGGCAAATAGCCAAGGTCTTTTCCCAGAGGCGAAATAGGACGGGAGATAACCAGGCGTGAATACCTGCTTTCCTCCACTACCTTTTGCAAGCCTGCTGCCATCGCCAAAAGGGTCTTGCCAGTGCCCGCCTTGCCAGAGAGGCTTACCAGAGGGATGGTATCATCCAAAAGTAGCTCCAGCGCCATTTCTTGTTCAAAGTTACGGGCAGTGATGCCAAACACTTCCTGTCCCAGATAGTTTTGCAGAGGATAAAAGGTGTTGCTGCTGCTCATATATTTTAGCGTGTGGATCACGGTATCATCGGCTTCATCCTGGAATCTCACAAATTCATGCGGATGATAGCTTCCCCAGATATTGGATATATACTTGTTGCTTTTGAGGGATGACAGCACCTCAGATGCCACCTCCATCGCCTGCCAGCCGGTATAAAACTCATCATATTTGATGGTATCGGTCTCAAAGTTCTCAGCATTGATACCCACGCTGTCTGCTTTGATGCGTACGTTTACATCCTTGGAAACCAGGGTCACTTCACTATCTGGATATTTCTTTTTAAAATACAGTGCGGTGCCAATGATGAGGTTATCGTTTCTATCCAGGAACAATAGACGGGATGCAGCCTCCGTCACTTCCTGATTTACGCTCACCTGTATGATGCCTCCCCGCTCTGTGGGCACGCCATCCTGCAGGGAACCCTGTTGCCTTAGCGAATCCAGGTAACGCCCAATCTGACGCGCATTGCGGCTCTTCTCATCCACGCCCTTCTTGAAGGTATCCACTTCCTCTATCACCACGATGGGGATTACCACCCGATGCTCATCAAAGGAAAACATCGCCTGTGGATTATGGATTAATACATTCGTATCCAAGATAAATATCTTTTGTTGCGATTCCATCACCTTTACCTCATTCATAAATTGGCTTGATATTCAGTAATCTGCAAATGTCAAGGTATAAGTGCAATGATTTATCCATAGCCCTCTGCCGTCAAGCACAATTTTAACCCCAAATAAAAATGGTGCTGAAGGGGGGACTCGAACCCCCATGAGCTCATTGCTCACTAGTCCCTGAAACTAGCGTGTATACCAATTTCACCACTTCAGCACATTGTTATGGGCACTCTTTAAGGAGAGCGCATAATCTGTCAATACTTTTCTTAAAAACCTCACTCAAACCCACTACAGACACGCAGTTGTCATTCTATCCCTTGTATTCCACCACCAATAGGGTAAGGTCATCCCGCGGGATGCCAGAGCCTGAAAACTGCTCCACCCTTTCATACAGCGTTTCTGCTATGGTCTCTATATTCTCTTCAGTCACGGTGGATAGCGTATCCTCCACTCTCTTGGTGGTATAAAAATCGCCCCTGTCATTCATCGTTTCCGTTACCCCATCTGTCATCAACACCAGCTTGTCTCCCGCTTCAATTCTCAGCACTTTTTGTTCTATAACAATGTCCCTGAAAACGCCCAAAGCAGTGGAATCTGTCTGGTCATGCTTGATGATGGAGCCATCTTTCTTGATTTGATACCAGGGCAGATGTCCACAATTGGATACAGACATCTCTCCTGTTTTGAGGTTAATCATGGCAAGGATGATGGTGATGAGGGTGGATTCCAAGTTTTTGGAACACAGAAAATCATTCAGAGAAGCCAGAATGTGTGATGTATCTTTCAAAGAATCTGCCGTGGTTCTGATATGAGTGGAGGCTATTGTCATGGTCATTGCCGCCACTATTCCTTTATCCACCACATCAGCGATGGCAAAGCAGCAATGATCGTCATCTATCATAAAATAATCATACAGGTCACCACCCACGGCTCCGGCAGGATTCAGCATCCCATAAAAACTGATTTGTTCAGATAGGAAAACCTGCGATCTATTGTGGGGAACCAGGCTCAGCTGCACTTGCGAGGCAAATTCCACCTCCGCCTGTATCCTCTCTTTCTCCATGGAAACCTGCCTCAGATTGGCAATATATTCCTTAAGGGAGTTCTTCATTTTGTTGATTGCGGTAAAGAGCTGATCTATCTCAAAGATGCCTCCGCTTCCGGAAAGGACAGCATCAAAATCACCCTCTCCGATGCGGGCGGCATTGGCGGCAACGCTCTTGAGCGGACGGCTGATACGGAGGGTGCGCAGATAAATCGTCAACAGAGTGAGAGCAAAGGCAATCGAGAAGACGAGAACAATGGTGACGAGCAGGCGTTTACGATCTGCAAAGATAAAGGAGGTATCAGTCACAATGGCAAAAATCCATTTGTTGGATGGCAATTGAGCATAAGATATCCACTGCCCTGCAAAGTAGGAATGCTTCTCCATTTTATCCATCCCTCTCTCACCATCTATCATTTTCCTGCCCACGCTTTTCAAGTTGTCATCCTCATACTCCACCGCCAGGTTGAAGATGCTGTAATTCATGATCAATGAATCTGCAGGATGTTTGATAATGGTTCCCACATCAGATAGAATCATCGAGTAAGATTTGGCTGTCATCTTTTGAGGCAAATCAATGTCTTTGAGGTCTTTCACGGCGATATCCAGCCGCAACACTCCCGTTATCTTTTCTTCCCTGCGCAGAGGCAGAGAGAAGGAACATACCAATTGTTTGGTTCCCAAGGCATCAAACCAGGGCTCGCTCCATTGTGCCTCATTCATCAGATAGGCAAGCTGATACCAATCACGATATATATAATCTTCGTCATTTAGTGTCATGGCGAGAGCTTTATCATTATCGCCCCTCTCAAATATGGACGGATTGTATGTCCCCATCAATTCGGTAGCCGGTACAATGCACACAGACAAGAGATCCGGATTATGCTGCATCATGGAACTTATATAGGCTATTAACTGGTCACTCTGTATGTCACTGCCCACCACATAGGTTCGCAGCACCCTGCCAGACATTTCTATGGTGCTTAGTTTGTTCTCAAATTGTGCCACCCGCTCGCTCACCTCTGTTTGCAGATAGTTTTGCGAGTTACGCAGGAGTATTTCGGAGATAATGAGATAAAAGGCTATCAATGAGACGGCAAAAATGATGATCATGATCCTGACAGTATGCCAGATCATGCTATAGGCGAAGGAACTGCGGTTGAACTTAATCTGAGCCATGGGGGAAAAACCTTTCATAAACAAGCTCATTGATGGCAGGATTTTGAGGCAGTATAAATGTTTTGGCTTCAGCAAAGTCTTCTCGATCTAACACACCCAGAGGTTTGTTATCGTCCAAAACGCTGTCTTTCAAGGCATTCAGCATCCACCGTTGATGGGAGATGTTGGTGGGCAAGTGATGCTCTTTCATGATTCTCATCACCACTGCCAAGGTTTCTTCAGG